>NZ_JBJHAI010000013.1:0-110560 GCF_054050955.1 Modestobacter sp. SYSU DS0290
ACCCCCGACCACCACCCCCCCCCGCCCCCACCCCCCCCCCCGCCCCGCCCCCCCCGGCGCGCCCCCCCCCCCCCCCCCCCCCCCCCCCCCCCCCCCCCGCTCTCGTCCGTCCCGGCGCTGCGCTGACCGCCGCTTCCCACGCCGAGTGCCCGCTTCCCACGCCCTGCAGCGCGGGGAACGCGCACACAGGGCGTGGAAAGCGGGCTGAGGAGCGGGCGGTCAGCTGCCGACGCGGTCGGTGAGGCGGGGGGAGGGGAGGCGGTTCTCCGGGGCGTAGACCGGCGAGCTGGTGAGGAACGGGATCGCCGCCGCACGGGCCTCGTCGATCGGCTCGTCGGGGAACGCGGCCAGCGTCGTCTCGAACCGCTCGCGCACCCCCTCGCGGAACTCCGGGTGGGTGAGGATGAACAGGTCGCCGCGCCGGATCCCGTTGAGCACCCGCTCGCCGGCCTCCACGTAGCTCATGTACGGCTGGGTCTTGGCGTACTCGAGGAACTCCGCCGGCGGAGGGGTGTAGCCGCTCTCCCCGTACTGCTCCGGGCGGGCGGCGACGGCGCCGGCGATGTTGCTGTGCACCGGCCCCGGGCAGTACGCCGAGACGCCGATCCCCTCGGGGGCCAGCTCGATCGCCAGCGCCTCCGACAGCGCGATCACGGCGGCCTTGGTCATCGAGTACAGCCCCGCGACGATCGGCAGCAGCCCGGCCATCGACGTGGTGGTGACGATGTGCCCGCCCTCGCCGTGCGCCCGGATGTGCGGCACGAACGCCCGCAGCCCGTTGCCGACGCCCTTGATGTTGACGTCGATCAGCCAGTCCCAGTCGCTGGGCGTGGCTCCCATGACCGGGCCGGTCAGCCCGATGCCGGCGTTGTTCACCAGCACGTCGACCCGGCCGTGGCGCTCGACCGTGGCGGCGGCCGCCGCCTCCACCGCGGCCGCGTCGGTGACGTCCAGCTGCACCGCGTCGACCTCGAGGCCGGCGGCGGCGAACTCCGCGGTCGTCTCGTCGATGTGCTCCTGGCGGCGGCCGCTGATCACCACCGTCATGCCGGCGCGGGCCAGGGCGAGCCCGATCCCGCGGCCGATGCCGCTGGACCCGCCGGTGATGAAGGCGACCTTGCCCTCGACGTCCTGCATGGGAGATGTCCGATCTGTCCGGGGGAGGGGAGGGTCAGCGGCCGGGCGGGAGCAGCCCGAGCAGCCGTGCGGCGTTGGACTTGTAGATCAGCGGCTTGACCTCGTCCTTCAGGCCGATGGTCTCCGCGTCCTTCATCCACCGCTCGGGGGTGATCACCGGGAAGTCCGAGCCGAACAGCACCTTCTGCTTGAGCAGGCTGTTGGCGTACCGGACCAGCTGGGGCGGGAAGTACTTGGGCGACCAGCCGGACAGGTCGATGTGCACCCGCGGCTTGTGGGTGGCCACGGCCAGCGCCTCGTCCTGCCAGGGGAAGGAGGGGTGGGCCAGGATGATGTCCAGGTCCGGGAAGTCGACGGCGACGTCGTCGACGTCCATCGGGTTGGCGTACTTCAGCCGGATGCCCCCGCCCCCGGGCGTGCCGGCGCCCACCCCGGTCTGCCCGGTGTGGAACAGCGCGATCAGCCCGTGCTCGGCGATCACCTCGTAGAGCGGGTAGGCCTTGCGGTCGTTGGGGTGGAAGCCCTGGGTGTTGGGGTGGAACTTGAACCCCCGGACGCCGTGGTCGGTGATCAGCCGGCGCGCCTGGCGGACGCCGGCGGCGCCCCGGGCGGGGTCGATGCTGGCGAAGGGGATGACCACGTCGGAGTGCTCCGCGGCGAGCTCGGCGACCTCCTCGTTGGTGGGCACCAGGTCGTCCCCGGTCTGGGAGATGCTGTCCACGCCGAAGGCGACGCAGGCCATGTCCCGTTCCCGGTAGTACTGGGCGAGCTCGGGCAGCGTGTACTGGGGCATCGACCCGATGCCGAAGTAGGCGCCCATGTCGTCGGCGCTGCTGCCCGCCGTCGGCGGGGCGGAGACCGACCGGTGCACGTGGGTGTGCACGTCGATCGCGGTGATCCGGTCCAGGTCGATGCGCGAGGTCCAGGTCACGACCGCAGGTCCTCGGTGTAGGGCGCCTCGGTGTTCGCGCGGACGTCGGCGGGGGTGACGCCGGGGGCGCACTCGACCAGCCGCAGCGTGCCGTCGACGACGTGGAAGACCGCCAGGTCGGTGTAGACGCGGGTGACGCACGCCTTGCCGGTCAGCGGCATCGTGCACTCGGGGACGACCTTCGAGCGGCCCTTGCGGTCGCAGTGCTCCATCGTCACCCACACCTGCGGGGTGCCGGCCACGAGGTCCATCGCACCGCCGACGGCGGGGTTGCGGCCGGGCACGTACCAGTTGGCGAGGTCACCGGCGGCCGACACCTGCAGCGCCCCGAGCACGGTGACGTCGAGGTGGCCGCCGCGGATCATCGCGAAGGACATCGCCGAGTCGGTGATCGCCGCCCCGCTCATCAGCGTGATCGGCTGCTTGCCGGCGTCGGTGAGGTCGACGTCGCCCTCCCCCTCGGGGGCCGGGCCGAGGCCGAGCACCCCGTTCTCGGCGTGCAGCACGACCTCCACGCCCGGCGGGAGGAACCTGGGCACCGCCAGCGGGATGCCCACGCCGAGGTTGACGACGAAGCCGTCCTGCAGGTCCTGCGCCAGACGCTCGGCGATGCCCTCGCGGGTGCGGCCGGTCACCGGCGGGGTCTGCGTGGCGGTCATGAGCGGGTCCTCGCGATCAGCCGGCTGTCGTCAGGGGCGGTGGTGCGGGCGGGGCTGGTCAGGACCACGTCGTCGACGAAGACCCCGGGCAGGTGGACGTCGTCCGGGTGCAGCTCGTCGACCTCGACCACCCGGTCGACCTCGGCGAAGGTGTGCCGGCCGGACATCGCGGCCAGCGGGTTGAAGTTCCGCGCCGACAGGCGGAAGCGCAGGTTGCCCTTGCGGTCCCCGGCGTACGCCTTGACCATCCCGAAGTCGGCGACGATGCCGGTCTCCAGCACGTGCTCGCGCCCGTCGATCAGCCGGTGCTCCTTGGCCGGCACGTGCTCGGCGACCCCGCCGTCGGGGGAGTACCGCAGCGTGAAGGTGCCGTCGGCGAGCATCGTCCCGGCCCCGGACGGGGTGAAGAAGGCGGGGATGCCCGAGCCACCGGCCCGCAGCCGCTCGGCGAGGGTCCCCTGCGGCACCAGCTCCAGCTCCACCTTGCCGGCGAAGTACTCGTCGTAGAACTCCTGCAGGATCGGGAAGGACGCCGTCACCCGGCGCAGCCGGCCCTCGTGCAGCAGCCTGCCGACGCCGGTGAAGTCGTGGCCCACGTTGTTCACGTAGACGTGCAGGTCGCGCTTGCCCAGCTCGCAGAGGGCGTCCAGGAGCAGGTCCGGGCGGCCGGAGCTGCCGAAGCCGCCGACCGCGATGGACGCTCCTGACGGCACCCTGTCGACCACGGACAACACGTCCTCGCGGAACTTGTCGATCACGCCGTGTCCCCTTCTCAGGCCAGTCCCCGGTGGTGCGGCTGGCTCGTGCACTGGTGCGATCCCGACGGCGGGCCCGCGCACTGGGCGGGACGGCGATGTGTCGAGGGTCACCCGGACGTCGTCGAACGTATGGACGCCCTCCGGTACCCGAGAAGGCGTATTCCACCCGGGGGAAGGCAGGGCCCCGGGGCGTCCGCGCGCGGACCGGGGGGTCCGCCCGGCTCGTCTTCCGCCGGTCGGAATGACGTGTGGCCCACGCCACGTCTGCGGCGGCAGTGTCCCCATCGGCTCCGGGCCTCGCCCCGGGTGTCAGCGAGGCTCTCGCCCCCCGGCCAGCGCCCGTACCACCAGTCGTCAGCACGGAAGGGGCCCCAGATGAGCATGACCACACGCGCCGCGGTCTGTCGGGAGCCGGGCAAGCCGTGGGAGATCACCGAGCTCGAGCTCGACGAGCCCCAGGCCAACGAGGTCCGGATCAAGTTCATGGCCGCAGGGCTGTGCCACTCCGACGACCACATCCAGAAGGGCGACGCGATGATGCGCTTCCCCGTGGTCGGTGGCCACGAGGGCGCTGGCATCGTCGAGGCCGTCGGTGAGGGCGTGACCCGGGTGAAGGTCGGCGACCACGTCGTCTGCTCCTTCATCCCGGCCTGCGGCAAGTGCCGCTACTGCTCCACCGCCCGGCAGAACCTCTGTGACGAGGGCAAGAACGCCTCCACCGGGGAGTTCCCCGACGGCACGTTCCGGTTCCACCAGAACGGCGAGGACTTCGGCGGCCTCTGCGTGCTCGGCACCTTCTCCGAGCGCGCCGTCGTCAGCGAGTACAGCGTCATCCAGATCCCCGAGGACATCCCCTTCGAGGTCGCCTCCCTGGTCGGTTGCGGCGTCCCCACCGGCTGGGGCAGCGCGGTGCACGCCGCCGGCGTGCGCGCCGGGGAGACCGTCGTCGTCTACGGCGCGGGCGGCGTCGGCAGCAACGCGGTGCAGGGCGCCCGGTTCGCCGGTGCCCAGCGCGTCGTCGTCGTCGACCCGGTCGAGTTCAAGCGGGAGATGGCCACCGTCTTCGGCGCCACCCACACCTTCGCCACGGCGAAGGAGGCCCAGGAGTTCGTCAACGAGGTCACCTGGGGCGAGCTCGCCGACCACGCGATCATCACCGTCGGCGTCCTCCACGACGAGGTCATCGCCGACGCGCTGCAGGTGGTGGGCAAGGCCGGCCAGGTCACCGTCACCGCGGTCGGCAACGGCTGGGTGAACGAGCACCCCGGCGCCCTCATCGGCTACCAGCGGCGCATCCAGGGCGCGATCTTCGGCGCCTGCAACCCGCTGTTCGACGTCCCCCGGCTGCTGAGCCTGTACCGCACCGGCGACCTCAAGCTCGACGAGCTGATCACCCGGACCTACCGGCTCGAGGACGTCAACCAGGGCTACCAGGACATGTTGGACGGCAAGAACATCCGCGGCGTGATCATCCACGAGCACTGAAGGAACCGGACATGACGATCGCTCCTCCCGGCCCGCAGGCCGGTTCGCCCCTGCTCATCGACGACGCCCAGCTGATCGGCGGCGACTGGGTGCCCGCCGCCGGCGGGCAGACCATCGACGTCATCAACCCCGCCACCGGTGAGGTGCTCGGCCGGGTCCCGCGCGGCGGGGCCGAGGACGTCGACGCCGCCGTGCGCGCGGCCGAGGCGGCCTTCCCCGCCTGGCGGGACACCAACGCCACCGCCCGCGGCGCGCTGCTCTTCCGCTGGGCCCAGCTGATCGACCAGCACACCACCGAGCTGGACCAGCTGGAGTCCCAGGAGGTCGGCCGGCCCAGCTGGGGCCCGCCGCCGATGTCCCGGATCCTGAACTTCGTCGCCGGTCAGGCCGACAAGGTGCAGGGCCTGTCCCTGCCGACCTACACCCCCGACGCCATCGGCCTCACCCTGCGCGAGCCCTACGGCGTGGTGGGCGCGGTCATCCCGTGGAACGCCCCGGCGCCGATGTTCGTCAACGACGTCGGCCCGGCCATCGCCGCCGGCAACACCATCGTGATCAAGCCGGCCGAGGACGCCCCGCTGACCGCCCTGGCGCTGGCCAAGCTGGCCCTGGAGGCGGGCATCCCGCCGGGCGTGGTCAACGTGGTCACCGGCTATGGCCACGAGGCCGGTGCCGCGGTGTCCGCCCACCCGGGGATCCGGCGGATGAGCTTCACCGGCTCACCGGACACCGGCGCCATGGTGATGGCGGCCTGCGCGAAGAACCTCACCCCGCTGCATCTGGAGTTGGGCGGCAAGTCCCCGCAGGTGATCCTGGCCGGCGCCGACCTGGACGCCGCCATCCCGGCGATCGCCATGGGCATCACGATGAACACCGGCCAGATCTGCGCCGCCGGCTCCCGCGTGGTGGTCGAGCGCTCGATCCACGCCGAGGTCGTGCAGCGCCTGGCCGAGCAGATGTCGAAGGTCAAGGTCGGCCCCTGGTACGAGCAGGTCAACATGGGCCCGCTGATCAACGCCAAGCAGCACGAGCGGGTGCTCACGTACATGCAGCTGGGCCGGGAGGAGGGCGCCGAGCTGGTGCTGGGCGGCGGCCGCCCCTCCGGTGAGCAGTACGAGCGCGGCTTCTTCGTCGAGCCCACGCTGTTCGACAACGTCGACCCGGCGATGCGGATCCACCAGGAGGAGATCTTCGGGCCGGTCCTCGGCGTCACCCCGGTGGCCGACGAGGCGGAGGCCCTCCAGGTCGCCAACGGCACCGACTACGGCCTGGTCGCCTCGGTGTGGACCAACGACGTCGGCCAGGCGGTCCGGTTCGCCCGCGGCCTGCAGGCCGGCCAGGTGGCGGTCAACGCCGCGCTCGGCGCCGGCGTCATCGGCGGTCCGTTCGGCGGCTACAAGCGCAGCGGCTTCGGCCGCACGATGGGCGCCGACGCCGTCCTGGACTACACCCAGGTCAAGACCGTCTCCCTGCGCGGCACCGGTGCCTGACCTCCCCACTCCAGTCCACCCCCTCAGGGAGGCATCCCGATGAGCATCACCACGCACGCCGCCATCGCCCGCGGGCCGCACATCGGCTGGGAGATGGTCGACCTCCAGCTGGACGAGCCCAGGTCGCACGAGGTGCGGGTCAAGTTCGCCGCCTCGGGGCTCTGCCACTCCGACGACCACATCACCGCCGGTGACGCCCCGGTGCGCTTCCCGATGGTCGGTGGCCACGAGGGCGCCGGGATCGTCGAGTCGGTCGGCCCCGACGTCCGCCGGGTCAAGCCCGGTGACCGGGTGATCTGCTCCTACATCCCCGCCTGCGGCGCCTGCCGGCCCTGCTCCACCGGGCACCAGAACATGTGCGTCAAGGGTCTGAACGCCGGCAGCGGCATGTTTCTCGACGGCACCTTCCGCTTCCACCTCGGCGACGAGGACCTCGGCGGGTTCTGCTCGCTGGGCACCTTCTCCCAGTACGCGGTGGTCTCGGAGTGGGCCTGCGTGCCGCTGGCCGACGACATCCCCTTCGAGGTCGCCAGCCTGGTCGGCTGCGGCGTCCCCACCGGCTGGGGCTCGGCGGTCTACGCCGCCGGCGTCAAGCCCGGGGACACCGTCGTCGTCTTCGGCTCCGGCGGGGTGGGCAGCAACGCCGTGCAGGGCGCCCGGTACGCCGGGGCCAAGAACGTCGTCGTCGTCGACCCGGTGGAGTTCAAGCGGGAGATGGCCACCGTCTTCGGCGCCACGCACACCTTCGCCTCGGCGAAGGAGGCGCACGACTTCGTGGTGGAGACGACGTGGGGGCAGCTGGCCGACCACGCCATCCTCACCCCGGGCGTGGTCACCGAGGAGATCGTGAACTCCGCGGTGGCGATGACCGGCAAGGGCGGCAAGGTCACCATCACCGCCGTCGGCCATCTGACCGAGAAGGCCGTGCACTTCCACGCCGGCGCCCTCATCGGCTACCAGCGCCAGGTCCGCGGCGCGCTCTTCGGGGACTGCAACCCGCTCTACGACATCCCGAAGCTGCTGGGCCTGTACCGCGCCGGTGACCTCAAGCTCGACGAGCTGGTCACCCGCAAGTACCGGCTGGACGAGGTCAACCAGGCCTACCAGGACCTGAACGACGGCAAGAACATCCGCGGCGTCATCGTCCACGAGGACTGACCCCTCCGCCGACCGACCCCAGCCGGATGCCCCACCCACGTCCGGTGCCGCCCGGCTCCTCCCGGGCGGCACCGGTCACCCGGCGCGCCCTCGCGCCGGCCGAGCTCGAGGAGAGCGATGAGCGACAGCGTGCGCGCGGTGGTCCAGACCGGCCCCCGGAAGATGGAGCTGCGGGACTTCCCGCGGCCGGTGATCGGCGCCGACGACGGTCTGCTGCGCGTGGAGGCCAACGGCATCTGCGGCAGCGACGTGGAGACCTACAAGGGCCACATGTCGATGGGCCGGGGCGACTTCATCCCCGGTCACGAGCCGATGGGGATCATCGAGGAGATCGGTGACCGCGCCGCCGAGCGCTGGGGCGTGCAGGTCGGCGACCGCGTCGCGCTGGAGGTCATCGTCCCCTGCCGGGCGTGCGAGAAGTGTCTGACCGGGCGTTACCAGGCTTGCCCGAACCGGACCCTGGGTCACGGGGTCACCGGGGTCGACGTGGCGCCCAGCCTGTTCGGCGGCTTCGCCGAGCACCTGTACCTGACGCCCAACTCCGTCCTGCACAAGATCGACAAGACCATCCCCGCGGAGATCGCGGTCATGTTCAACCCGCTGGGCGCCGGCGTCCGCTGGGCCGTCCACCTGGGCGGCATCGGCCTCGGCGACACCGTCGTGGTGCTCGGCGCCGGCCAGCGCGGGATCGCCTCGGTGATCGCGGCCAAGGCCGCGGGCGCCGGCACGGTGATCGTCACCGGCCTGGCCGCCGACGAGCACAAGCTCGCGCTGGCCCGCGAGTTCGGCGCCGACCACACCGTGGTCGTGGGGGAGGACGGCGAGGACGTCGTCGAGCGGGTCCGGGAGATCACCGACGGCGAGATGGCCGACGTCGTCCTGGAGCTCACCCCGATGGCCGCCGGGCCGGTCACCGACGCGCTGAAGGTCGCCCGGTTCGGCGGCACCGTGGTGCTCGCCGGGCTCAAGGGCGGGCGGGAGATCCCGCTGAGCACCGACCTGATCATCAACCGCGGGCTCGTCGTGAAGGGCGCGTTCGGCGTCGACTTCGCCGGCCAGGAGGCGGCCATCGCGCTGATCGAGTCCGGCCGGTTCCCGCTGGAGAAGCTGCACACCCACACCTTCGGCCTGGACGACACCGCCCTGGCCATCGAGACCCTCGCCGGCGAGGTGCCGGGAGAGCTCCCGGTGCACGTGTCGGTCCACCCCAACCTGCCCGCCTGAGGAGGCACCCGTGCTCGTCGATGCGCACGCCCACCTGCTGCCCCGCGACTACCCGGCCGACGCGCCGGAGTGCTTCCCCCGGATGGAACCGGTCGACGGTGACACCGCACGCACGCTGGTCTTCGGCTCGATGCGGTTCACCGCCCGGGATGCCTTCTTCGACGCCGAACGGCGCATCGCCGAGCAGGACGCCTCCGGGGTCGATGTCGAGGTGCTCAGCCCGATGCCGCCGCTGCTGCGCTACGACCTCCCGGCCGGGGACGGGATGTCACTGGCCCGGTGGGTGAACGAGGCCACCGCGCAGCTCTGCGCGGAGGTGCCCGACCGGCTCAAGGGGCTGGGCATGGTGCCGCTGCAGGACCCCGACGCCGCCACCGCCGAGCTCAAGGCGATCAAGGACCAGGGGTTGCACGGGGTGGAGATCGCCTCGAACATCCTGGGCAGGTCGATCGGCCACGAGCAGTTCCTGCCCTTCTTCACCGAGGTGGAGCAGCTGGGCCTGTCGGTATTCGTGCACGCCATGCCCAGCCCGTCGGAACGGTTGCCGATGTCGGCGATGGGCACCTACGTGGTCGGGGTCGAGGGGGCGTTCGCCGCCGGCTCGATGGTCACCGGCGGGACGGCGAAGGCCTGCCCGGACCTGCGGATCTCCTTCAGCCACGCGGCCGGTGGATTCCCGCTGATGCTGCCGCGGGCGCAGTACTTCTGGGGCGGCTCGTGGAACGAGGAGCCGGTCGACCTGACCCGGGCGGTGATGCACGACGACGGACCCTCGCCGGTCGAGCTGGCCCGGCGGTTCTGGTACGACTCGATGGTCTTCGACCGCCGCGCGCTGCGGTTCCTCGTCGACTACCTCGGCGCCGACCGGCTGCTGGTCGGCTCGGACTTCCCCGCGATGCTCCGCGAGGACCCGGCCGGGCGGACCCTGCGCACCCTGGACCTGCCGCCGGAGGACCTCGCCGACGTGCTGAGCGGCAACGCCTTCCGCTGGCTGGGGATCGACCACCCCTGACCGACCCTGCCCTCATCCCGGGCCCCGTCCGCCTCCCGCGGGCGGGGCCCGGTGCCTTCCGGGGCCGGTGGCGGGACGCTCGGCGGTGCGGCTCGACCCGCGGCGGCGAGCCTCGCTGCGCCCGTCGAGGACCGGCACACCCCCGCCCGCGGCCCCCGTCGTGACCTGGTCGTGACGGGGGCCGTGGCCCGCGCCGAACCGCCTTCCGGACCCTCTCCGGACGGAAGTGGAGAGGCCGCCCGAGGGGGCCAACTTCTCTCCCGTACGGCGGAAGCGGCGGGCCGGGTGTGGCCCCCACCACGGGAGATTGGCACCAACGCAGTGAGCCCGGTCACTAGGCCCGGTCGCTGCACCAGCACCGAGGCTCACCGGCGATCGCCGGATCCGCGCAGCCAACGACGCCTTCTGAAGCGGGAGCACCCCACGTGAGAAGAATGATGAGACTGGCCCCGGTCGCCGCGGCCCTGATGCTGGTCACCGCCTGCGGTGGCGGGGACGGCGGGTCGTCCGGCTCCGCCGGCTCCGCGGCCCCGGCCGGCGACCCGGTGAGCGGCGGCGAGATCACCGTCCTGGAGGACGCCGCCTTCGCCGGCTCCTGGCCGGCCGGGCTGGACCCCGCCACCAACACCACCGGTGGCTCCAACATCGCCATGAACCAGGCGATCTTCGGCGGGCTGTTCCTCCTCCGCGCGGACGACGACGGCTCCAACGCCGAGGTGATGCCCAACCAGGCGGAGAGCTACGAGATCTCCGAGGACGGCCGGACCTTCACCGTCACGCTGCGCGAGGGCATCGAGTTCAGCGACGGCACGCCGCTGGACGCCGAGGCGGTGCGCTGGAACTGGGAGCGCGACCTGGCCAACCCCTGCACCTGCAAGCCCACCTGGGAGCTGGCGGAGAACGGGATCACCGTCCTGGACCCGCTGACCATCCAGCTGCAGTTCGTCGACCCGTACCCGGCGGTACTGGCCTCCTTCCCGGCCGCCAACGTCAACTGGATCGCCAGCCCCACCGCCGTCCAGGAGCAGGGGGAGGAGGACTTCGCGATCAACCCGGTCGGCGCCGGGCCGTTCACGGTCGTCTCCAACCAGCTCAGCTCCAAGCTCGAGCTCACCAGGAACGAGAACTACTTCAAGGAGGGCCTGCCCTACCTGGACGGCCTCACCTTCCAGTCCATCGGCGGTGACCAGCCGGCGTACCAGGCGCTGCAGGCCGGCCAGGCACAGGCCTACGAGGGCCTCAACACCACGCCGCTGCTGGAGCAGGCGCAGCAGAGCGGTCAGCTGCAGGTGACCATCCAGCCGGCGACCTCGCCCTACGTGATCCAGCTGAACACCGCGATCGCCCCGTTCGACGACGTCAAGGCGCGTGAGGCGGTCTACCGGGCCACCGACTTCGAGGCCATCAACGAGGGCATCTTCGGCGGCAACTACGAGGTCAGCCAGAGCTTCACCGCTCCCGGCGGCAAGTTCTACGAGCCGGAGGTCGACGGCTACCCGGAGTACGACCTGGACCGGGCCAAGCAGCTGGTGGAGGAGCTCGGCGGGCTGACCGTGCGGCTCGGCACGATCAGCAACTACGTCGCCACCCAGATCGTCACCGCCCTGCAGACCCAGTGGCAGGAGGCGGGGATCGACGTGGAGATCAACGACTACCAGCTCTCCGGCGTCATCCAGGAGTTCACCGGCGGACAGTGGCAGTCGATGCTGCAGACCGCCGGCGCGTGGGACCCGGCGGCCGGTGTCGGCGTCGGCTTCCGGTTCACCTCCGGGGTCCCCTACAGCGGGGTGAACGACCCGGAGCTGGACCAGCTGCTGCAGGACGCCGCGGCCACGGTCGACGAGGACGCCCGCGCCGAGCTCTACCGGGAGGCCGGTGAGCTGATCGCAGCGAACTTCTACGCACCGTTCGGCCTGGCCTTCGCCCCGGCCAACCTGGCGGCGCAGGGTGTGCACGGCCCCGGGCTGACCACGAAGATCCCGGCGATCCTGGTCAACTCCGGGGTCATCTGGGACGAGGTCTGGCAGGAGCAGTGACCACCGCCACCGCCACCCCGCGGGTCCCGGTCTCCCGGGACCCGCGGGTCTCCCCGCTCAGCCGGGTGACCAGCTCGCCGGTGCTCCGGCTGGTGGTCAAGCGGCTCCTGATGGCCATCCCGATCATGCTCGGCGTGACCGTCCTGACGTTCTGGGTGCTCAGCCTGATCCCCGGCAACGCCGCCCAGCAGCTGCTGGGCCCCGAGGCCACCGCGGCGGACGTCGCGCAGCTCGAGGAGCAGCTGGGGCTCAACGAGTCCGGCGTCTCCCGGTACTTCGACTGGCTGGGTGGCGCGCTCACCGGTGACCTCGGGAACTCCATGGTCAGCCGTCAGCCGGTCAGCGACATCCTGGCCAACCGGCTGCCGGTGACCGCCGAGCTCGTCGTGCTGGCCTTCGTCGTCTCCCTGGTGCTGGCCATCCCGGTGGCCCTGCTGGCGGCCTACAAGCCGAACGGCCTGGTCGACCGGATCAGCATGTTCATCAGCACGATGGGGCTCTCGGTGGCCAACTACGTGCTGGCGCTGGTGCTGGTGCTGGTCTTCGCCGTCCAGCTCGGGTCGCTGCCGGCCATCGGGTTCGTCCCGCTCTCCGACGGACTGTGGGCGAACCTGCGCGGGATGATCCTGCCCTCGGCGGCGATCGGGATCCCGCTGTTCTGCTTCTACACCCGCTTCCTGCGGGGCGACCTGGTCGACCAGCTGCAGCAGGAGGAGTACATCACCACGGCCCGGGCCAAGGGCATCGGCGCCTGGCAGGTGCTCATCAAGCACGCCTTCCGCAACTCGTCGTTCGGGCTGATCACCGTGGTCGGCCTGAACCTCGGGGCGCTGATCGGCGGCACCGTGATCATCGAGCAGATCTTCGCGCTGCCGGGGATCGGCCAGATGCTGCTGCAGGCGATCAACACCCGTGACGTCGTCGTCGTGCAGGCCGCCGTCGTGATCTTCGCGCTCGTCGCCGTCGTCGCGAACCTCGTCGTCGACCTCATGTACGCCGTCCTGGACCCGAGGATCCGCCATGACAGTCGTTGAACCAGCGGCCGCGTCCGCCGTCGGCCCGGACGTCGACCTGGAGCAGGTCGAGGCCGGCCGCCGGCGCCGTCGGCCCGCCAACCTGGGCACCTGGATCCCCGCCGGGATGATCGCCGTCATCGCGGCGGCCTGCTTCCTGGGGCCGCTCGTCCTGGGGCTCCCGCGCCCGGTCGGGGGGAGCGTGCTGGAGAGCTACCTGCCGGCCGGCTCCCCGGGGCACCTGCTGGGCACCGACCCCAACGGCAACGACATCCTGTCGCGGCTGCTGCACGGTGGCCGTGCCTCGCTGCTGATCGCCGCCACGGTCAACGTGCTTGGCCTGGTGATCGGCGGCACCCTCGGTGCGCTGTCGGGCTACGTCGGCGGTCTGCTCGACACGGTGATCATGCGCGTGCTCGACGTGCTGATCGCGTTCCCGTCGCTGGTGCTCACCCTCGCGGTGGCGCAGGCGCTCGGCCCGAGCATGACCAACACGATCTTCGCGCTGACCTTCTTCAGCATCCCGGCGGTCGCCCGGGTCGCCCGCTCGGCAGTGATCCGGCTGCGCGAGCAGCCGTTCATGGCCGCGGCCCAGCTGGCGGGGACGCCGGGGTGGCGGGTGCTGTTCAAGCACCTGGCGCCCAACATCGCCCCACAGCTGATCACCTTCGCGATGCTCGGCATGGGCATCGTGATCATCATCGAGGGCGCGCTGAGCTTCCTCGGTCTGGGCATCCCGGCCCCGGCTCCCAGCTGGGGCAACATGGTGGCCGACGGCCAGCTGAGCCTCTCCGCGACGCCCATGCTCGTGGTCTGGCCCAGCCTGGCGCTGCTGGTCACCGTCCTGTCCTTCAACCTGCTCGGGGAGAACCTCCGGGCGCGATGGAGCGGTCGATGAGCGGCGAGCGGACGGCGGCCCTCGGGGTCGCGGACACCCATGTGACCTCGGGGGCGATCTCCTCGGACCTGGCGCCGGGGGCCACCGGCGTGCTCGGCCGGCCGGAGCCGGTCGCTGGCGAGCCATTGCTCCAGGTGCAGGACCTGCGGGTGCAGTTCACCCGCGGTGGCCGGTGCGTGCGGGCGGTGAACGGGTTGTCCTACGAGCTGGTGCCCGGCCGGATGATGGCGATCATCGGTGAGTCCGGCTCCGGCAAGAGCGTGAGCTCCCGGGCGCTGATGGGGCTGCTGCCGCCCACGGCGCAGATCACCGGCTCGATCCGCTTCGACGGCCGGGAGCTGCTCGGGCTGTCCGAGGGGGAGCTGCGCAAGCTGCGCGGCGGCGACATCGCCATGGTCTTCCAGGACCCGGCGCGGTCGCTGAACCCGACGATGAAGATCGGCCTGCAGATCACCGAGGCGGTCCGGGCGCACTGCGACCTGGACAAGAAGGGCGCCCACGCCCGGGCCATCGAGCTGCTGCGGCTGGTCCACCTGCCGGCGCCGGAGCGGCGCTTCCACGAGTACCCGCACCAGCTCTCCGGCGGCATGCGCCAGCGGGTGATGATCGCCATCGCCCTCGCCGGTGAACCGCGGCTGCTCATCGCCGACGAGGCCACCACCGCGCTGGACGTCACCACCCAGGCGCAGATCATGGAGCTGCTGGTCGAGCTGCAGGAGCGGCTCGGCATGGCGGTCATCATGATCAGCCACGACCTGGGGCTGGCCGCCAGCTACGCCCAGGACGTGGTGGTCATGTACGCCGGCCGCGCGGTCGAGCACGCGCCGACGCGCACCCTGTTCGCCAACGTGCGGATGCCCTACACGCGGGCGCTGCTCGGCGCGATCCCGGCGCTGGAGCGGGAGCCGCACTCGCTGCTGCCGGTCACCCCGGGGCAGCCGCCGGACCTCTCGGCCCTGCCCAAGGGGTGTCCCTTCCGGCCGCGCTGCGGCAACGCCACGGACAGGTGCGTGGAGCAGCCCGCCCTCGTCGAGCACGAGCCACAGCACGCATGGGCCTGCTGGCATCCCTGCGGCACCGAGAACGGAGAGCAGCGATGACCGCCGTCGACGAGCGGGTGGAGGGCGAGCAGGTGCGCGGCAAGGCGCCGTTGCTCAAGGCTCGCGACCTGGTGCAGGAGTTCCCGGTCCGCGCCGCCGGCGGCGTGCGGGGCGGCGTGGTCCACGCGGTGTCGAACGTGTCCTTCGACATGTGCGCCGGGGAGACCCTCGGGGTGGTGGGGGAGACCGGGTCGGGGAAGTCGACGCTGGCCCGGTCGGTGATCCAGGCGCCCCGGCCGAAGTCCGGCAGCGTGGAGTTCCAGGGGCAGGACCTGATGACGCTCAAGCGGGGCGACCTCAAGGACGCCCGGCGGCAGATGCAGATGGTCTATCAGGACCCGTTCGGCTCGCTGAACCCGCGCTGGCGGATCACCGAGCTGGTCGAGGAGCCGATGATCGGCTACGGCGCGGGCAACGCCGACTGGCGGCGCGCCCGGGTGAACGAACTGCTGGACCTGGTCGGGCTGGACCCGTCGTCCTACGGACGCCGGCGGCCGCACGAGCTCTCCGGTGGTCAGGCCCAGCGGGTGGCGATCGCCCGGGCGATCGCGCTGAACCCGGCACTGGTCATCTGCGACGAGGCGGTCTCCTCCCTCGACGTGCTGATCCAGGCGCAGGTGCTCAACCTGTTCGAGAAGCTGCGCCGGGAGCTGGACCTCGCCTACCTGTTCATCAGCCACGACCTGGCGCTGGTGAAGCAGGTCAGCGACCGGGTCGCGGTGATGTACCTGGGGCAGCTGGCCGAGGTCGGCCCCGCCGAGGGGCTCTACCGGCAGCCGCTGCACCCCTACACCGCGGCGCTGCTGGACTCGATCCCGCGGGTGGACGCCGCCACCGGCCGGGCGCACCGGCCCAAGGCGCTGGCGGGGGATCCGCCGTCGCCGATCGACCCGCCCAGCGGCTGCCGCTTCCGTACCCGCTGCCCGAAGGCGGAGCAGCGCTGTGCGGACGAGGCGCCGCAGCTGCGCGAGCTGCGGCCCGGGCACCAGGTGGCCTGCCACTTCCCGCTGGCCGGGGTCGAGGAGAGCCTGCGGCGGCCCGCCGGGGCGACCGCGGTTCCCGTGCCGGCCGGCCCGGCCACGGCGGGATGACCGGAGGAGGGGGCGGGCGCCGGCGCGGTGCGCGCCCCCTCGTCCGGCCCGGCTGCGCCGGTTAGCGTGACCCAGACCACGTAGCGGCCGGCAGTGCAGCCGGCCCCGGCACCGGGGAGCCGCCATGCGCGTGCCCTTGACCACCCGCGACTTCCTCGACCGGGCCGAGCTCGTCTACGGCGACCGGGTCGGCGTGGTCGACGAGCCCACGCAGCCGGCTCCCTCGCTGGGGCGGACCACCCACCGGGAGCTGGCCCGCCGGGCCCGCGCCGTCCAGTCCGGCCTCGACGCGCTCGGGGTGGCCGAGGGCGCACGGGTGGCGGTGGTCAGCCACAACTCGGCCCGGCTGCTGGAGCTGTTGCACGCCGTCCCCTCCTCGGGGCGGGTGCTGGTGCCGGTCAACTTCCGGCTGCAGACCGAGGAGGTCCGCTACATCGTCGACCACTGCGGCGCGGAGGTGCTGCTGGTCGACCCCGAGCTCGCACCCGCGCTGGCCGGCGTCGCCGCGCGGCACCGCTTCGTGCTGGGTGAGGACTACGACACCGGGCTGCTGCGCCCGGACACCGAACCGCGCCCCTGGGCCGAGCCCGACGAGGACGCCACCGCCACCATCAACTACACCAGCGGGACGACGGCGCGCCCCAAGGGCGTGCAGCTGACCCACCGCAACGTCTGGCTCAACGCGGTCACCTTCGGCATGCACATGCAGGTCAGCGACCGCGACGTCTACCTGCACACCCTGCCGATGTTCCACTGCAACGGCTGGGGGCTGCTGTACACGGTGGCCGGGCTGGGCGGCACGCAGGTGGTGCTGCGCAAGGTCGACGGCGCGGAGATCCTGCGCCGGGTCGACCAGCACGGCGTCACCCTGATGGCCGGGGCGCCGGCGGTGTGGAACGCGGTCCTGGACGCGGCCGCCGAGTGGGACGGGCCGGTGCCCGGGCGCGACCGGGTGCGCATCGTCGTCGCCGGTGCGCCGCCGCCGTCCCGGACCATCGCCCGGATCGAGGCGGAGCTGGGCTGGGAGTTCAACCAGATCTACGGCCTCACCGAGACCTCCCCGCTGCTGACGGTCAACCGGCCGCGCGCCGAGTACGACCGGCTCGACCCCGAGGAGCGGGCGAGGGCGCTGTCCCGGGCCGGGGTCCCGGCGCTGGGCACCCGGATCCGCACCAGCGAGACCGGTGAGGTGCTCGCCCGGGGCAACACGGTGCTCGCCGGCTACTGGGAGAACCCGCAGGCCTCGGCCGAGGCGCTCGACGGCGGCTGGTTCCACACCGGCGACGGCGGCATGGTCGACGACGAGGGCGTGCTGACCATCTCCGACCGGAAGAAGGACGTGATCATCACCGGTGGGGAGAACGTCTCCTCGATCGAGGTGGAGGACACGGTCTTCAGCCACCCCGCGGTCGCCGAGGTCGCGGTGATCGGGGTGCCCGACGACAGGTGGGGCGAGATGGTCACCGCGCTGGTCGTGCTCGCCGAGGGCGCGGAGGTCACCGAGGCCGAGATCATCGCCCACTGCCGCACCCGGCTGGCGGGCTACAAGGCGCCCAAGCGGGTGGAGTTCCGCCCGGCCATCCCGCGCACCGCGACCGGCAAGGTGCAGAAGTTCAAGCTGCGCGAGGCGTTCTGGGGCACCCAGGAGCGCCAGTAGTCGCAGGGCCCTGCTGGCGGCCGGCCCGGCCCGGCCCCTCCGGCATCGATCAGGTGACCTGATCACTGCCTGTCCCCCCGCAGCAGCACCGGGGTGGGAGGACAGGCGCTGGTGCGGGGGGACGACGGTTCGCCCGGGAACAGCAGCCGCCCGCGCAGCACGTGCCGTGCGCCGACGCCTCACCCCTGAGGGGGAGACGACCCCGCCTGGCTCAAGGCGTTCACCCGATCCGGTCGATGACGCGGTCGAGAGCACACCCAGACGGGTGTGCCTGGACTGGTCGAGACCGGCGCCTGACCGAGGTGCCGGGCAACGCGAGGAGTCGGGTCAGTGCGCACGCAGCTCAGCACGGGTGGACGACGACGGGTGCACCGCACCCTCGGGATCGCCGCGGCGGTGACCGTGTGCCTGCTGGTCGCCCCGGCGCCGGCGATGGCCGCGCCGACCGATCCGGGCGACGCCCGGATCAGCAGCGCCGAGCGGGCGCGGCAGGACGCCGCCGCCCAGGTGGGCGCGATCAACGCCCAGCTCGCCCAGGCCGAGTCCGCCGCGGCGGCCGCCTCCGCGGCCGCGCAGATCGCCCTGCAGGACTACGAGGAGGCGCAGGCCGCCTACGAGCAGGCGCGGGCCGACGCCGACGCCGCCGCAGCCGAGGCCTCGCGGGCCGTGGCCGCGCTGCAGCAGGGCGAGGACGAGGTGGCCGCGTTCGCCCGCTCCAGCTACATCCAGGGCAGCACCTCCTCCGGGACCATGGCGCTGCTGTCGGCCGGCGGGCCGGCCCAGCTGCTGGAGCGGGCCGCCCTGCTCGAGGTGGTCGGCGAGCACCGCACCGACGTCGTCGCCCAGCTCACGGTGCTGCAGGAGCAGTCCGCCGCTGCCGACGCCGTCGCCCAGCAGACCCTCGGTGCGGCCGACGGGCTGCAGGAGCAGACCGCCACACTGCTGGCCGACGCGCAGCAGCAGGAGATCTCCGCCCGGGCGCAGGCCGACGAGCTCACCGAGCAGCAGGCCGCCGTCGAGGAGCAGCTCAGCGCGGCACAGCAGACGCTCACCGGGCTGCAGGACGCGCGCGCCGCGGCCCAGGCCTACGAGGAGCAGCAGCAGCGTGCCGCCGCGGCCCGCGCCGCGGCCACGCCGTCGCGCGCCACCCCGTCCGGGGGCTCCCCGTCCGGCGGTGGGTCGTCGTCGGGTGGCAGCTCGTCCTCCGGTGGTGGTTCGTCCTCCGGTGGCAGCTCGTCCTCCGGTGGCAGCTCGTCCTCGGGCGGTGGCTCGTCGTCCGGCGGGGGCGGCACCGCGCCGGTCGGCGGGACGACGGCCGGGGCTCCCTCCGCCTCGGCGGCGCAGACCGCGATCGCGGCGGCCCGCAGCCAGCTCGGCGTCGCCTACTCCTGGGGCGGCGGCGGGAGCAAGGGCCCCAGCTACGGCATCACGCCGGACACCGGGGTGTGGGGGTTCGACTGCTCGGGGCTCACCGAGTACGCCTACGCGCAGGCCGGGATCCGGATCGGTGGCACCAGCCGCGAGCAGTACGCCCGGTTCTCCACCCGCCGGGTGGCCGTGGGCGACCTGCAGCCGGGTGACCTGCTGTTCTGGGACGACGGCCGGGCCAACCCCACCTACGGCGCGATCGTGCACGTCGCGCTCTACATCGGCGGTGGCCAGATGATCGAGGCGCCGGACCGCGGGCAGACGGTGCGGATCTCGTCGGCCCGCACGTCGAGCTCGACCTACTTCGGCGCGGTGCGGCCGACCGGCTGAGCGGGCACCGGGCCCGGACGGGGAAGGGCGTCGGGCAGCCACGGGGGGAGCTGCCCGACGCGAGGGTCAGGCTAGCAGGGTGGAGAGCGCAGAGGCAGGCTCTCCGCCCCGGCGGCGGGCGCGGCCGGTGTGCCGCGCCGGGCATGCGCCACCGGTGCGTGCCGGCCCCTTGCACAGCTGCCTGTAGGACACTGGCCGGGTGACCGCCGCCAGCAGCGCGCCCGCCCAGCAGCAGCCCACCCCGCCCTCCGTCGACGCCGCCCGGCTCGAGCGGGCCCTCTTCGAGATCAAGCGTGTCATCGTCGGCCAGGACCGCCTGGTCGAGCGGATGCTGGTGGGCCTCCTGGCCCGTGGTCACGTGCTGCTGGAGGGCGTGCCCGGGGTGGCGAAGACGCTGGCGGTCGAGACGCTGGCCACCGTCGTCGGCGGGCACTTCGCCCGGCTGCAGTTCACCCCCGACCTGGTCCCGGCCGACATCATCGGCACCCGGATCTACAAGGCCGGGCAGGACTCCTTCGACACCGAGCTGGGCCCGGTGTTCGCCAACTTCGTGCTCGCCGACGAGATC
The DNA here is from genome assembly GCF_054050955.1 of Modestobacter sp. SYSU DS0290. Classification (NCBI taxonomy): domain Bacteria; kingdom Bacillati; phylum Actinomycetota; class Actinomycetes; order Geodermatophilales; family Geodermatophilaceae; genus Modestobacter; species Modestobacter sp. SYSU DS0290. The sequence goes on from NZ_JBJHAI010000013.1 coordinate 19,976, forward strand.
AACCGAGCGCCGGCCAAGGTGCAGTCGGCGCTGCTGGAGGTCATGGCCGAGCGGCAGGTGTCCATCGGCGGGGTCACGCACAAGCTGCCCGACCCGTTCCTGGTGCTGGCCACGCAGAACCCGATCGAGAACGAGGGCGTCTACCCGCTGCCCGAGGCCCAGCGCGACCGCTTCCTGCTCAAGGTGCTCGTCGACTACCCGAGCCCGGAGGAGGAGCGGGAGATCATCTACCGGATGGGCTCGGTCCCGCCGGTCGCCGAGCGGGTGCTCGACCCCGACGACGTCCGCCGGCTGCAGAAGACCGCCTCGGAGGTGTTCGTCCACCACGCGCTGGTCGACTACGTCGTCCGGCTGGTGGTGGCCACCCGCGCCCCGCGCGAGCACGGCATGCCCGACGTCGCGGGCTGGGTGTCCTACGGCGCGAGCCCGCGCGCCTCGCTCGGCCTGATCGGCGCCAGCCGCGCGCTGGCGCTGATCCGTGGCCGGGACTACGTGCTGCCGCAGGACGTCCTCGACGTCACCGGCGACGTGCTGCGCCACCGGCTGGTGCTGTCCTACGACGCGCTGGCCGACGGGGTGCCGGCCGACCACGTGGTGCGGCGGATCGTGGAGAGCGTGCCGCTGCCGCAGGTGACCCCCCGGCAGCGGGCCGGGGGCTTCGGGCCCGGCGTGCCCGGCGGCCCGATGGTGCCCGGCTTCGGCCCGGCCGGTCAGCCGCAGCCGGGCCCGCCGCCCGGCTGGGGGCAGCCGCAGCAGCAGCCCGGCCCGCAGGGTTGGGGTCAGGGGCAGCCGCAGCCGTGGGGTCAGCCGCCGGCGCCCAACGGCCAGCCGGGGACCGGCTCGACCGCGGCGCACGGTGAGCGGCCCGACGACACCGGGCCGCAGCGCGGGTGACCGGCGCCCCGCCGCACTTCGGCAGCGGTTCCTCCGAGGTGCTGCTCCGGCGGCTGGAGTTGACCGTGCGCCGGCGGCTCGACGGCCTGCTGCAGGGCGACCACCTGGGCCTGGTGCCCGGCTCCGGCAGCGAGGCCGGTGACTCCCGCAGCTACCACCCCGGCGACGACGTCCGGCGGATGGACTGGCCGGTCACCGCGCGCACCCAGGTGCCGCACGTGCGGGAGACGATCGCCGACCGGGAGCTGGAGACCTGGGCGGTGGTCGACCTATCGGCGAGCCTGGACTTCGGCACCGCGCAGTGCGAGAAGCGCGACCTGGCGATCGCCGCGCTGTCCGCGGTCAGCCACCTGACGGTGCGCGGCGGCAACCGGCTGGGCGCCATCGTGACCACGGGGGAGCGGGTCGACCGCTACCCGGCGGCGCCGGGGCGGCTGGCCGCCGACCGGCTGCTGCGCTCGGTGGTGGCCACCCCGCGGGCGGCCGGTGGGCGCCGCGGTGACCTGGCCGCCGCGCTGGAACTGCTGCGCCGGCCGCAGCGTCGCCGCGGGCTGGTCGTGGTGATCTCCGACTTCCTGGGTTCTGACGCGCGGGGCCCCGCCGACTGGGAGCGGCCGCTGCGCGGGCTGTCGGCGCGGCACGAGCTGCTCGCCGTCGAGGTCGTCGACCCGCGGGAGCTGGAGCTGACCGACGTGGGGCTGCTCACCGTCGTCGACCCGGAGAGCGGGCGCACCCTGGAGGTGCCCACCGGCGACGCGGCGTTCCGCGGTCGCTTCGCCGAGGGGGCGGCCGCCCAGCGTGCGGAGATCGCGGCCGGGCTGCGTCGGACGGGGGCGGCGCACCTGCGGTTGCGCACCGACCGCGACTGGCTGGCCGACGTCGTCCGTTTCGTGGCAGACCGCCGGCGCGCCGGCTCTGGAGGAGCTTCCCGATGACCCTGCAGTCGCCGCTGTGGCTGCTCGCCCTGCTCGCGGTGCTCGCCGTCGTCGGCCTGTACGTGGTGCTGCAGCTGCGCCGGGCGCGGTACGCCGCCCGGTTCACCAACGTGGCGCTGCTCGGCTCGCTGGTGCCCAAGCGGCCGGGGTGGCGCCGGCACGTCGCCTTCGGTCTGGTCGCGCTCGGCCTCGGCGTGCTGGTGTTCTCCCTGGCCCAGCCCAGCACGGAGGTGCGGGTGCCGCGGGAGCGGGCGACGGTGGTGATGGCCGTCGACGTGTCGCTGTCGATGCGCGCCACCGACGTCGAGCCAGACCGGTTCCAGGCGATGCAGGTGGCCGCCAAGGAGTTCGTCGACGTGCTGCCGGAGCGGATCAACCTGGGCCTGGTCGCCTTCGCCGGCACCGCGAGCACGCTGGTCACCCCGACCACCGACCGCGGCGCGGTGCGGACGGCGATCGACAACCTGGAGCTCGCCGAGGCGACCGCGATCGGCGACGCCGTCTTCACCTCGCTCACCGCGATCAGCAACTACCAGGCGTCGCTGGAGAGCGAGGGCGAGTCGGTGCCGCCGGCGCGGATCGTGCTGCTGTCCGACGGCTACAGCACCATGGGCCGCGACGAGACCCAGGCGATCGACGCGGCCAACGACGCCGAGGTTCCGGTGTCCACGATCGCCTTCGGCACCGACTACGGCACCCTCGACCTCAACGGCGAGGTGGTGCCGGTGCCGGTCGACCGCGCGACGCTGGAGCAGATCGCCGAGGAGACCGGCGGCAGCTACAGCCAGGCGGCCAGCGCGGCGGAGCTGGAGGAGGTCTACGAGGACCTCGGCAGCCAGATCGGCTACACCACCGAGCTGCAGGACATCAGCCCGTGGTTCGTCCGCGGCGGTCTGCTGCTCGCCTTCCTCGGCGTCGTCGGCTCCCTGCTCTGGACCAACCGCCTGCTCTAACTACCGGGTGGGGTCGAGGACGAGCTTGCCGGTGGAGCGGCGGGCGAGCAGGTCCTGGTGGGCCTCGCGGACGGCGGTCAGCGGATAGCGGCCGCCGGCGACCGGGCGCAGCGTGCCGGCGGCGACCATGGCCAGCAGGTCGGTGATCGCCGCGTCGAGCATCTCGGGACGGCGGAAGCAGTGCGCCAGCCAGAAGCCGGCGACCGCGCGGCTGGTGCCCATCAGCGCCTGCGGGTTCACCGGCTTCGGCGGCACCCGGCCCGCGGTTCCGTAGGCGGCGAGCCGGCCGAACGGGGTGAGCGCGGCGAGGGCGCCGTCGAAGACGTTGCCGCCGGTCATCTCCAGGACGACGTCGACCGGGCGGCCGTCGTTGGCCTCGCGCAGGGCGGCGGTGAAGGTCTTCGGGTCGTCGTCGGCCAGGGCGGGGTCGACGGTGGCGTCGGCGCCGAGGGACTCGGCCAGGGCGCGCTTCTCCGGGCTGGAGGCGGTGGCGATGACCCGGCCGGCGCCCCAGTGCTTGGCCAGCTGGATGGCCAGGGTGCCGACCCCGCCGGCCCCGGCGATCACCACCACGGACTCGCCGGGGGAGAGGTGGGTGGAGGTGCGCAGCAGGTGCCAGGCGGTGGCGCCCTGGAGGACGACGGCGAGGGCCTGCTCGTCGGTGACCTCGTCGGGCACCGGCCAGGTGAGCCGGGTGTTGGCCGCGACCCGCTCGGCGTAGCCGCCGCCGGCCAGCAGCCCGACGACCCGCTGCCCGCCGCCGGCCGGGGCGCCGACGAACTCCGCACCCGGGATCAGCGGCAGCTCCTGCGGGGCGAGGTAGCTGTTCTCCGTCTGGTGGGTGTCGGCGTAGTTCACCCCCGATGAGCTCACGTCGTACAGCTGCTCGCCGTCCCCGGGGACCGGGTCGGGCAGGTCGACGACGTCGAGGACCTCGGGCCCGCCGAAGCGGGTGATCTGCACAGCACGCATGGTGCGGAGGCTATGCGCGAGGAGGCCCGACTGCTTTGTCCGGCTGGTGACGCGGGGAACCGCAGTCCAGGCGACCGGACCGGAGCCGTCCCGGCGATGCGAACGGTGGCCTCGTCGGAGGCCCGCGATCAGTGGACGGTGGCGTACTCCTGGAGCGCCTCCGCTGTGCGGAGGGTGTAGGTCTTGATCTGGTACACGGTCGGGCTCCGATCTGGGTGAGCGGCCTCGCGGGGTGTGACCGGGGCGTCATGGGTCGGCAGGGCTGACCGGTGCCTGGCCCGTCGGTGGGGCGGCCGGTTCGCCTCGGTGGACGACGCGGTCGGCCACCGAGGCGAGCACGGGTCGGGCGCCGCGGCGGCTACGTCGCCGAGGCGGCTGTTCCGGTGGCTATGCCTCCGCGGCGGCCGTTCCGGCGGCCCCGACCGCCGACGTGAAGTCGGGGTGGACCCCGAGTTGAGCGAGCCAGATGTTCGCGGAGTTGTAGCAGTTGAAGGTCGCGATCCTCCCGTCGCGGAGGTGCCAGAGATCGGCCGTCGGCACGTCGATGCGGTTGCCGGTCGGCGGGATCTCGCCGGCTGGGGTGGGGAACCCGCCGAGATGGGTGCCCTGGATCCGCAACTCGACGGCGACGACGTCACCGACCGCGTGCACGCTGAGCAGCTCGCGGTGGATGTCGGGGAACGCGCGGGCGAGGCCGGCCAGCGCCTGTGGGATCTGGTCCCCGCGGGCGGTCAGCGCGTTCGGCTTGTCGTTGAACGTCCCGTCCTCGGCGAACAGCGCGCGGAAGCCGTCCGGGTCGAGGGCGTCTCCTTCCGCCAGCCGGTACGCCTCGCGAACGACCTCTTCGTTGCTCGTCACTGCTCTCCTTCGTTGATCGTCGACGTCGCTGCAACCCCATGTCGGACGGCGTGCGAGCTCACCGGGTCGGCACCGTCAGCACGCCGTCTGTCCGTCCCGAGCGATCCCCGGTAGCGTTCAGGATGATGGTCATAATGCTTCCTACGATGACGACCGTCATCTAAAAGTCAAGCGAACCACGAGGACTCCCGCATGCCCCGGATCTCCGAGCAGGACATGGCCCAGACGCGTCAGCGCATCGTCGATGCGGCGAGCGCCCGGTTCCGAGCCGACGGCATCGACGGGGTCGGGATCGCTGCGCTCATGAAGGGCGCGGGGATGACCCACGGCGGCTTCTACAACCACTTCGACTCCAAGGACGCACTGGCGGTGGCGGTCTGCGAGGACGCCTTCGCGACCTCGCTCGCGACGCTCGCGCGGACGACCGACACGACCGACCCCGACCGGCCCTCGCTCGCCGAGACCGTGGCCGGCTATCTCTCGCCCGGGCACCGGGACATGCCCGACGGCGGGTGCCCGTCGGCGGCGCTGGTCACCGACGCCGGGCGCCACGGACCCGCGGTCCAGGCGGCCTACGCCAGCGGCGTGGCCGGTTACATCGCCGGGTTCGACGCTGCGCAGCAGCTCGAGGCGACCGAGCGCGGCGAGGCGATCGACCCCGAGGAGGCCCGACGCCGGTCGATCACCCTGCTGAGCGAAATGGTCGGGGCGATGGTCCTCTCCCGCGCCGTCCGGCTCGCGGACCCCGACCTCTCCGACGAGATCCTCACCGTCAGCCGGCAGCGCCACGAGCACGAGCGCTGACCGGCCGACGCGGGACCGGCCTGTGGCCCGGGCCTGTCCCGCGTCGGTGCCTCACCGCCTGGTCGCGTACCTGGTCAGGAGGACGCCGCCGGGGAACGCCCGGGTCTCGACCAGGTCCAGGTCCACCCAGGTGTCCAGGGCGGGGAAGAACGGGGTGCCGCCGCCCAGCAGGACCGGGTGGGTGACGAGCAGGTACTCGTCGACCAGCTCGGCCCGCACGGCCGCCCCCGCGAGGGTGGCCCCGAGCACGTCCATCGGGCCGCCGTCCTCCGCCTTCGGCCGGGCGATCTCGGCGACGGCGTCGCCGGTGACCAGGCGGGCGTTCCCGTCGACCGGACTGATCGTCGAGAAGAACACGACCTTCGGCACGGCCCGCCAGCGACCGGCGCACTCGACGTGTGCCGGCGTCGCGCCGGGCTGCTGGTCGGCGGTCGACCAGTGGGCGTTCATCGCCTCCGTCAGGTCCCGCGGGTCAGCAGGTCGTGCACCGCGGCGACCACCTCGGCCGGCGCCTCCTCGGCCATGAAGTGGCCGGCGGTCGTCGTCCGGTGGTCCAGGTCCGCCGCCCAGCGGGACCACAGGCCGCGCGCGTCGAAGCCCAGCGCGGCACCCCAGTCCTGCTGCAGCACCGTGACCGGCATCGTCAGCCGCCGTCCCGCGGCGCGGTCGGCCTGGTCGTGCGCCAGGTCGACGCCGGCGCTGGCCCGGTAGTCGGCGACGATCGACGGCACCGCCTCCCGCGAGGCGCGCAGGTACTCGGCCCGGACGTCGTCGGGGAACAGCCCGGACGGGCCCCACCCGTCGAGGAACGACCCGAAGAAGTCGTCGGCGGTCGCCGCGATCATCGCCTCGGGCAGTCCCGGCGGCTGCGCCATCAGGTAGAGGTGCCAGGCGACGGCGGCCTGGACGCCGTGCAGGATGTCCCAGGAGTCGAGGGTGGGCAGGACGTCGAGGGAGCACAGGTGGGTGACGACGTCCGGGTGGTCCAGGCCGGCACGCACGGCCACCAGCGCACCCCGGTCGTGACCGACCAGGGCGAACCGCTCGTGGCCCAGCGCCCGCGCCAGCGCCACGACGTCACCGGCCATGGTCCGGGCGCTGTAGACGTCGGGGCCCGTGGCAGCCGGCTTGTCGCTGGCGCCGTAGCCGCGCAGGTCGGGGGCGATCACGGTGTGCGTCCTGGCCAGCTCCGGCGCGACGGCGCGCCACATCAGGGAGGTCTGCGGGAAGCCGTGCAGCAGCACGACCGGCGGCCCCTCGCCGCCCACCTGGGCGGAGAGGGCGACGTCGTGGGCGACCGGTACGCGGACGGTGTCGAGTCCGGGGATCGAGAGGGTCATGCGCCCACCGTCCACCGCCCCGATGAGCAGACGATGAGCGCCGGCCGATGACGACCGTCGGCGTGCTGGGGCCGGTCGTCGCGTGGGGTCCGGACGGCGGTCAGCTGCAGCTCGGGGGACCGCGACACCGCGAGCTGCTTGCGCGGCTCGTCGTCGCGCGCGGGCGCGTGGTCCCGGTGGGCACGCTGGTCGACGACCTCTGGGACGGCGCGCCCCCGGCGGGTGCCGTCGCCGCGGTGCGGACCTTCGTCGCCGCGCTGCGCCGGGGGCTGGAGCCCGGGCGGGCGCCCCGCGCCCGACCGCGTCTGCTGGTCACCGACGGCCCCGGCTACGCCCTGCGCCTCCCGGCCGACGGCGTGGACGCCTGGCGGGTCGAGCGCGACGTGGCTGCGGCGGTCGGCCTCCCGCCGGGGGAGGCCCTGCCGGTGCTGGAGGCCGTGCTGGGGGCGTGGCGCGGCCCGGTGCTCGCCGGGATCGACGATCGGCCGTGGGCGGTGGCCGACCGGGCCCGCTGGGCGGAGCTGCGGTCCACGGCGGTCGAGCGCTTGGGCGCGACCCTGCTCGCGTTGGACCGCGCGGGTGACGCCGTCCCGCTGCTGGAGGCGCACACCGGCACCGAGCCGTGGCGTGCGGAAGGCTGGCGACTGCTCGCCCTCGCGCTGTACCGCGGCGACCGGCTGCCCGAGGCGCTGGGCGTGCTCCGTCGTGCCCGTACGCGGCTGGCCGACGAGCTGGGGTTGGACACCGGGCCACGGCTGGCCGCGCTGGAGACGGCGGTGCTCCGTCGCGACCCGGCCCTGGACCGGGTGCCCGCCGGCGAGCCGGAGGACGTCTTCCGGCAGGCCGCCCGCAGCTGGACCGCGCCCGGCCCGGGGGCGCGGTCGCGGCTGCAGTCGACGGTGACACTGCTGCGCGGCCTGGCCGTCAGCGGAGCCGGCGGGCTCGCCGCCGCCCGCGACCAACGGCCGGCCACCGTCGCCGCCGCCGAGCAGCTCGGCGACCCGGTGCTCACCGCCCGGGTGCTCGGCGCCTTCGACGTCCCGTCGGTCTGGCCGCGTTCGGACGACCCGGGCCAGTCCGCGGAGCTCGCCGCGGCCGCGGAGCGGACGCTGGCCCGGCTGCCGACCTCGGCGCCGTCACCGGTGCGCGCGAGGGTGCTGGTGGCCCTCGCGCTGGAGCTGCGCGGCGTCCCCGGTCCGCGCGGACCGGAGGCCGCCGCCGAGGCCGTGGCGCTGGCCAGCCGGAGCGGTGACCCGGCGCTGCTGGCGGCGGCGCTGGACGCGGTGTACCTGCACGCCTGCCACCCCGCCGGCCGGGCCGCCGAGCGCGACGCGATCGGCGCCGAGCTGATCGAGCTCGCCGGCGGGTACGACCTGCCCGACGCGCTGGTGCTCGGCCACCTGGTGCGACTGCAGGCGCGCACCGCCCTCGGTGACCTCGCCGGCGCCGCCGGGCACCTCGCCGACCTCGACGGGCTCGCCGTCGAGCACGAGCGGCCGCTGGTCGGGTCGTTCACCGGCGCCTGGCGGGCGTTGCACGCGGTGATCGGCGGCGCCGGTGAGGACGTCCTGGTGGCGGCGCTGCGCCGGTTCGACGACAGCGGCATGCCCGGCGTGGCCGCGGGGCTGGTGCCACTGGCGGTCACCTGTCTGCGCGTGGCGCGCGGCCTGCCCGCCGGTGCGGTCGCCGATGCGGGGCCGTACGAGGAGTGGGTCCGCCCGCACCGCCTCCTGGCCGCGGGGCGGGAGGCGGAGGCCGCCGAGGCCGTGCGTGCGCTGCCCGACCCGCCGCCGGGGCTCCTGCTCGAGGCGCTGTGGGTGCTGGCCGCCCGCGCCGCCCTCGCCGTCGGCGACGGTGCGCTCGCCGACCGTGCCGCGACCGCGCTGGCCCCCGCCGCCGGGGAGCTGACCGCCGGCAGCGGGCTGCTCACCGCCGGGCCGGTGGCCGACGTGCTCACGGCACTGGGCCGCTGAGCGGTCGCTCGTGGGTCCGGGCGGCGCCCGTCGCTCGACGCCGCGGTGCTCCTCAGGACTCACGGCGGTGGGTGTCGGCGTACGTCACGCCGGACGAGGAGCCGTCGCACAGCTGCTCGCCTTCCCCGGGGCTGGGCAGGGCAGGTCGGCGACGTCGAGGACCTCGGGGCCGCCGAAGCGGGTGAGCCGCTGCCGGGACACGAGGAGAGCGAGTTCGCCATGCCCCTCGCCGACTTCATCGACGAGGTCACCGAGCTGATCCGGACCCAGCCGGACGCCCGCGAGATCCAGGTGTAGAACGTCAAGTTCCTCCGTTTCGGCGAAGCCCGTGGCGACCACGACCGCGTCGTCGCGACCCTCAACCACCTCGACCCGCACGGCGACTGACGTCTCAGGGCCTCGGCCCAGCTGAGCCCGTGTCGGTTCCGTGGTGGGACGGGGCGTCCGCTGATGGCCGGCTGGTGCGGACGGGCTGTTCAGCGACGCACCTCGTGGGCACGGTGTCAGGCGAGGAGTCGACGCGACGCCGTGATCGACCCGACACCATGGATCGGCCGTGCCGCACGAGTGGGACTCCCGGCGGCGACGGGGCGACGCTGACGTCAGTTGGACGACACGCGGTGGTGGGTGTCCGCGTAGTTCACCCCGGACGAGGTGACGTCGTAGAGCTGCTCGCCGTCCCCGGGGACCGGGTCGGGCAGGTCGACGACGTCCATGACCTCCGGCCCGCCGAAGCGGGTGATCTGCACAGCGCGCACGGGGCGACGCTAGAGGATCATCCGAGCACGTCGGGTGCCGTCGATCCGGTAGCGGCGCCACCGCGCCGTCCGGGTCGCGCCGTCCGGGGCGAGCCCCAGCTCCCTGTGCGGGCCGCGGCAGCACCCGAGGAGTCGGCGTGGTCGACGCCGTCGCAGGCAGCGGAAGGGCTGACCGCTCATCGCGGGGCCATCCGAAAGACAGGCCAGCCGATCTCGGTGCGCCAGGCAGCCGGGTCGGCGGTGTCGCGGGGGCCGACCAGGTAGGTCTCCCTCACCGGCCCGGCAACGGCCAGCGCGTTGCTCACCACCCAGGTGCCGAGTTCGCCGTAGGTGACGTCGATGTCGTCGTGCTCCCCGGCGTGGGTGGTGACGGCGAGCTCGACGGCCGGCAGGGTCGCCGGGTGCACCCGGCCGCTGCGCGGCGGTTCCGCCGTGGGCCGGTACACGAGAAGGTGCCCGCGGCCCTCCTCGAACAGCGCGTTGTCGTAGAGCCCGCCCGGAGCGCCGGTCGGCCGACGGACCACGGCGTCCAGCTCGGCCATGGCGCCGGCGTACCAGCCGAGCACCTCCTCGTGCGCCACGTCGTCCTCGACCGCGGCCACCGTCGTCGCCGGGACCGCGCGGAGCTCGACGTCCAACGGGGCCGGCTCCGGCCGGAGCAGCCGGCGCAGCGACGCCACCGCGGCGCGGGTGCGGTCCAGCTCCGACTCGAGCCGCTGCAGGTGGTCGGCCACGAGGGTGGCCCGGGCGCCCGGGTCGGGGGAGCGCAGGATGCGCTGCACGTCGGGCAGCGGGACGTCCAGCTCGCGCAGCCGGTGGATGACCTGGGCGATCGGGATCTGCTCTGCGCTGTAGTAGCGGTATCCGGTCGTGGAGTCCACGGCCGCGGGCTCGAGCAGGCCGGCGTCGTGGTACCGGCGCAGGGTGCGCACGCTCAGGTGGGTCAGCCGGGAGAACTCGCCGATCGCCAGCACACGTGCACTGTGCACCCTCTCCCTGGGGGAGAGTCCAGCGCTTGACCCTCCCGGTCCAGGAGGCCGCACCGTGGGGCCATGACCACGTCGAACGCCATCCAGCCCGACCAGCTCCCCGCAACGATCCGCGGCTACCTCGCCGCGCACGACGCCGGCGATGCGGACACCGCGCTGCAGGCCTTCACGCCGACCGCCGTGGTGGTCGACGACGGCATCACCTACCGCGGGACCGAGGAGGTCCGGCGCTTCCTGACCAAGGCCGGGGCCGAGTTCAGGTACACCAGCACCCTCATCGCCGCGGAGCGCTCCGACGACGCGCACTGGGTCGCCACCAAGCACCTGGAGGGGGACTTCCCCGGTGGCGTCGTCGACCTGCGCTACCGCTTCGCGATGGACGGCGACTCCATCGCGGAGCTCGTCATCGCGCCGTGACGACCGCGGCCACGCCGTCGTCGGCGTGCGCTGGGGCCGGCCGCGCTCCGAGTGCCGGATGAGGTCGACCACCGGTCATCTGACGGATGTGCGTGGCTCGGCCCGCGGCGAGCATTCCGGCATGACTCCGGACCAGGACGCCCCGTCCACCACACCGCAGAGCAGGGAGCCGGCCTCGCTCGTCGCCATCCGCCAGCTGGCCGCGGAGCGACGGCAGTTCCGCGGCTGCGACGACCGCCTCGTCTCGGCCGCCCGTGTTCGGGCCGCGCGACGGCGCGACCCGGGCGGGCAGGACGGGACGAGGCGGTGACCCGCCGGACGGGCGGCCGCGAGCGCCCGGCCACATGGGAAGCAGAGACCTCGTATCGGACCTTTACCTGGTTCGCCCGCGCCCACTAGCTTGCCGTCGTCGAGGGAGCGCGCGGCAGCCGGACGGTGGTGGCGCTGATGGGTGCGGACACGACGACAGCCGGCCTGGTGGGCCGGGACGCGGAGATCGACGCGCTGGATCGACTGCTCCTCGATGTGCACCACCGCGGCGCCGCCGTCCTCGTCCGCGGCGAGCCCGGTATCGGCAAGTCCGCCCTCCTCCACCACGTGTGCGAGGCCGCGGCCGAACGCGGGCTGCGGCTGCTGAGCACGACCGGCGTGGAGTCCGAGATGAACCTCCCGTTCGCCGGCCTCCACCAGCTGGTCCGGCCGCTGCTCGGTCGCCTCCCCGCATTGCCCGCCCCGCAGCGGCGCGCGCTGAAGTCTGCGTTCGGCATGACCGACGACGCTGCACCGGAGCTCTTCCTGATCGGTCTGGCGGCCCTGACGTTGATCAGCGACAGCGCCGCGGACCAGCCCCTCGTGCTGGTGATCGACGACGCGCACTGGCTCGACCGGCCCAGCGCCGAGGTCCTCGGTTTCGTCGCGCGGCGACTGGAGTCCGAGGCGGTGGTGCTGGTGGCGGCCCAGCGCGACGGCTTCCCGTCCGTCCTCTCCGGTCCGGCGCTGGACGAACACCACCTGGAGCGCCTGGACCGTCGCTCCGCCGAGGCCGTGCTGGCGCGCCGGGCGGCGCAGCTCGATCCGGTCGACCGCCGGCGCCTGCTGTCCGTGGCCGCGGGGAACCCGCTCGCGCTGGCGGAGCTGCCCCTCGAGGGCACGGGGGACGACCGGGCGCCCCTGACGCTGACCGCGCGACTGGAGCACGCGTTCGCGGCGCGGCTCCCCGGGCTGCCCGACGGGACCCGGGACCTGCTGCTCGTCGCAGCGCTGGACGACGAGGGCGACCTGGGGGAGGCCCTCGCCGCGGCGTCCGCACTCCGCGGCGAGGAGGTCACCGCGGAGGCACTGACCTCGGCCGTCGAGGTCGGGCTGGTCGCCGCCGACGGCGGGACGCTGGCCTTCCGTCATCCGCTGGTCCGCCACGCGATCCGGCAGCGGGCCACCCTGGCCCAGCGGCAGCGCGCGCACATCGCGCTGGCTGGGACGCTGCGCGGCACCGACCGGCAGATCTGGCACCGGGCCGCGGCTGCCGATGCGCCGGACGACGCGATCGCCGCCCAACTGGAGGACGCCGCGGCCCGCGCCCAGCGCCGAGGTGGCGTGGCGGCGGCACAGGCGGCGATCGAGCGGGCCGCCCGACTGACCGCCGACCCGGCGGAGCGGGCGCGGCGCTACCTGCGCGCGGCCGAGCTGGCCTTCGAGTGGGGACGGCCCGACGTCGTCGACCGCCTCCTGCGCGAGACCGCGGTCCTCGACGTCCCGGCCCGCGAGCGGGCTCGCATGACGGTGATCCGGGAGGGGTTCGCGGAGGGCATCCACGACGTCCGTGCGGGCACCCGGATGCTGACCGAGGTCGCGGCCGCGGCCGCCGCCGACGGCCGGACCGACCAGGCGCTCAGATTCCTCCAGGCCGCGTCGCTGCGGTGCTGGTGGGCCGATCCCGGCGCCGAGGCGCGCGCCCGCCTCCTGGGGGTCGTCGACCGCGCCGTCGACCCCGACGACGTGCTCGTGGTGGAAGTGCTCTCCTACGTGGCCCCGTTCGAACGCGGGGCGATGCTCCACGAACGGTTGCGCGCCGTGTCCGACGGTCCGCTCGCCCCGGCGCGGGCCCAGGCCGCCGGCTTCGCGGCGAGCGTCGTGGGTGACTTCCCGCTCGCCGTCGAGTTCCTGACGTCGGCGCTGACCGGCCTGCGGGCCGACGGTCGGCTCGGACTCCTGGGTCGGGCTCTGGCCGTGCAGGCGTGGAGCGCGCTCAACGTCGGGCGGTTCGACCTGGCCGCCACGGCTGCCGACGAGGCCGTCCGGCTCGCCGCCGACTCCGCGCAGCCGCTCATGGGGGGCATCTCCCTGGTGGTCCAGTCGGCGGTCGCCGCGCTGAGGGGCGCCGAGGACGTCGAGGAACGTCTCGCCGATGCGGCCCGGCTGGGCCTGCAGGTCGACTCGAGCGCGCTCCTGGCGGGGGTGCAATTGGCTCGGGGCATGGTCGCGCTCAACCTGGGCCTGCACCGGGCGGCCTGGGACCAGCTCGTCCGTCTCTCCGACCCCGCCGACCCTGCCCACCACCCCGTGGTGCGCAGCTTCGCGATCGGCGACCTGGTGGAGGCCGCCGTCCACAGCGGGCACCGGGCCGAGGTCGAGCCGATCGTGGCGGACCTCGAGGCGATCGCGGCGCGGACGCCGTCGCCGGTGCTGCACATCGGGCTGCGCTACGGCCGAGCGCTCCTGGCCCCCGAGGACGAGGCCGAGGAGCTCTTCGCGGCCGCTCTGGCGGCCGACCTGGGCGCCTGGCCCTTCGCCCGTGCCCGGCTGCAGCTGGCCCACGGGGCCTGGCTGCGGCGGTGCCGGCGGGCGGCGGAGTCCCGTGCCCCGCTGCGGGCCGCGCGGGACACCTTCGACGCCCTGGGCGCCGCGGCGTGGGGCGACCGGGCGCGGCAGGAGCTGCGCGCCGCCGGGGAGCAGAGCAGGCCGCGCATCCCGGAGGCGCGCGAGCAGCTGAGCCCGCAGGAACTGCTGATCGCGCAGCTGGCCGCGGAGGGCCTGACCAACCGGGAGATCGGCGCGCGGCTGTACCTCTCGCACCGGACGGTGGGCACGCACCTGCACCGGGTCTTCCCGAAGCTGGGGATCACCTCCCGCGTCGCGCTGCGGGGCGCGATCGGTCCCTGAACGGCCCGATCGACGTCGGCGCGACGGTCATCTGACGTACGCGAGGAGGGGGCACCGCTTCCTACGGTCGGTCCACCAGCGCTGACGCGGCCAGTCCGGTCGTCCCGGTCGCTGCGGATCGAGAGGAACGACGATGACCATCACCACCGACGAGCGCCCGCCGGCTCAGGAGAAGCCCACCGTGGTGCTCGTGCACGGCGCCTTCGCCGAATCGGCGAGCTGGAACGGGGTGATCGAGCAGCTCAGGAGCGACGGCCACCCGGTCATCGCCGCGGCGAACCCGCTCCGGGGCCTGCGCGACGACGCCGACCAGCTGCGCAGCATCCTGGACCAGGTGCGCGGCCCGATCGTGCTGGCCGGCCACTCGTACGGCGGCTCGGTGATGAGCGTGGCGGCGGACGGGCACCCCGGTGTCCGGGCGCTCGTCTACGTGGGCAGCTTCCTGCTGGAGGAGGGGGAGAGCACCGGCGAGCTGGCCGGGAGGTTCCCCGGCAACGAACTGGGGTCCGCGCTGGACCCCGTTCCCGTCCCCGACGGGCGCGGCGGCACGGTGACCGACCTGTACATCCAGCCGGACAAGTTCCGTCAGGTGTTCGCCGCCGACGTCCCCCCGGAGGTCGTCGAGCTGATGATCGCGACGCAGCGGCCCATCACCAGCGAGGCGCTGGAGGAGAAGGCGACGGCGGCGGCCTGGCGGACGATCCCGTCCTGGACCCTGGTCACGCAGCAGGACCTCGCGGTGCCGGCGGAAGCGCAGGTCTTCATGGCCCAGCGCGCGCGGTCCACGGTCGTCGAGGTCGACGCCTCCCACGCCGTCGCCGTGTCCCGGCCCGGCGCGGTCGCCGACCTGATCGCCGAGGCCGCCCGCGCGACGGCCGGCTGAGCTGCCGCACCACGTCCGTCCCGCCCGTTCCGGCAGCCGGCTGACGAGCGGGCTCGGGGCGGTCGGCTCGGCGCCGCCAAGGTGCGGCAGTCCCACGATGACGCCCGCGCGAACCGCGCCGTCCGGCTGCCCGGCGCGGTTCGCGTGAGCTGCAGCTCGGCCACTCCGGTGGCCGACGTCGCCAGGCTGGGAGCTGCCCTGCGCACCCTCACCGCACCGCCCGCGACGGGGTCCGGCCACGGGCGGCTGCGTCGGGCGGCCAGGGGCGCTGACGCCGGGCGGAGGCAGCGAGGGGTGGCCGACCGGGCCGGCCGTCCACCCCTCGCGCGGACCATGCGGGCCCGCCTGTCCTCAGGCGGTCTGTGCCTCGCGGCGCGGGAGCACCCAGTCGGGGCGCACGTAGTGGCAGGTGTACCCGAAGGGGATCTTCTGCAGGTAGTCCTGGTGCTCTTCCTCGGCCTCCCAGAACGGGCCGGCGGGCTCGACCTCGGTGACGACCTTCCCGGGCCAGATGCCCGAGGCGTCGACGTCGGCGATGGTGTCGAGCGCGACGCGCTGCTGCTCGTCGCTGGTGTAGAAGATCGCCGACCGGTAGCTGCGACCGATGTCGTTGCCCTGCCGGTCCTTCGTCGACGGGTCGTGGATCTGGAAGAAGAACTCCAGCAGCTCCCGGAACGAGATCTGGTCGGGGTCGAAGACGATCTCGACCGCCTCGGCGTGGTCACCGTGGTTGCGGTACGTGGCGTTCGGGGTGTCACCGCCCGAGTAGCCGACGCGGGTGGAGAGCACCCCCGGGCGCTTGCGCAGCAGCTCCTGGGCGCCCCAGAAGCAGCCGCCGGCGAGGATCGCTGTCTCGGTGGTCACGGTGTGTGCCTCTTTCCCTCGAACGTCAACGACGCACGGAGAACACCGCCACGGGTCCCGGTGTTTCCTGACGTGCGGCGATCGCGGCAGCGATCGCGGCGTGGCCGCAGGAGCACACCTCCGCGAGCGGGCTGACGTACCGCGCGCGGACCCGCTCCGCGCCCGGGAACAGGAGGGCGGTCTCGGAGAACCCGACCTCGGCGGCGACGGCGAGCATCTGGTCCTCCGTCATGTCGCTCGCCTCCAGCACCACGCCGGCCGGCTTGCCGCCGTCGTGCGCCGGTCGCCGCGGCCGATGGCGGTCAGGTGGGCGACCGCGGCTCCCGAGATGCGAACGGGCCGGACAGCGCCGCCCACTGGAGCAGCATGATCGTCTTCGCGTCGGCGATCCGGCCGTCGGCGGTCCGCGCGAGCGCGTCGTGGAAGTCCAGCTCGCAGACCTCGATGTCCTCACCCTCGTGCACGAGCCCTCCGCCGCGGCCGGCCCGGCTGTCGGGGGAGTAGGGCGCCGCGTAGAAGTGCAGCCGCTCGGTGACCGACCCCGGGCTCATGTAGACCTCGAACACCGGCTCCAGGTCACCGATGACGACACCGAGCTCCTCGGCCGCCTCCCGGCGGATCGCGGTGGCGGGGTCGTCGTCGTCCAGCAGGCCGGCGGCGGTCTCCAGCAGCATCCCGTCGGGGTGCCCGTTGACGTACACGGGGTACCGGAACTGCCGTCCGAGGAGCACCGTCCCGCGGTCCAGGTCGTAGAGCAGGACGGTCGCGCCGTTGCCGCGGTCGTAGGTCTCGCGCTGCTGCGTCCGCACGCTCCCGTCCCGCCCGCGGACCTCCAGGGTCGTGCGGCGCAGCACGTGCCAGGCCGCGGCCAGCACCTCGACGTCGGTGACCCGGACGTCGGGGTTGCCGGTGAGCTCCCGCCCCGCCCGGTCCAGCCCCGTCCGGCCGCGGGCGTCGGGCAGGTCGACCCCCGGCACGGGTGCGGTCGGCGTGCTCAAGCGACGGCCCGGTCGGCGAGCCGGGCCAGGTCGGCGGCCACGGGGGTGGGTTCGGCACCGGTGCCGGAGCGGTAGGGGGCGGCGAGGAGGACGAGCATCGGTCGTCGAGTCGGCGGCATGGCGCTACCCTATGCAGAAACGTGCAACAACGTGAAGCAACGTGCAGACGGGGGTGGTGGGCGTGCTGGTCCCTGAACGGCGGGACCTCCTGCTCGGGCGGCTCGCGCGCGACGGCCGGATCGTCGCCAAGGACCGCGCGGTCGAGCTCGGTCTGAGTGAGGACAGCGTGCGCCGTGACCTGCGGGAGCTGGCCGCCGCAGGCCTCTGCCAGCGCGTGTACGGCGGAGCCGTCCCTGCATCGCCGGCGGTGGCGGACTACGCGACCCGACAGGCCGTGGCGGTGGACAGCAAGGCCCGGGTCGCCGCGGCGGCCGCGGCGCTGATCGAGCCGGGGAGCACCGTCATCCTGGACGGCGGGACCACGGCGCTCGCCGTCGTCCACCAGCTCCCGCCGGACCTGACCGCGACCGTCGTCACGCACAGCCCGACCGTCGCCGCCGCGCTGGTCGACCACCCCACCGTCGAGGTGTACGTGCTGGGCGGCCGCTTGTTCAAGCACTCGGCCGTGGCCTCCGGCGCAGCTGCGGTGGAGGCGGCCGAGGCGGTCAACGCCGACCTGTTCCTGCTGGGGGTCACCGGCGTGCACCCGGAGAGCGGTCTGACCACCGGCGACGCCGACGAGGCCGCGATGAAGCGTGCACTGTCCCGGCGGGCCGCGGACACCTACGTGCTGGCCAGCACGGAGAAGATCGGGGCAGCGTCCCGGTTCGCCGTGCTGCCGCTGGCCGCCGTGGCCGGCGTCGTCACCGACGCACCCGCCGACGACGAGGTCGTGTCCCGGCTGGGGTGGATGGGCGTGCCGATCGTCCGGGCGGGACGTCGCTGACGGTCGGCGCGCACCGGCTCAGGGGGTCAGCGCCGCCTCCAGCGCCCGGGTGTCCGCGTCCGACAGGGGCACGCCGATCTCCTCCTGCAGCACCGCCACCGCCTGCGCCGGTGCCAGCCGCTCTTCCTCGGCGCTGCCGTCGGGCCACTCCACCCGCCGGGTCGTCCCGCGCAGCCGGACGAACGAGTCGTCGTCCTTGCGGATGGCCACCAGGCGCCCGACGAAGGGGGACGACGGGTGGGTCGCGGTGAAGTGGTTGGCCATCAGGACGTCCGAGGCGTGCACCGGCTCGTCGACCAGACCGTAGAGGGGGGTGACCCGGTCCCCGGTCTGCTGTTCGACCAGCCAGGAGCCCTCCTGCCCACC
Source organism: Modestobacter sp. SYSU DS0290 (assembly GCF_054050955.1). Classification (NCBI taxonomy): domain Bacteria; kingdom Bacillati; phylum Actinomycetota; class Actinomycetes; order Geodermatophilales; family Geodermatophilaceae; genus Modestobacter; species Modestobacter sp. SYSU DS0290. The sequence goes on from NZ_JBJHAI010000013.1 coordinate 38,085, forward strand.
GGTCATCCGGTACCGCCACTCGCCCTGCCGGTGCCAGCCGGTGTCCCCCCAGGGGAGCGGGTCGAGCAGGGCGTTGCCGAACCCGACGTCGGCCAGCCACTCCCCGTCCTCGCCCCGGACGTGCAGCGCCATGTGGGTGCGGGGCCGCGGGCGGACCCGGTCCCCGCCGACGCGCGCCAGCAGCCGCTGCACGCGGAAGCCGGCCTCCTCCAGCACGGCGGCGAAGAGGGTGGCGTGCTCGTAGCAGTACCCGCCCCGGCGACGGTCCACCAGCTTCGCCTGGACCCCGTCGAGGTCGACCGCGACCGGGCGGCCCAGGACCACGTCGACGTTCTCGAAGGGGACGGTGGCCACGTGCGCGCGGTGCAGGGCGTGCAGGGTGGCGCCGGTCGCCGCGACCGCACCCGGGTGCCCGATCCGGTCGAGGTAGCCGGCCAGGTGGAGCTCTCCGGTCGCCCACTCCGGGTGCCGGACCGGTCGGCCTGCGTCGGACATCGGCGGGTCCCGCCCTCCTGGCCCGGCGGGCCGGCTGCGCACGGTGCGATGGGGTCGCCCGACGCTACCCGGGGGTGGGTCGGCGCGGGCGGCCCGCAGTCACCGGCGCCCGGCGAAGTCGGCGGGCCGGAAGCGCCCTGCGGCGAGCCGGTTCTCGATCTGCTCCAGGCTGCGACCGGTGAGCTCGGGCATGCGCTGGTAGAGGAAGACGAACCCGGCGATGTTGAACGCGGCGTACAGCCAGAAGGTCTGACCGGTGCCGATCGTCTCGATGAGGCTCAGGAGGGTCAGGGTGATGAGCAGGTTCGTGCCCCACAGGGACGCCGACTGTGCGGCGGCACCGGCCTCCCGGGTGGCCAGCGGGTAGATCTCCGAGCCGGTGAGCCAGCCCATGAGCTGGATGCCGCCGGCGGTGAAGGCCATGAACGCGATCAGCGTGGCGATGATGTAGGGCACCTGGGCCTCGCCGTCGTTGCCGGTGACGAAGAAGGTGCCCAGCACGATGAGCGAGAGCGCCGCGCCCGGCAGGGTGATCAGGGTCAGCCGCCGCCGGCCGACGCGGTCGATGACCGCCAGCCCGATCAGCTGCGTGATCAGGTACGTCGCGCCCAGGGCGACCGACACCCGCAGCGCCGCGGTGTCGGAGAAGCCGTTGTCGGTCAGGATCGTCGGGGAGTAGTAGACGATCATCTCGATGCCGGACAGCTGGGTGAAGACCGCCAGGCCGCACCCGACGATCAGCGCCGGTCGGACCCAGCCCTCGCGCAGTCCCCGCCAGCCGCTGGTGCTCGCCGTGCGCTCGGCCTCGACCAGTTCCTCGATGTCGTGCAGCTCACCCGAGACGTCGGTGCCGCGCGGGCGCACCCGCTGGAGTGCCTCCCGTGCCTGGTCACCCCGGCCGGCCTTGACCAGCCAGCGCGGGCTGTCGGGCAGGCGCAGCATGAGCCCGAGCATCAGCGCGCTGGGCACCGTGGCCGCGCCGATGGCCAGCCGCCAGTCGACGCTCTCGGTCGCGCCGATGATCGTGGCGGTGAGGATGCCGACGCCGATGGCGATCTGGAAGAAGAGCACCAGGCGGCCGCGGTACCTCGACGGGGCCAGCTCTGCGACGTACACGGGAGCGGTCTGCGTGGCACCACCGACGGCGAAGCCGAGCACGACCCGCGCCAGCGACAGGGTCACCGGGTTCGGTGCCAGCGAGGCAGCCAGTGAGCCGATGACGAACACCGCGGCGACGATCAGCAGCGTGGTCCGCCGGCCGAGTCGCTGGCTCAGCCAGCTGCACACCAGAGCCCCGACCACCGCGCCGGCCAGGATCGAGGCCGCGATGACCTGCTCCCAGCCGTTCCCGATGCCGAACTCGTCGCTGATCTGCAGCAGGGCCCCGGAGATGATCCCCGTGTCGTAGCCGTAGAGCAGGCCGGAGATCGCCGAGACCAGCGCCACGACCACCACGGCACCGGTCAGCCCACCACCGTCGTCACGCGCCACGTCGATGCCGGTCGTGCCGGGGTCAGCCGGTTCCCGGGCCTCGGATGCGGTCATCGGCTTCTCCCCGTCAGCGTGCCAGCACAGCGCTCGCCACCGTAGGGCCGCCAGCCCGGCACCGCCTGCCCAGAGTGGGCTTGACCTTGACGCAGGGTCAGGGCTGGACGCTCCCGCCATGACCACCACAACAGCCATCGAGATCGCCGGGCTGACCAAGTCCTACGGCGACCGCACGGTGCTCGGCGGCGTCGACCTGACCGTCCCGGCAGGCACGGTCCTCGCCCTGCTGGGCGCCAACGGCGCGGGGAAGACCACGGTCGTGCGGATCCTGTCCACGCTGCTGCGGCCCGACGGCGGGACCGCCGTCGTCCACGGGCACGACGTCACCACCCAGCCCCTGGAGGTCCGCCGGTCGATCAGCCTCACCGGGCAGTTCGCCGCCGTCGACGAGGTCCTCACCGGCCGGGAGAACCTCGAGCTCGTCGCCCAGCTGCGGCACCTCGAGCACGCCGGCCGGATCGCCGACGACCTGCTCGCGCGCTTCGACCTCGTGGCGGCCGCCGGCCGCCGGGTGGCGACGTACTCCGGCGGCATGCGCCGTCGCCTCGACATCGCCATGAGCCTGATCGGCGACCCGCCCGTGCTCTTCCTCGACGAGCCGACGACGGGGCTCGACCCGCAGTCGCGCCTGGAGGTCTGGCAGACGGTGCGGGAGCTGGTGCGCCAGGGCACCACCGTGCTGCTCACCACGCAGCAGCTCGACGAGGCCGAGCACCTCGCCGACCGGATCGCCGTCCTGCACCAGGGGCGGATCATCGCCGAGGGCAGCCTCGTCGAGCTCCGGCAGCTGCTCCCACCGGCCACGGTCGAGTACGTGGAGAAGCTGCCGTCCCTGGAGGACGTCTTCCTGGCGATCGTCGGCTCCGGCCAGCAGGGGACGGACCGATGAGCACCACCTACGCCGTCCGCGACACCACGACCCTGCTGAAGCGGTCGCTGCGGCACGTGCTCCGCAGCCCGGACACGATCATCACCACCGCACTCACACCGATCGCGATGCTGCTGCTGTTCGTCTACGTCTTCGGCAGCGCGATCGACACCGGCGGTGTGGCGTACGTCGACTACCTGCTGCCCGGGATCCTGCTCATCACCATCGCCTCCGGGACCGCCTACACCGCCTTCCGCCTGTTCACCGACGTCTCGAGTGGGATCTTCGAGCGGTTCCAGTCGATGCCGATCGCCCGCTCGGCGGTGCTGTGGGGTCACGTGCTGACCTCGGTCGTCGCCAACCTGGTCTCACTGGTGCTCGTCCTGCTCGTCGCCGTCGCGATGGGCTTCCGCTCCGGCGCCGGCGTGCTCGCCTGGCTCGCCGTCGCGGGGATCCTGGTGCTGTTCACCCTGGCGCTCACCTGGCTGGCGGTCGTCCCGGGCCTCACCGCCACATCGGTCGACGGAGTCAGCGGGTTCTCCTACCCGCTGATCTTCCTGCCCTTCATCAGCTCGGCGTTCGTCCCGACCGAGGGGATGCCCGGCCCGGTCCGCTGGTTCGCCGAGCACCAGCCGGTCACCCCGATCGTGGACTCGCTGCGGAACCTGTACGCGGAGCAGCCGGTCGGCGACGACGGCTGGACCGCCGTCGCCTGGTGCGTCGGGCTGCTGCTCGTCGCCTACGCCCTGGCGATGACGACCTACCGCAGGAAGATCACCTGACGACGGCGGGAGAGGGGAACGGCTGCGTGTTGACCATCAGCCAGCTGGCGTCCTACGCGGGCGTGACGGTGCGTGCCGTGCGGCACTACCACGCCACGGGCCTGCTGCCCGAACCCCAGCGGGACTCCTCCGGCTACCGGCGCTACGACGCCGCAGCCGTCGTGGAGCTCATCCGGATCCGCACCCTGGCCGAGGCCGGCGTCCCGCTGGCCCGGGTCCGGGAGCTGCTGGCGGCAGGCGAGGCCGAGTTCGCGGCGGCGGTCGATGAGGTCGACCGCCGCCTGCGCGCCGAGATCCGCGACCGCCAGCGGCACCGGGAGCGGATCGCCCAGCTCGCGGCGGGGGAGAACCTGGTGCTGCCACCGGTGGCGGTCGCCTACCTCGACCGGATGCGTGAGCTCGGCTTCCCGGAGCGGCTGATCGAGATCGAGCGGGACAGCTGGATCCTCATCGCGGCCCAGGTGCCCGAACAGGTGCCGGTCATGATGGCGGTGAAGCACGGGCAGATCGAGCACCCGACGCTGCGCCGGCTCTACCTCGACGTCGGGGAGCTCGCCGACTGCACGGCCGACGACCCGCGGCTGCCCGCGCTCGCCGACCGGGTGGTCGCCTTCATCGAGGCGGCGGTCGCCCAGGCCGACGAGGCCGGCGAGGACGAGGCGGGGCAGCCCGTCAGCGACGACCTGGTGGCGTTGCTCGACGCGGCGTTCGTCGAGCACTTCCCCTGCGCGCCCCGGCTGTTCCGGCTGCTCGAGCAGCGCGGCTGGACCGGCTGGACGAACATCCGGCGCACCTGCCCGGAGCCTGCGGGAGCCGCCGGGCGAACTCAGGCGCCCAGGCCGGCGTAGGTCGGGGTCGCCTCCTCGCCGTCCCAGGTGACCCGGAACTCGAACGCGGTCTGGAGGTCGGCGAGGTACTGGTCGGCCTCTTCCTGGGTGATCGTGCCGTCGGCCAGCAGGGTGTCGATGGCGACGGCGTACTTCGCGACCATGCCGTCGATGAGCTCCTGCGGGTCGACGCCCAGGTCCTCGGCCACCGCGGCCAGGCCCTGCCCGCTGTCCATCCGGACGTGCAGCTCCTCGTGGCTGATGCCGAGCACCTCGTCCAGGACGTCCTCCACCGGCTGGTGACCGCGGTGCAGGTCCAGGCTCGGGTCGCCGTAGGCGTCCTGGACCAGTGCGACCAGCTCCTCCTCCGTCGTCACCGACGAGACGTCGACCGAACCGCCGGGGCCGCCCTGCCCGCCGCCGGGCATCCCGCCACCGCCGAACTCGGCCGCCGAGGTGGACGTCGACGTGTCGCCGGAACTGGCCGCGAGTTCGGTGGCGGACGTACCGCAGGCGGCGAGGGAGAGGGTGGCGGAGAGGGCCAGGGCGGCCACGGCCTTGCGGATCTTCACGGGAGCTCCTGTCGGTCGCGGTCGTCAGGGGGACGACGCGGGGTGTGGGGACCACGCTGGACGGCGCGGCTCTGTGTGCCACGTGCGCCACCTGTGCGGTCCCTGGGTGGCTCCTGGACGCCCCACACGGCGTCCTCAGCGCGGGCACAGCCGGACCGGTCACGGTCGACGCCATGACGACGCGCGCCCTTCGTGCCCCGCTCTCCCGAGTCATGGCCGCCACCGCCCTGAGCGGTGTCGCGGCCGGGGGGCTGCTGCTGCTCACCGCCGGCACGGCCCAGGCGCACAGCCTGACCAGCAGCACCCTGGCGGTGCGGGTGGGGGAGGAGCAGGTCGAGGCCACCGTCTCCGTCGCCGCCGACACCCTCGACGCGGTGCTCGGCGAGGCGGCCACCGACGTGGCGGTGACCGAGTACCTGGCCGACCACCTGTCCGTCACCGGCCGCGACGGCAGCGTCTGGGCCGAGACCTGGTCGCCGGTGGTGCGCGAGACGGTCGAGGGCATCGACTCCTACCGCGTCGACGTGGTGCTCGACACCGGGGGAGCGGACCCGTCGTCGTTCACGCTGGCCTACGACGGGGTCATCGCGACCGACACCTCGCACGAGGCTGTGGTCGTGCTGACCGACGCCGCCGGGGACATCTCCACCGCCGGCGTGCTCACCGCCACCGACGACACCCTCGTGGTCGGCGACGCGGCCGCCACCGGGCTGGCCGACATGGTCGGCTACGGCCTGCACCACGTGCTGGCGGGCGCGGACCACCTGCTGTTCCTGCTCACCCTGCTGCTGATCGCCCCGGTGGTGGCGGTCGGCGGCCGGTGGCGCCGGCGGGACGGCGTACGCCCCACCCTCGGCGCGGTGCTGGCGGTGGTCACCGCCTTCACCGTGGGGCACTCATTGACCCTGCTCGCCTCCGCGCTGGGCTGGGTGGCCGCGCCCAGCGCGCCGGTCGAGGTGCTGATCGCGGTGTCGGTCGGCGTCGCCGCGGTGCACGCCCTGCGCCCGCTGGCCCGCCGCGGTGAGGTGCTCGTGGCCGGGGGCTTCGGCCTGGTGCACGGGCTCGCGTTCGCCGGCATCCTCACCGACCTGGGCCTGGCCGGCGCCACCTCGGTCCCCGCGCTGCTGGCCTTCAACGTGGGTGTCGAGCTGGCCCAGCTGCTCACCGTCGCCCTGGTGTTCCCCTCGCTGTACCTGCTCTCCCGCACCCGGTGGTACCCGCAGGTCCGCACCGTGGGGGCGTTGGTCGCCCTGGTCGCCGCGACGACCTGGGCGCTGGACCGGCTGGGCTGGTCGGCCGATCCGCTGGCCGGTGCGGAGGAGACGTTGGTGGCCCACCCCTGGTGGGTCGTCGCCGGCCTGGCGGCCCTCGCGGTGGTCTGCCGGGCAGCCGACCGACCGGTCGACCGTGCCCACAGCGACCGGGTGCGCCGCCGGCCCGGAGTCGCGGGCGCCGGCGGTGGATGACCCGCCGGCGGAGCAGACTGGTGGATGTGGGGGATCGAGCTGCACATCCGGCCGGAGCGACCGGGCGACCCGCGGTAACCACCCCCCACGAGCTGGCTGCCGTCGCGCAGCGGTTGTTCGTCACAGCGGGGTTCGAGGGAACCAGCATCGACGACATCGCGCGGGCCGCCGGGATCGGTCGGCGCACCTTCTTCCGCTATTTCGAGAGCAAGGCCGACGTGCTCTTCGTCGAGTCCCCGGCCGAGCTGGCCCGGCTCCGCCAGGGGCTCGCCGCCGCGCATCCCGGCGAGCCCCGCCCGGCGGTGGTGACCCGCGCCGTCCTCGCCGCCCTGCACCACCCACCGGAGGACCGCGAGTGGGCACTGCAGCGCGCCCAGCTGATCCTCGGCGTCCCCGCGCTCGCCGCACACACCTCGGTGGTGCTGTCCCGGTGGTGCCGGGCAGTGGCCGACCACGCCCGGACGCGCCCGTGCGCGGACCCCTACTACGCGGAGGCCCTGGGGCACGCGGTGGTCGCCGCGACGGTCGCCGCCCACGCGCACTGGATCGCCCATCCGGAGACCGAGCTCGCCGACGCGCTCCTCGGCATGCTCCGCCTCCTGCTGCCCGCGGAACCGGCCGGCCGCTGACGGGGTGGTCCGGGTCCGTGGCCGGGCCGGAGGGACCCCGCGCCCCGTCGGCCATTGCCTTTCGGCACCGAGTGCCACTAACGTCGGCGACGTCTCGTCCGTGACCCAGATCACCCGGGGGCGCCGTGGTCGACACGAGGAGCTTGCCGTGGGCGCGCCCACGGCCAGTCGCCCCGGGCCACCGGCACAGCTGGGCCGGACGTGCGGCGGTCGGACGACGGCCGCACCCCTGAACTCGGTGCCCGACCAGGGCGCCGGGGATCGATCCCCCGCCGCGAGGCGAGAGACCGGATCCGCTGACGACGACGTCTGAGGAGAAGGACGAATGGGAAAGCTCGACGGCAAGGTCGCGTTCATCACCGGCGCGGCACGCGGTCAGGGTCGCAGCCACGCGGTGCGGCTGGCGCAGGAGGGCGCGGACATCATCGCCGTCGACCTCTGCCAGCAGATCGACTCGGTCGCCTACGACCTGGCGACGCCAGAGGACCTGCAGCAGACGGTCAAGGAGGTGGAGGCCCTCGACCGGCGGATCATCGCCAGCCAGGCCGACGTCCGGGACCGAACGGCGATGGAGACGGCGGTGCGCGAGGGGGTCGCCCAGCTGGGGCGGCTGGACATCGTGCTGGCCAACGCGGGCATCGCCCCGATGGGCGAGGGGGCCGACACCCCGCAGGCGTGGCAGGACGTCATCGACGTCAACCTCACCGGGGTCTGGAACACCGTCCGGGCTGCCGCGCCCGTGCTGATCGAGCAGGGTGACGGCGGTGCGATCGTGCTGACCAGCTCGACCGCCGGGCTCAAGGGGATCGGCGGGGACAGCGCCGGCGGCCAGGGGTACACCGCGGCCAAGCACGGGGTGGTCGGGCTGATGCGGACCTTCGCCACCACCCTGGCGCAGCACCGGATCCGGGTGAACACCGTGCACCCGACCGGGGTGAACACCCCGATGGTCGTCAACCCGGTGATGGAGAAGTTCCTGGCCGAGGACCCCTCGATGGCCGGCGCGATCTCCAACCTGCTGCCGGTGGAGATGATCGAGGCGGTCGACATCTCCAACGCCATCCTGTTCCTGGTCTCCGACGACGGCCGCTACGTCACCGGCGTCACCCTGCCCGTCGACGCCGGGATCCTCGCCAAGTGAGCGGGCGGGTCGAGGGCAAGGTCGCCTTCATCACCGGTGCGGCGCGCAGCCAGGGGCGCAGCCACGCCGTGCGGCTGGCGCAGGAGGGCGCGGACATCATCGCGGTCGACATCGCCGGCCCGGTGGAGTCGATCCAGATGTACCCGCCGGCCACCGACGAGGACCTGGCCGAGACCGTGCGGCAGGTCGAGGCGCTGGACCGGCGGATCGTCGCCACGAAGGCCGACGTCCGGGACACCGCGGCGCTGCGGGCGGCGGTCGACGACGGGGTGGCCCAGCTCGGCCGCCTGGACATCGTGCTGGGCAACGCCGGGGTGTTCGAGATCGAGCCGGCGCTGGAGCTCACCGACGACGCCTGGCGGGAGATGATCGACGTCAACCTCACCGGGGTCTGGAACACCTGCAAGGTGGCCCTGCCGCACCTCATCGAGGGCGGGCGGGGCGGGGCGATCGTGCTGACCAGCTCGACCGCCGGGCTCAAGGGGACGCCGAACACGATCCACTACACCGCGGCCAAGCACGGCGTCGTGGGGATCATGCGGACCCTGGCCAACGAGTTCGCCCAGCACTCCATCCGGGTCAACACGGTCCACCCCACGGGGGTGGACACGGTGATGATCCAGAACCAGAAGACGTGGGGGTTGTTCGCGCCCGACGACCCGGCACCCAGCCGGGAGAAGGCCGCGCCGATCTTCGCCTCGACCAACGCCCTGCCGATCCCGTGGGTGGAGCCGGTCGACATCTCCAACGCGATCCTGTTCCTCGTCTCCGACGAGGCGCGGTACATCACCGGCGTGACCCTCCCGGTCGACGCCGGATACACCGCCAAGTGACCGGGGCGGGGACGGCGGCCGAACGGTCGCCGTCCCCGCTGCGGCGGAGCGAGGAGCACGCCCTGGACACGCACGAGCACGTCGATCCCGGGGTGACCGGCGGCCGGGTCACCGGCGACGACGGCGCCTCGGTCCGGGCTGTTCGCAGCCGGGTGGCCCGCCACCTGGTGGGCCGGGCCCGGGAACTGGACCTGCTGCTGGCCGCGGTCGCCGCCGGCCGGGACGTCCTGCTGGAAGGGCCGCCGGGGACGTCGAAGTCCACGTTGCTGCGGTCGATCACCGCTGAGTGGGGCATCCCGCTGGTGTTCGTCGAGGGCAACGCCGACCTGACGCCCACCCGGCTCGTCGGGCACCACGACCCGGCGCGGGTGCTGCGCGAGGACTACTCGCCGGACAACTTCGTGCCCGGCCCGCTGGTGGAGGCGATGCGCGCCGGCGGCTTCCTGTACGTCGAGGAGTTCAACCGCGCGCCGGAGGACACGCTCAACACGTTGCTCACCGCGATGGCCGAGCGGCGGATCGCCATCCCCCGGGTCGGGACGGTGGCCGCGGAGCCCAGCTTCCGGGTGGTCGCCTCGATGAACCCCTACGACAACGTCGGCACCACCCGGCTGTCCACCTCGGTGCACGACCGGCTCTGCCGGCTGGCCATCGGCTACCAGGACGCCGACGCCGAGCGCGGCATCGTCGGCCGCCGCACCGGCGTCGAGTCGCCCAGGCTGGTCGCCGACGCCGTGGCGCTGACCCGGGCGACCCGGGAACGGGACGACATTCGGCAGGGCAGCAGCGTGCGCGGGGCCATCGACACCGCGCTCGTCGCCGCCGAGCTCGCCGCGATGCGGGCCGTGCCCTTGCCCGACGAGCCGTCGGTCTCCCCACCACGCGGGCTGCCGGCGGAGTACACCGCCGTGGTCCTGGACGCCGTGCTGCTGGCGCTGTCCGGGCGGGTCTTCCTCGACGAGACCGTCGAGACGACGCCGGAGGCGGTGCTCCGGGAGATCTGGGAGGACCACTTCCTGCTGCAGCCGGCAGCCGCCGAGCCTGGTTGAAGAGCGGTCGAGGGCGACTCGCCGATCGCCCGGCGCGACCGGTCTGGTGCTGCTCGGGGGATGCGGCCGTTGCGCCGGAAGCCCAAACAGCTCACCGAGCAGCCCTCGCTGTACGAGCCGGCCCCGGGTGGCGGCGGGCTGGCGCTGTCCTCCGGTGACCGCCGACGGACCCGGACCGGGGCGTCCCGACCGGGCGGCACCGCGTCGGGCACGACGGACGAGCCGGCCGACCTGGTCCCGCTCGCCGACCTGGCCACGGAGAGCTCGGTCGACCAGCGCACCCGAGCCCGCGCCCGGCAGATTGCCCGGCGGCTCTCGGTGCCCAGGCCACCGCGGGAGCGCCGTTCGCGCCGGGGCGTCGGGGAGCTGACGAGCACGGCCTGGAGCGGCGGCTCGGACGAGCTGGACCTGGAGCGCACCCTGGAGGCGATCGCCGGCAACCCGTTCCCGGAGGCGGGCGACATCGTCGTCCGCGAGCGGGTGCGGCAGAGGCGATCGGTCGTGCTGGTGGTGGACGTGTCGGGGTCGATGAGGGGCGAGCGGGTGCGCACTGCCGCGGCCACGGTCGGTGCGCTGGCCGGGGAGCTGGCCCGGGACCGGCTCGCGGTGGTGGCCTTCTGGTCCGATGCCGCGGTCCTGGTGCGGATGGAGCAGCAGGTGGCGCCGCTCGCCGTCCTGGACTTGCTGCTCCGGGTGCCGGCCCAGGGGCTGACCAACGTGACCTTCGCGCTGGAGACGGCTGCGGCGCAGCTGGGCGGGGCGCCACCACGGGACTCCCGCGTGCTCCTGCTCTCCGACTGCGTGCACAACGCCGGGCCGGACCCGCGGCTCACCGCGGCCCGGCTGCCTCGGCTGGACGTGCTGCTGGACACCTCCGGGGAGGTGGACGTGGAGCTGGGACGCGACCTCGCCCGGGCCGGGCGTGGCCGGTTCAGGCCGGTCCGCGACCACCGCGACGCTGCCGCGGCCCTGAGCGCCGTCTTCGCCGGCTGAGTCGCCCCTCCCGGACGGCGGAACGGCTCCCCACCCACCGGAACGCGGTCCTGCGCCGGCGGGGATCAGCAGCAGCGGCCGCCCGCGGTCCGCTCCAGGGCCGTGGCGCGACGGCGTTCGAACTCCCGCCGGCTGACCGGCGGGTGCCCGTGCGCGGCGCACTCGGCCAGGTACTCGTCCCAGCGCGCCTCGCCGCTCCACGCGCGCAGGTACCAGCGCACCCCGCGCCCGGCGCGGAGGAGGGCGCCCCGCACCTCCCCGGCGGTCACGGCCGGCCGCCGTCCGCGGGTCGGCCGCCGCGACCGGACCCCGCGCCGACGAGCCGCTCGTGCTCGGCCAGGGCCCGCTTCTCCTCGGCCGTGGCGAACAGCCCGGAGGGCTCGACGAGCTGCGACGGGGTGGCCGGCTCCTCGGACGTCGGCAGCGAGCCCCCGGCCCGGATCGCCCGGACGACGACGACCACCGCGTTGGCGGCGACGACGAGCACCAGCACCGCGAAGAAGGCCTGCAGGACGCCGTTGAGCGTGCTGTTGAAGACGACCTGGTCCATCTGCCCCTGGTCCTGCGCCGGCGCCAGCAGCTCGCCGGCGGCCTGCGCGTCGCGGTAGCGCTGCGCCTGCGCGAAGTACCCGATCGCCGGGGTGTCGGAGAAGACCTTCTGCCAGCTCGCCGTCATGGTGACGACGAGGTCCCAGGCCAGCGGGATGCCGGGGACCCAGGCGTAGCGCAGCTTGCCGTGCTTGATCAGCAGCACCGTGCACAGGGTCAGCGCGATCGCGGCGAGCAGCTGGTTGGCGATCCCGAACAGGGGGAAGAGCTGGTTCACCCCGCCCAGCGGGTCGGTGACCCCGATGTAGAGCACCGAGCCCCACAGGCCGACGACGACGGCGCTGGCGATGACGTTGCCGGGTCGCCAGGACAGGTCGCCGAACCTCTTCCAGACGTTGCCCACCGAGTCCTGGAGCATGAAGCGGCCGACCCGCGTCCCGGCGTCGACGGCGGTGAGGATGAACAGCGCCTCGAACATGATCGCGAAGTGGTACCAGAACGCCTGGAGCCCGCCGCCGAACGCCTCGCTGAAGATCCGCGAGATCCCCACGGCCAGGGTGGGGGCGCCGCCGGTGCGCGAGATGAGGGTGGGCTCCTGGACGGCCGCGGCTGCGGCGGCGAGGTCCTGGGCGGTCGTGTCGAAGCCGAACCCGTTGACGAAGGCGGCCGCGGTCTCGACCGTCCCGCCGGTGGCCCCGGCCGGGCTGTTCATGGCGAAGTAGAGGCCCTGGTCGATGACGCACGCGGCGATCAGCGCGCTGATGGCCACGAAGGACTCCATCAGCATCCCGCCGTAGCCGATGAGCCGGACCTGGCTCTCCTTGGCCACCATCTTCGGGGTCGTCCCCGACGAGATGAGGGCGTGGAAGCCGGACAGCGCGCCGCAGGCGATGGTGATGAAGACGAACGGGAACAGCGAGCCGGCGAAGACCGGGCCGGTCCCCTCCCGGGCGAAGTCGGTGACCGCGTCGGCCTGCAGGACCGGCCGGGCGATCAGCAGGCCGGCGGCCAGCAGCAGGATCACGCCGACCTTCATGAACGTCGACAGGTAGTCGCGCGGCGTGAGCAGCAGCCAGACCGGCAGCACCGAGGCGACGAACCCGTAGACGACCAGCGCGAGGACCAGCCACTCCTTGGACAGCGTCAGCGCGTCGGCCAGCCCGCTGTCCTGGACCCAGCCGCCACCGATGATCGCCAGCAGCAGTGCGACGACGCCGATGCCGGTGGCTTCGAGCACCCTGCCGGGGCGGAGCCGGCGCAGGTAGATGCCCATGAACAGGGCGATCGGGATGGTCAGGGCGATCGAGAAGACGCCCCAGGGCGACTCGGCCAGCGCGTTGACGACGATCAGCGCGAGGACGGCCAGGATGATGATCATGATGGCGAAGACGGCGACGAGCGCTGCGATCCCGCCGACGATGCCGATCTCCTCGCGGACCATCTGCCCCAGGCTCTTCCCGTTGCGGCGCATCGAGAAGAACAGCACGGTCAGGTCCTGGACGGCCCCGGCGAAGATGACGCCGACGACGATCCAGATGGTCCCCGGCAGGTAGCCCATCTGCGCGGCGAGCACCGGCCCGACCAGCGGCCCGGCTCCGGCGATGGCGGCGAAGTGGTGGCCGAACAGCACCCGGCGGTCGGTGACGTCGAAGTCGACACCGTTGTGCAGCCGCTCTGCGGGGGTGGCGCGGCGGTCGTCGGCACGCAACACCCGGTAGGTGATGAACCGCGAGTAGAAGCGGTACGCGATGGCGTAGGAACACAGCGCCGCGAACAGGATCCACAGCGCGGAGACCGACTCCCCGCGGGCCAGCGCCAGCACGGTCCAGGCGACCGCGCCGAGCGCGGCCACGGCGGACCAGACCAGCACCGACCGGAGTGGGGAGCGACGCCCCGACGTCGGTGCGGGCTGCCCTCCGCCGTCGCCGGCTGGGTCGTCTGTCGTGACGGTCGTGGACATGTGCGCCTCCGGGCCCGCGGCGTTCCCCGGTGACGCCGACGGCGGGAGCCTAGGGTGCGGTACGAGATCGTGCGGATGCCACGCCCGACCACGACCGCCCGGGCGCGAACCGCGCTCCGCTCAGTCGAGGTCGGTGCGGGCCTCGGCCAGGTACTCGCGCACGGCGGGCTCGGGGACCCGGAAGGAGCGGCCGACGCGGACCGCAGCGAGCTCGCCGCCGTGCACGAGGCGGTACACGGTCATCTTCGACACGCGCATGATCGCCGCGACCTCGGCCACGGTCAGGAACGCGGCCACCGCGCGCGGAGCGGGCCGCTCGGCCAGCGGGCGGACGGCCGGCTGGGCCGGTCGCATGCCCACCGGGTACTGCCCGGCGGGCACGGCGCCGGGCTGCAGGCGGGAGCCCGTCGGCGCCGGGCGCATCGCCGTGCGCGGGCCGGGCACCGCGGGCCGGGCGTAGCGGTGCTGGGTGGGAGCGGCCGGGCGGGGGAGAGCCGGAGCGGGGGAGCGCTGGGGCAGGGACACGGGAGTTCCTCTCGGTGGCGGTGCACGGACAGCGCGCTCACTCATCACTGCGACGCTGCGCTTCCGTGTTGCCACCGACAGTAGGGAACCGGAGGTGGTCTGCGCGAGTGCAGTGCGGACGAGACGAACCGGTCCGCTTCGTCACTTGTTGACCGTGCGCCGGTGGGGAGCGGTGCGTTGCGTGAGGTGACAGGCGGGAACGGTGTGCCGCGCGGGCACCCGCACCGGCGCGCGCCGCCCGGGTCTTCCGCGGATCGGAGCAGATCCGCCACAGCGGCGCCCGGCGTGTGATGCTCACCCGAGCTCGCTCTCTCTGCAACGACGCAGACGACCGGAGGTGCCGGCATGGACCCTGCCCGGGACCCGGACGCCGTCGTCCCGGTGTTCTTCCTGTCCGACAGCACCGGGATCAGCGCCGAGACGATGGGCAACGCGCTGCTCATCCAGTTCCCCGACGTGCACTTCGAGCGGACGCTGATCCCGTTCATCTCCACCGTCGAGATGGCTCGCGAGGTCGTCGCGCAGCTCGACGAGGTGATGGCCGGCCCGGTGGCGCCGCTGGTGTTCACCACCGCCGCGGTCGACGAGGTGCGCGAGGAGCTGCTGAGGACCAGGGCGCCGATCATCGACTTCTTCGGGATGCACATGGGCCTGGTGGAGCAGCAGCTCGGCGCCCGGGGGCTGCGCGAGGCCCGGCGGCTGCACGGGGTGGGCGACGTCCGGCGGTACAACGACCGGATGGCGGCGATCGAGTTCGCCATCGAGCACGACGACGGCCTGAGCCCGCGCGGGCTGGACCGGGCCGACGTCGTCCTGCTCGCGCCGTCCCGTTGCGGCAAGACCCCGACGGCGATGTACCTCGCCCTCCAGCACGGCCTGTTCGTGGCCAACTACCCGCTGGTCGACGAGGACCTGGAGACCACCGACCTGCCCCGCCCGGTCCGCGACCTGCGCGACCGCTGCTTCGGCCTGACCACCACGGTCTCCCGGCTCAGCCGGGTGCGGCAGGAACGGCGCCCGGACTCCCGGTACGCCTCCGAGGAGCAGTGCCGCTTCGAGCTGCGCCGGGCGACGGCGATGTACGAGGCCCACGACCTGCCCACCGTGGATACCTCGGCGGCCTCCGTCGAGGAGATCGCCGCCGTGGTGATCCAGACCCTGGCCCGGCAGCGGCGTTCGGCCGGGCGGCCCGCCCATGCCAGAGACCTTCGACGAAGAGGGACGACCTGATGAGCAGTGACACCCGTACCGGTACCGACGACAACGTCCGGTGGTTCGCCGATCTGGGGCTGGGCGACCTCGAGGTGGTCGGCGGCAAGAACGCCTCGCTGGGCGAGATGATCTCCCACCTGGCCGACGCCGGGGTCAGCGTCCCCGACGGGTTCGCCACCACCGCGGCCGCCTACCAGCGCTTCCTCGGCGACACCGGCCTGGCCGACCGGATCGCCGACCGGCTGCGGGACCTGGACACCGACGACGTCCGGGCCCTGGCCGCGGCGGGCCGGGAGATCCGCCAGGCCGTCGTCGAGCAGCCGTTCCCGCCGGCGCTGGAGGCCGACGTCCGGGCGGCGTACGAGCAGCTGGCAGGTGACGACGGCGACGCCTCGTTCGCCGTGCGCTCCAGCGCCACCGCCGAGGACCTGCCCGACGCCTCCTTCGCTGGGCAGCAGGAGACGTTCCTCAACGTCCGGGGGATCGACGCGGTGCTGCAGGCCGTCCGGGAGGTCTACGCCTCCCTGTACAACGACCGGGCGATCGCCTACCGGGTGCACCACGGCTTCGACCACGAGTCGGTGTCGCTGTCGGCCGGCGTGCAGCGGATGGTCCGCTCGGACGTCGGCGCCTCCGGCGTGCTGTTCACCATGGACACCGAGTCCGGCTTCTCCGACGCGGTCTTCGTCACCTCGGCCTACGGGCTGGGCGAGGGTGTGGTGCAGGGGGCGGTCAACCCCGACGAGTTCTACGTCTACAAGCCCGCGCTGCGCGCCGGGCGCCCGGCGATCCTCAAGCGCGGCGTGGGCGAGAAGGCCACCAAGATGGTCTACACCGAGCACGCCGAGGTCGGCCGGACGACGGAGTTCGTCGACGTCGACCCGACCGACCGGCGGGTGCTGTCCCTCACCGACGACGAGGTGACCGAGCTGGCCCGGCAGGCGCTCCGGATCGAGGAGCACTACGGCCGGCCGATGGACATCGAGTGGGGCAAGGACGGGGTCACCGGCCGGCTGTTCATCCTGCAGGCCCGCCCGGAGACGGTGCAGTCCCGCTCGGGGAACACCTCCGAGCGCTACCGGCTCACCGGCTCCGGGGAGGTCGTGGTCGAGGGCCGGGCGATCGGGCAGAAGATCGGCGCGGGTGCGGTCCGGGTGCTCTCCGACCTCGACCAGATGGACTCCTTCGCCGCCGGCGACGTGCTGGTCGCCGACATGACCGACCCGGACTGGGAACCGATCATGAAGCGGGCCGCGGCGATCGTGACCAACCGCGGCGGGCGCACCTGCCACGCGGCGATCATCGCCCGCGAGCTCGGCATCCCCGCCGTCGTCGGCACCGGCACCGCCACCCGCGCGCTGCGCGACGGCGACCCGGTCACCGTCTCCTGCGCCGAGGGCGACACCGGCCTGGTCTACGCCGGGGAGGTGGGGTTCGAGGTCGCGGAGACCGAGCTGGACGCCATGCCGGAGATCCCCACCAAGATCATGATGAACGTCGGGACGCCGGAGCAGGCGTTCGCCTTCTCCCGGCTGCCGCACGCCGGCGTCGGGCTGGCCCGGCTGGAGTTCATCATCAACCGGCAGATCGGCATCCACCCCCGGGCGCTGCTGGAGCTGGACACCCTGGACGCGCCGCTCAAGGCGCAGATCGAGGAGCGGATCGCCGCCTACCCCTCGGCGCGGGACTTCTTCGTCCAGCGGGTCGCCGAGGGGGTGTCGATGATCGCCGCGGCGTTCGCTCCCGAACCGGTGATCGTGCGGATGAGCGACTTCAAGTCCAACGAGTACGCCAACCTCCTCGGCGGCGAGCTGTACGAGCCGCACGAGGAGAACCCGATGCTCGGCTACCGCGGCGCATCGCGGTACCTGTCGGCCGACTTCGCCGACTGCTTCGCCATGGAGTGCGCGGCGCTGCGCCACGTCCGCGACGAGATGGGGTTGACCAACGTCAAGATCATGATCCCGTTCGTCCGGACCGTCGCCGAGATCGAGGGCGTGGTGCGCCTGCTCGGCGAGCACGGGCTCCGGCGCGGGGAGAACGACCTCTCGGTGGTGATGATGTGCGAGCTGCCCTCCAACGCGTTGCTGGCCGGCGAGTTCCTCGAGCACGTCGACGGCTTCTCCATCGGGTCGAACGACATGACCCAGCTGGTGCTGGGGCTGGACCGGGACTCCGGCCTGGTGGCCGGCGGCTTCGACGAGCGCGACCCCGCGGTGCTCGCCGCGCTGGAGATGGCGATCCGGGCCTGCCTGGAGCGCGGCAAGTACGTGGGCATCTGCGGGCAGGGCCCCAGCGACCACCCCGACCTGGCCGAGTGGCTGGTGGCGCAGGGGATCGAGTCGATGTCGCTGAACCCGGACACCGTCGTCGACACCTGGCTGCACCTGGCGAGGACGGCGGGCCGGACCACGGCGGCGGCCACCGGCACCACCTGACCGCGGAGCCGCTGCCGGGGACCCGTGCCCCCCGCGGGGGTGCGGTGGAGGTGCCGGTCGTTGAGCCGCCGGACCGGGCTGCCTACCGTTCCGCACGTGACCGACGCGGCCGGACCGGACGGGGCGCTGCTCAGCGGCGCCCGGGGCAGGCGGCTGGCCGAGGAGCGGTTGCGTGCCGAGCTGGCGCGCGGCGACGTCCTGCCGGGCCAGCGGCTGGTCGAGGCGGAGCTCGGTGAGCGGTACGGGGTCACCCGCAGCAGCGCGCGGACGGCCCTGGACGCGCTGGTCGCCGACGGGCTGGTCGAGCGCGTGCCCAACCGGGGCGCGCGGGTGCGCACCGTGTCGGCGGACGAGGCGGTCGCGATCATGGAATGCCGCCTGGTGCTCGACGGGTTGCTCGCCCGCAAGGCCGCCGAGTCGGTGACCGACGAGGGCGTCGCCCGGCTCGAGGCGAACGCCCGGCGGATGGCGGAGGCGCTCGCCCGCCAGGAGCTGACCGAGTACTCGGCGCTGATCCAGCAGCACCACGCCCTGGTGTCGGAGATCGCCGGGCAGCACGTCGCGGCAGCCCTGGTGGAGCGCCTGCAGGCGCAGATCGTGCGGCACCAGTACCGGCTGTCGCTGCGCCCCGACCGGCCCCGGCACTCCCTGGCAGAGCTGCAGCGGGTCGTCGCCGCCATCGTGGCGCGGGACGGCGACGCGGCGGAGACAGCGGCCCGGGAGCACGTGCGCGCGGTCATCGGGATGCTGCGGGAGCCGCCCACGGGCTGACGCCGGCAGCACCGTCGACGGTCGGCACGGATTGTTGACAATCCTCGCCGAGCGGTCCTAGCGTCACCGGCAGGGACACCGGCCAGCGGCGGCCACCGTCCCGCGGTGAGGAGCTGACGGTGACCAGCTACGACGACACCGGCGTCCGCTGCACCATGATGCGCAGCGGCACGTCCCGCGGCCTGTACTTCGAGCCGGGCGACCTGCCCCGCGACGAGGCCGAGCGCAACGACCTGCTGCTGCGCCTGATGGGCAGCCCCGACCCACGCCAGATCGACGGCCTGGGCGGGTCGACGTCGCTGACCAGCAAGGTGGCGATCGTCAGCCGCTCCGAGCACTCGGACGCCGACGTCGACTACCTGTTCCTGCAGCTGGGGGTCGACCAGCCCACGGTGAGCGACCAGCAGAACTGCGGCAACATCCTCGCCGGCGTCGGCCCGTTCGCGGTCGAACGCGGCCTGGTGCCCGCCGAGGACGGCGAGACCAGCGTGCGGATCCGGATGGTCAACTCCGACAGCACCGCAGTCGCCACCTTCCCGACCCCCGGCCGCCGGCCGGAGTACCGCGGAGACGTCGCGATCGCCGGCGTCCCGGGCACCGCCGCGCCGGTCACGCTGGCCTTCTCCGACACCGCGGGGTCGACGACCGGCAGCCTGCTGCCCACCGGGCACGTGCGCGACACGATCGACGGCATCGAGGCGACCTGCGTCGACAACGGCATGGTGGTCGTCCTCGCGATGGCCACGTCGTTCGGCCTCACCGGCTACGAGAGCCACCAGGAGCTGGCCGCCGACACCGCCCTGCTCCAGCGGGTCGACGCCTTCCGCAGGCGAGCAGGCGAGCTCATGGGACTGGGCGACGTCTCCGGCAGCTCGGTGCCCAAGACCGCACTGCTGGCGCCGGCGCGTGACGGCGGCCAGGTGTGCACCCGCTCGTTCATCCCCGTCGACCCGCACAGCTCGATCGGGGTGCTGGCCGCGGTCAGCGTCGTCACCGGGATGCTGCTGCCCGGCGCGGTCGGCTCCGAGCTCACCGCTGACTGGCCGGCCGACACCTCCCAGGTCGACGTCGAGCACCCCACCGGGCACCTGCTGGTCGACGTCGTCGTCGACGCCGGCACCACCCCGCCGACGGTGCGGCGTTCCGGCGTGGTGCGCACCGCCCGCAAGCTGTTCGACGGCACGGCCTTCCCCCGCGCCCGCTGACGCACCCCGCCCCGGACACCCGACTCGAAGGAGAGCTCGTGCCCCCGCTCCACGACATCGCCCACCTCGCCCACGTCGAGGTGCTCACGGACAAGCCGGTGGAGTGCCTGGACTTCTACGTCCGGTACCTCGGGATGACCGAGAACGGCAGGTCCGGCGACTCGGTCTTCCTGCGGGCCTGGGACGACTACGAGAACACCACGATCAAGCTGACGGCGGCCGCGCGGCCGGGGGTCGGCCGGACGAACTTCCGTGCGAGCAGCCCGGAGGCGCTCCAGCGCCGGGTGGCCGCGATCGAGGCGACCGGGCTGGGCAGGGGCTGGCAGGACGGCGACCCCGGCTACGGCCCGGTCTACGTGTTCACCGACCCGGACGGCCACGAGATGGGCGTCTACCACGAGACCGAGTGGTACCGGCCCGAGGGCGACCTCAAGCCGGCGTTGAAGAACCAGGCCCAGGCCTACCCCGGCCGGGGCGTGAGCGTGCGCCGCATCGACCACATCAACTACCTCGGGGTCGACCCCGTCGCCAACCGCGACTTCGCCGTGGACGTCCTCGGCGGCATGGTCACCGAGCAGATCGTCCTGGACGACGGGGTGGCCGGCAGCTGGACCACGTTCACCAACAAGGGCTACGACGCGGTCTGGACCCGGGACAACACCGGGACCTCCGGCCGGCTGCACCACCTGTCCTTCGCCGTCGACAGCCGGGACGACGTCATCCGGGCCGCGGACCTGGCGCTGGAGCACGGCATCCACATCGAGACCGGGCCGCACAAGCACACCATCCAGCAGAGCTTCTTCCTCTACGTCTGGGACCCGGCGGGCAACCGGATCGAGCTGGACAACCCCGGGGCCCGGCTGGTCCTCGCCCCCGACTGGCAGCCGATCGACTGGTCGGCCGCCGAGCGGGCCAAGGGGCAGGCGTGGGGGCTGCAGACCATCTCCACGTTCCACACCCACGGCACGCCGCCGGTCGGTGAGGAGCAGGAGGAGTCGGCCGCGACCGACCCGGAGGGCGACGCCTGGGGCGGGTCCCGGTGACGGTCCGGATCGCCCTGCTGGGCCTGGGGGAGGCCGGCGCGGAGATCGCCGGTGACCTGGTGGCCGCGGGCGCCGACGTCCGCGGCTACGACCCGGCGGTGCCCGCCGTCGAGGGGGTGGCCCCGCGGTCCGACGAGGCGGACGCCGTCCGGGACGCCGACCTGGTGCTCAGCGCCAACAGCTCCCACGACGCGCTGACCGCGCTGCAGAACGCGCTGCCGGGTCTGCGGCCGGGGACCGTCTGGGCCGACCTGAACACCGCCTCGCCAGGGGTGAAGGTGGCGCTGGCCGAGGCGGCCGGGTCGGCCGCCGACGTGGTCGACGTCGCGCTGATGGCGCCGGTCCCCGGCAAGGGCCTGCGCACGCCGATGCTGGTCTCCGGGCCGGCCGCCGCCCGGTACGCGGAGCTGATGGGGGGCCTCGGTGCCCAGGTCACCGTGCAGCCCGGCCCGGTGGGGGAGGCGATCTCCCGGAAGCTGCTGCGCAGCGTCTTCTACAAGGGGCTGGCCGCGGCCGTGGTCGAGGCACTGGCCGCCGCCGAGGTGGCCGGCTGTGCCGACTGGCTCCGCGGCAACATCAGCGCCGAGCTCGCCGGCTTCGACGAGCACACCATCGACCGGCTGGTCGACGGCACCCACAAGCACGCCCGCCGGCGGGCCGACGAGATGGCCGCCGCCACCGAGCAGCTGACCGAGCTGGGGGTGCAGCCGCGGGTCGCGGCAGCCGCCCGCGACCTGCTCGGCGAGCTGCGCGACCGACAGCAGGGAGCTCCCGCATGATCATCGACTGCCACGGCCACTTCACGACCGCCCCCACCGCGCACACCGCCTGGCGGGAGGAGCAGGTGGCTGCCTGGGAGGCAGGCACGTCCGCCCCGGCCTACCCGGACATCAGCGACGACGAGCTGCGCGAGGTCATCGAGGGCAGCCAGCTGCGGCTGATGGACGAGCGCGGCATCGACGTCACGCTGTTCTCCCCGCGCGCCTCGGCGATGGCGCACCACGTCGGCGACGAGGGCGTCAGCCTGGAGTGGACGCGGCGCTGCAACGACCTGGTGCACCGGGTGACGACGCTCTACCCGGACCGGTTCGTCGGCGTCGCCCAGCTGCCCCAGTCACCCGGCGTGCCGATCGAGGGGTCCATCGCCGAGCTGCGGCGCTGCGTCGAGGAGCTGGGCTTCGTCGGCTGCAACCTCAACCCCGACCCGAGCGGGGGGCACTGGACGTCCCCCGCGCTGACCGACCGCAGCTGGTACCCGTTCTACGAGGCGATGATCTCCCTCGACGTGCCGGCGATGGTGCACGTGTCGGCGTCGGCGACCCCGTTCTTCCACGGCACCGGCGCCTACTACATCAGCGCCGACACGACGGCGTTCATGCAGCTGGTGCAGGGCAACCTCTTCGGCGACCTGCCGGACCTGCGGCTGGTCATCCCGCACGGCGGCGGGGCGGTGCCCTACCACTGGGGCCGCTACCGGGGCCTGGCCGACATGCTGAAGCAGCCCGCGGTGGAGACGAACGTGATGGGCAACGTCTTCTTCGACACCTGCGTCTACCACCAGCCGGGCATCGACCTGCTGCTGGACGTCATCGACACCCCCAACGTGCTCTTCGGCTCGGAGATGGTCGGCGCGGTGCGGGGGATCGACGCCCGCACCGGCCACTACTACGACGACACCCGCCGCTACGTCGAGGCCGCGTTCGACAAGGGCTCCCTGGACGAGCAGGCCCGCGCCGACGTCTTCGAGCACAACGTCCGCCGGGTCTACCCCCGGCTGGACGCGGCGCTGGCCAAGGCCGGCCGCTGAACGGCTAGACCCGTTCGCCGCCGGTGCCCGGCTCGGGGGCGCCGGCGGCGAGGCCTCGGGCGAGGAGCTGGGCGAGGTGCACGCCGCGCACCCCGTGCAGGTCGTCGGCCTGGGTGCGGCAGGAGAACCCGTCGGCGAGCAGCACGTCCCCGGGCGCTGCGGCGGCGAGCGCGGGGGAGAGCTGCAGCGCGGCCACCGCGACCGACACCTCGTGGTGGCCGCGCTCGACACCGAAGTTGCCGGCCAGCCCGCAGCAGCCGCCCAGCCGGGTGACCTCCGCGCCGGCGTCGGCGAGCAGCCGGGCGTCGGCCGACCAGCCCATCACCGCGTGGTGGTGGCAGTGCGGCTGGGCGATCACCGTGGTGCCGGCCAGCGACGGCGGAGCCCAGCCGGCGTCGGCGGTCAGCAGTTCCGCCAGCGTGCGGGTGCCCGCGGCGACCCGGGCGGCGGCGTCGGTGTGCAGCAGCTCGGTGGCGTCGCCGCGGAGCACCCCGGTGCAGGAGGGTTCCAGGCCGACCACCGGGATGCCGGCGTCGACGGCGGCGGCGAGTTCGTCGACGGTGCGGCCGAGGATGCGGCGGGCCGCGTCGAGCTGCCCGGTGGTGATCCAGGTCAGCCCGCAGCAGGCGCGCGACGAGGTGATCCGCGGCCGGTAGCCGGCGTCCTCCAGCACCTCGACGGCGGCGCGGCCGACCTCGGGGGTGAAGGCGTCGGTGAAGCTGTCGACGAACAGCAGCACCGGCCGGCCCTCGGTGCGCCGCCGGTCGGCCGTGCGGGCGAACCAGGCGCGGAACGTCTCGGTGGTGAAGGCGGGCACCGACCGGCGGGCGTCGACGCCGGCGGCGAACAGCGCGAGCCGGCGCAGCCCGGGCAGCCGGGTGGCCGCGTTCGCCAGCCGCGGCACCCGGGTGGCCAGCCGGGACCACCGGGGCAGCCAGCCGAGGGTGTAGTGCGTCCGGGGCCGCAGCCGGCGCCGGTAGGACTGGTGCAGCACCTCGGTCTTGTAGGCGGCCATGTCCACACCGGTCGGGCAGTCCGACGCGCAGCCCTTGCACTGCAGGCACAGGTCCAGCGCCTCGTGCACGGCGGGGGCGCGCCAACCGTCCACGAGCCCGTCGGCCGGGTCGCCGCCGACCATCTCCTGCAGCACCCGGGCGCGGCCGCGGGTGGAGTCCTTCTCCTCCCGGGTGGCCAGCCAGGAGGGGCACATGACCCCACCGCTCGCGGTGGTGTCGGCGCGGCACTTGCCCACCCCGGTGCAGCGGTGCACCGCCTGGGTGAAGTCACCGCCGTCCTCGGCGTAGGCCAACGCCAGCTGCCGGCGGACCGGCCGGGCGGCGGCGACCCGGACGGCGGCGTCGACGGGGTCGGGGTCGACCAGCACTCCTGGGTTGAGCAGCCCGGCCGGGTCGAAGGCGGTCTTGACCGCGCGGAACAGCCCCAGCGCGGCGGGGGAGTACATCCGGGGCAGGAGCTCGCTGCGGGCCCGGCCGTCGCCGTGCTCGCCGGAGAGCGACCCGCCGAAGCCCACCACCAGGTCGGCCGCGGCCTCCAGGAACGCCCGGAAGGTGGCCGGGCCGCCGGGCCGGTCCAGCGGGAAGTCCAGCCGCACGTGCACGCACCCGTCGGCCAGGTGCCCGTAGGGCATGGCCGTCAGCCCGTGCTCGTCCACGAGGGCGTCGAAGGCGCGCAGGTAGTCGCCGATCCGGGCCGGGGGGACGGCGGCGTCCTCCCAGCCGGCGTGCGCGGGCCGGCCGGAGGGGGCACGGCCGGCCAGTCCGGCGCCGTCCTCGCGGATCCGCCAGAGCGCGGCGATGCGGGCCGGTTCGTCGACGAGGACGGCGTCCACCGCACCCGCGTCGGCGATCAGCCGCTCCGCCCGCTCGCGCGCGGCTGGCAGGTCGGCGTCGGCGATCTCGACGAAGAGCCAGGCCCGGCCACCGGGCAGGGCGGGCACCGCGCCGGGCCCGCGGCGCTCGCGGACGACCTCGACGATCCGGGAGTCGATCCCCTCGCAGGCGGTGGGTGCGTGCGGCAGCAGGGCGGGGATGGCGTCACCGGCGGTGCCGAAGTCGGGGTACCCGAGCACGACGAGCAGCCGGACCGCGGGGTCGGTGACCAGGTCGACGGTGGCCTCGGTGACGACAGCGAGGGTGCCCTCGCTGCCGACCAGCAGCGACCCGACGTCGAACCCGCGCTCGGGCAGCAGCGCGTCGACGGCGTAGCCGGACACCTGGCGGCCGAAGGTGCCGAACTCGGTGCGGGCGACCGCGAGCCCACCCCCGACGACCTCGCGGAGCCGGTCCAGCAGCGGAGCGGGGCCGGACACCGTGGGCCGCCCGCCGCCCTCGCGGCCGGTGGTCAGCCAGTCGCCCCCGGCGGTCAGCGCGCGCAGGCCCGCGACGTTGTCCACGGTGCGGCCGTAGCCCAGCGTCCGGGCGCCGCAGGCGTTGTTGCCGATCATCCCGCCGACGGTGCACCGCGTGTGCGTGGACGGGTCAGGGCCGAAGCGGAGACCGTGCCGGGCGGCGGCCGCCTGGAGCGTGGCATGCACGGCGCCGGCCTGCACCCGCGCGGTCCGCGCGTCCGGGTCGACGTCCAGGACGCGGTCCAGGTGCCGGGAGAGGTCGAGGACGACGCCCGGGCCGATCGCGTTGCCGGCGACCGACGTGCCGGCGCCGCGGGCGGTCAGCGGGACGCCGAGGTCCCGGCAGACCTGCAGCGTGGCCGCGACGTCGTCCTCGTGCCGGGGGCGGACCACGGCCTGTGGCACCACCCGGTACAGGGAGGCGTCCGCCGAGTAGGCGGCCCGGTAGGTGGCGTCGGTGAGCACGTCGGACACCCCGGCCCGGCCCAGTGCGGAACCGAGCTCGGCCGGGGACGACATCTCCACACCCAGACGCTAGAACACCCGTTCCTCAGGCTTGCAGGCGCAACGTCCGGTCCGCCGGCAGGGTCGCGACCGAGGTGCCGATCCGCAGCCGGAAGGTGCCCGCCTCGTACTGCCAGCCGTCGGCCCAGTGGGCCAGGTACCGGGTGGGCACGGCGACGTCGACGCGGCGGGTCTGCCCGGCCGGGACCCGCGCGGCGGCCGAGCCGATCAGCCAGCGGACCGGGCGGTCGACGGCGGAGTCCGGCCGCTCGGCGTACACCTGCACGACCTCCTTGCCGTCGCGCTCACCGCGGTTGGCGACCTCGACGGTCACGGTCACCACCTCGCCGGGCCGGGCCTCGTCCGGGGCGTCGACGCCGGTCACCTCGAACGTCGTGTAGCCCTGCCCGCTGCCGAACCAGTAGGCCGGCTCCGCGCCGGACCGGAGCCAGCCGCGGTAGCCGATGTGCACGCCCTCGGTGTACTCGACGACCCCGTCGACGGGAGTGCAGTCGAGCACCGGGACGTCGGCCTCGCGCGCCGGCCAGGTGGTGGGCAGTCGGCCCCCCGGTTCGGTGACCCCGAGCAGGACGTCGGCGACCGCGTTGCCGAACTCCTGGCCACCGAACCAACCGATCAACAGGCCGGCGACCTCGTCGCACCACGGCATCAGCACCGGGGCGCCGGCGTTGACCAGCACGACGGTGCGCGGGTTGGCGGCGACGACGGCGCGGACCAGGTCGTCCTGCCGCCCGGGCAGCGCCAGGGACTCCCGGTCGTAGCCCTCGGACTCGACGACCGAGTTGGTGCCGACGACCACCAGCGCCACGTCGGCCTCGGCCGCGGCCCGCGCCGCGTCGGCGATCAGGGCGTCGGGGTCGGCGTCGGCAGGCTCGGTGCCCAGCCGTAGCGACATCGCCCGCGCGTTGAAGCCGACCCGGTCGCTGAGGTCGAACGCCAGCCGGACGTCCATCGGTGTGCCGGCGGTCAGCCGCACCTCGGCGGCGGCGGTCGGCGGGCTCAGGAACGCCGCGCCGAGATCGGTGCCGACGGGGGCGAGGGTGGAGTCGAGGAGCAGCTCGCCGTCGACGTACAGCCGGGCCCGGCCGACCAGGGCGAAGCCGAGCCGCACCGCACCGGACTCGGCGGGGGTCCACCGGGTGCTCAGCTCGTAGGTGGCGGCCGCGTCGATCGGGGCGTCGCCACCGAAGTAGACCAGGTTGCTCGACCGGCGGTCCTCGCCGGACAGCTCGGTGCCGTCCGCGGCCAGGAACCGGGCCCGGAGCCCCGGTGCGCCGCTGACCGGGTTGGTCAGCTCGGCCAGCGGGAGTTCGACCACCCCGCTCTGCACGACCGCGCCGACGGAGTAGCTGACGTCCACGCCGGGCAGCGCGGCCCGGAGGCCGTCCAGGGGGGAGACGGTGCGCTCCGGGACGACGGTGGCGCTGCCCCCGCCCTGGGTGCGGGCGGCCGCCGCGTTGTTGCCGATGACCGCGACCTTCCGCAGTGCGGCGGCGTCCCAGGGCAGCTCCGGGCTCCCGTCGACACCGCGGTTCTCCAGCAGCACGGTGCCCTCGGCGGCCGCCTCGCGGGCGAACGCGACGCCGTCCTCCACCCAGACCGGCTCGGTCGTGGGCGACCCCGCCAGGGCGCCGACGCGCTGGGCCAGGGTGAGGATCCGGAGCACCTTGCGGTCGACGACGGCCTCGGCGATCTCCCCGCCGCGCACCGCGGCGACCAGCGCATCGCCCCACGGGCCGTCCGGACCGGGCATCACCAGGTCCTGGGACGCCTTCGCGGACTCCAGGCTGCGGACCGCCGTCCAGTCGCTGATGACGACGCCGTCGAAGCCCCACTCGCTGTTCAGCGGGGTCTCCAGCAGCTCGTTCTCGGTGGCGGTGGCGCCGTTGACCGAGTTGTAGGCGCTCATCACCGCCCAGGCGCGGGCCTCGGTGACCGCCTTCTCGAAGGCCAGCAGGTACACCTCGCGCAGCGTGCGCTCGTCGGCCCGGACGTCCACGGTGAAGCGGTCGGTCTCGAAGTCGTTGGCCACGTAGTGCTTGGGGGTCGCGCCGACGCCGTTGTCCTGCACCCCGGTGACGTAGGCCGCGGCGAGCTCGCCGGTGAGCACCGGGTCCTCGCTGAAGGCCTCGAAGTGCCGGCCGCCGAGCGGGGAGCGGTGCAGGTTGATCGTCGGGCCGAGCACGACGTCGACGCCCTTGCGGCGGGCCTCGACCGCGGCGGCGGCCCCGTAGCGGCGGGCGACGTCGGTATCCCAGGCCGAGGCCAGCGCGGTGGCCGAGGGCAGGTTGAGGGAGGGGTCGCGCTCGTCCCACACCTCGCCGCGGACGCCGGAGGGGCCGTCGGACACCAGGAGCCGGCGCAGCCCGATCCGCTCCACCGGCCAGGTGGTCCAGAAGTCGCGGCCGGTCAGCAACTGCACCTTCTCCTCGAGCGAGAGCGCGGCGAGGGCCTCGGTGACGCTCGGGTCGGGACGTTCCGGCTTGTTCGTCATGGGATCCGTTCGGTCAAGGCTGCTCGCGCGGGCAGCGACCCGGAGGGCGAGGAGACGGGGTGCGTGACGTGGCCCACTGTAATGCACCTACCGAGCGCTCGGTAAGCAACGAGTGACGGGCAACCCCCGCCATCCGCTCCGAGCGCCGCGCCGGCTCGGCCCCGGGGGTGAGGTGACCTACCAACCGGTCGGTAAGTGGCGTGTCTCATGGCATGATCCCCAGCACGGGGCTCAGTGCCCGCACATCAGTTCGTCGGTGGCAAGGGGTCCTGCAGTGGTGGCTGAACGCATCGAAGGGCTGCGCCTGCCGCGGACGCAGCGCCGGCAGCAGATCCTGGCCGCGGCGGCTCAGGCCTTCGCCGAGACCGGCTTCCACGGCACCAGCCTGGCCGACGTCGCGACCCGCGTCGGGGTGTCCCAGCCCGGGCTGCTGCACCACTATCCGAACAAGCAGGCCCTCATCCTGGCCGTGCTCGAGGAGCGCGACGAGGTGCAGACCCGTTACCTCGACGAGCACTTCCGCGGGGCGGACCCCAGTGTCGTGGACTGGCTGACGGCGCTGTGCGCCCGCAACGCCGACCAGCCCGAGCTCGTGCGGCTGTACACCGTGACGGCGGCCGAGAGCCTGGACCCGGCGCACCCCGCACACGAGTACTTCCAGGGCAGGTACCAGCGCATCCGGCGCGCGGTCGCCCGCCGGGTCGAGCTCGACCAGGAGAAGGGGCGGCTCCCGGCGACGTTGGTCCCCGAAGACCTCGCCTCCGAGATGATCGCGTTGATGGACGGCCTGCAGTTGCAGTGGCTCATGCAGCCCCCGGTCGACATGTGTGCTCTCCTCGAGCAGTTCCTGCGGCGACTGGTGGCCGACGGCGCGCGGCGCGAGGGGGCTCGGTCTGATGGCTGAGGGAACCAGGGCCGGCCAGCGCGCCGACCGCCGTTTCCCCCGGCGGGTGTACGGGACTGGGGAGGAGCCGGACCCGCGGTTCAGCCTGGCCAACGAGCGGACCTTCCTGGCCTGGATGCGCACCTCGCTGGCGCTGCTGGCGGCCGGGGTGGCGCTGGAGGCGCTGGACCTGCCCATCGCCGAAGGCGTCCGGCTGGCCAGCGCGCTGGTGTTCATCGTGCTGGGCCTCCTGGCGCCGGTGCAGGCGTGGCTCGGCTGGGTGGCGACCGAGCGGGCGATGCGGCAGTCGAGGCCGCTGCCGTCGCCGCGGCTCGGCCTGCTGACCGCCGTCGGGGTCACCGTCGCGGGGCTGCTGGTGCTGATCGGGCTCCTCCTGCGGTGAGCCGCCCTCCGGGCCGGGTGTTCGACACCGGCCTCCAGGCCGAGCGCACCGCCCTGGCCTGGCGGCGGACCGCGCTGGCCATGGCGGTCGGCGCCGTCGGGGCCGGCCGGCTGGCTGTCCCGGCGCTCGGGGTGGCCGCTCTGGTCGTCGCCGGCGTGGGCGTGCTCCAGGCGGTGGTCGTCGCCGCAGCGGCGGGCCGCCGGTACCGCGCCGTGCACGAGTCGCTGACCACCCGCGGTGATCTCACCGGCGTCCGACAGGCCGGGGTGCCGATCGCGGTCCTCGCCTGCTCCGGGCTGGTGGTCGGTGTGCTCGCGCTCGCGTTCGTGCTCGAACGCTGAAGGCACCCCTTGGCTGCTTACCGAACACTCGGTAAGTTGCCTGCGTCACGTCCTCGGTCCGCCGGTGGTGGGCTGTGGCCACCGAGCAGGAGGAGGGGATCGCGATGGAGCGACCGAACGTGCTCTGGATCAGCACCCACGACATCAACCCGCACCTGGGCTGCTACGAGGGTGTCTACCCGGGCGCCGAGTACGCGGTCACCCCCCGGCTGGACCAGCTGGCCGCCGAAGGGGTCGTCTACGACAACGCCTTCGCCAGCGCGCCGGTGTGCGCGCCGTCCCGGTCGGCCATCTACACCGGGTGCCACCCGGTGTCCATCGGCACCATGCACATGCGCACCAAGGCGGTGCCCCCGCCGGAGGTGAAGCTGTTCACCGAGTACTTCCGGGCGGCCGGCTACTACACGACGAACAACTGGTTCACCGACTTCCAGGTGCAGACCCCCGGAACTGCGTTCGACGACTGCAGCACCACGGCGCACTGGCGGAACCGGCCGAGCGACGACACCCCGTTCTTCGCCACCTTCCAGGGCATGATCACCCACGAGTCGCAGATCTATCTGGACGACGAGGCGTTCGCGGCGCGGACCAGTCGGGTGCGACCCGAGGACCGGCACGACCCGGCCCAGGCGCCACTGCCGCCCTACCACCCGGACACCCCGGTGTTCCGGCAGGCCTGGGCCCGCTACGCCGACCTGATCACGGAGATGGACCAGTGGGCCGGGGACATCCTCGACCAGCTGGCGGAGGACGGACTCGCGGAGAACACCGTGGTCGTGTTCTGGAGCGAGCACGGGCTGGGCATGCCGCGGGGCAAGCGCTGGGCCTACGAGAGCGGGTTGCGTGAGCCGCTGATCGTACGCTGGCCAGGTGTCCTCGCCCCGGGGCAGCGGCGCACGGAGCTGATCCAGCTGATGGACCTCGCGCCGACCATGCTCGAGGTCTGCGGCATCCCGATCCCGGAGCACGTACAGGCCAAGCCGTTCCTGGACCGGACCGGGGAGTTCCTTGCCCAGAACGAGTACGCCTTCGGTGGGCGCGACCGGATGGACGTGCAGGAGGACACCTGCCGCACCGTGCGGGACGCGCGGTACCGGTACATCCGGAACCTGCACCCCGACCGCTCCGGCATGCAGCACTGCGAGTACCCCGACCACCTCGCCACCTGGGCGGAGATGCGCCGGCTGCACTCGCTGGAGGGCAACCGGCTGGCCGCGGGGCAGGTTCCCGACCAGCTCACCCCGCTGCAGCGGTCGGTCGTGGCGGCCAGCAAGCCCGCCGAGGAGCTGTACGACCTGCAGGAGGACCCGCACGAGACGGTGAACCTGGCCGGTGTGCCCGAGCACGCGGAGACGCTCGACCGGTTGCGCGGGGCGTTGGACGGCTGGATCGCCGAGTACGGCGACCTCGGGCAGGTCCCCGAGGAGGAGCTGCTCGAGCAGTGGCGTCCCGGCGGCCGGCCGCGTCCGACGGCGGCGCCGGACGTCGTCGTGCGGAACGGGCGGCTCGAGGCCAGTTGCGCCACGCCCGGCGCGTCCATCGGCTGGACCACCGATCCCGGGGTGGACCCGGGGCCGCCGACCTTCCTCGCGGCCGCCATCGGGTCCCCGGAGCAGGACGGCCGCTGCTGGCGCCTCTACACCGGCCCCGTCGAACTGCCGGACTCCGACGTCGTCTGGGTCCGTGCCTGGCGGCTGGGGCACGAGCCCAGCGAGGACGTCCGGGTCGAGGTCGGCTGAGCCCGGTCGCCGGCCTGCCGGTCCCGGCCAGTTCGGGATCGGCGGGTAACGGTTCGGTGACATCCCGGTTTCCACCCGGAAAGGGCTTGCCCCTTACCGAGTGGTCGGTAAGTTGAACCAAGTCACGTGGTCCGCATCACATCCGTGCCGCGTGACGCCCGACCAGCCGGGCGCTCCCGCCCGAAGGCCCGTTCAGCGCTCATCGAGGAGTCTGTCCATGCGGAAGTCCACCACCACACGTCATCGTCGGGCCGGGGTCGCCGCTCTGGCGCTGACGTCCTTGCTGGCCGCCGGGTGCCAGTCGGCGGTCGAGCAGGCCGACGACGCCGCCGCCTCCGGTGACGGGGAAGCCACCTGCCAGCAGGGCGGCACCCTGGTCGCCGCCGCCAACACACCCGCGGAGATCGGCCGCGTGCTCTCCCAGAGCGCGACCAACCTGCTCTGGGTCCGTGGCGTCTTCGAGCCGCTCATCAACGTGGACACCACCGACCTGGACAACCCCACGCCGGCGCTGGCCACCGACTGGGAGATCAGCGAGGACGGCCTGTCGGCGGTCCTCCAGTTGCGCGAGGGGGTCACCTTCCACACCGGCCGGTCGTTCACCGCCGACGACGTGGTCTTCACCATCCAGAAGGCGCTCGAGCCGGCGACCGTCTCCGACGTGAAGTCGATCCTCGCGAACTGGACCATCGAGGCCACCGGCGAGCACGAGATCACCATCACCTCGACCACGCCGCTGACCGAGACCCTGGCCAGCACCCTGGCGCTGACCCCCATCGTCGACTCCGAGACCTACGACGGCCTCGCCGATGGCTCGCAGATCATCGGCACGGGTCCGTACCAGGTGGACAACTACACGCCCGGCGCCGACATGGCGCTGACGCCCTTCGCCGACTACTGGGGTGACGAGGGGCCGTACCTGGACCGCATCGAGATCACGATCATCCCCGACTCGACCGCTCAGGTCTCGGCCGCGCGCTCCGGCCGCACGCAGATCTCCTACGGGCTCACGGTGCAGGACGCCCTCTCGATCACCGAGGGCAACGACCAGTTCGAGCTGTTCGACACCGTCTACGGCACGTACCCGATCATCCTGGACGGCATCGAGGACCAGGCCGTCCGTCAGGCGATCGGCTACGCGATCGACAAGGAGCGGATCAACGAGCAGGTCTTCGGCGGCCTCGGCGAGACCGATGGCCTCTACTGGGCGCCTGGTTCGGCCACCTACCCGGAGGACCTGGTTGGCGCCTACGAGTACGACCCCGACCGTGCCCGGCAGATGATCGAGGACGCCGGCGCCACCGGTATGGAGGTGCCCATCACCACCATCAACGTCCCAGTCCTCGCGGCCGAGTACGAGATCATCGCCAACAACCTCACCGAGGTGGGGCTCAACCCGACGCTGAACGCGCTGGCGCCGCCGGACTACCAGCAGCGCCTGTCCAGCGGTGCGGGTGGCACGTACCTCTCGCTACGCGGCATCAACGGCTCGCCGGCCTTCCTGCTGCAGACCAACGCCGACCTCCGCCTGCAGGGTGCGCACCGGCAGTTCAGCACCCCGGAGTACGAGGGGCTGGCGCAGGCGGTCATCGAGGCCAGCAGCGAGGAGGAGAGCGCACAGGCGGTGCGCGAGCTGACCGAGTACATGAACGACCAGGCGTTCCTGCACTCGCTGGTGTCCTCGTCGGGTGTCGCGGTGCAGACCGCCGACATCCAGAACGTGGACGTGGCGATCGGTGGCTGGCTGCCGGCGAGGACCTGCTTCACCGAGTGACCCGCCAGGACCCGGTCCGACCCCGGTCGCCGTCCAGGCGGCCGGGGTCGCACTGCGCCGCCCCCCGGCTGGATACGAAGGAGCACGCGTGAAGGCCATCGTGGTGATGTTCGACAGTCTCAACCGGCGCTACCTGCCGCCGTACGGGGCCGAGGGGGTACACGCGCCCAACTTCGCGCGGCTGGCAGAGCGGACGGCGACCTTCGACACCTGCTACGCCGGCAGCATGCCGTGCATCCCGGCGCGGCGGGAGATGCACACCGGCAGGTACAACTTCCTGCACCGCGGCTGGGGTCCGCTGGAGCCCTTCGACGACTCTGTCCCGGAGATGCTGAAGGCGGCCGGGGTGCACACCCACCTGGTGACCGACCACCAGCACTACTGGGAGGACGGCGGGGCCACCTACCACAACCGGTTCAGCACCTACGAGTTCTTCCGCGGCCAGGAGGGTGACTTCTGGAAGGGGCAGGTCGCCGACCCGCCGATGCCGGAGGACCTCAAGCGGCTGCGCCGGCCGGCCTATCGGCAGGACTGGGTGAACCGCCAGCACCTGACCGACGAGGCCGACCACCCGCAGACGCTCACCTTCGATGCCGGGCTGGAGTTCATCGACACCAACGCCGACTCCGACGGCTGGCTGGTGCAGATCGAGACCTTCGACCCGCACGAGCCGTTCTTCAGCTACGACCGGTACGCCGACCTGTACCCGGAGGAGTACGGCGGCCCGCACTTCGACTGGCCGGACTACGCCCAGGTGCTGGAGTCACGGGATCAGGCAGCCCACCTCCGCCGGCAGTACGCCGCGCTGCTGACCATGTGCGACCGTTCGCTGGGGCGCGTGCTGGACCGGATGGACGAGCTGGCCCTGTGGGACGACACGTTGCTGATGGTCGTCACCGACCACGGCTTCCTGCTCGGTGAGCACGGCTGGTGGGGCAAGAACATCCCGCCGTGGTACGAGGAGACGATCCACACCCCGCTCTTCGTCTGGGACCCCCGCAGCCGGGTGGCCGGGGAGCGACGGGCGAGCCTGGTCCAGACGATCGACGTCGGCCCCACCCTGCTGGAGTTCTTCGGGGTCGACCGGACGCCGGACATGGAGGGGCTGCCGCTGCGCGACGTCGTGGCCCGGGACGAGCCGATCCGGCGGGCCGGCCTGTTCGGGGGTTTCGGCGGGCACGTGAACGTGACCGACGGGCGGTACGTGTACATGCGCGCCCCGGTCGCCGCGGCCAATGAGCCGCTGGCCGAGTACACGCTGATGCCGACCCACATGATGGCCCGGTTCACCCCGGCCGAACTGCGGTCGGCCACCCTGGCCGAGCCGTTCCGGTTCACCAAGGGCGTGCCCACGCTCCGGACCCCGGGGAGCACCCTGGCCAGCCCCTTTGCGTTCGGCACCCTGCTGTTCGACCTGGAGGCGGACCCGGAGCAGCGGTCGCCGCTGGTTGACGACGCGCTCGAGGCCCGGATGATCGGGCTCATGCTGGACCTGATGCGGGCCAACGACGCCCCGCCGGAGCAGTACGAGCGGCTCGGCCTGCCGGTCGGGGGAGATGCGGACGACCGCCACCTGCTGGTCCGGCGGCAGTGGCTGCAGGTCGAGGCGGCCCGGACGCCGGTGCGCCGCGACGACTACACCGCAGGTCCGACGAGCGTGCACACGCCACTGCGGGAACTGCTCGCCGACGGCGCCGCAGCAGCGGTGCTGGCGTCCACCGCCCCCGGGCTGCTCCGGGAACCGCTGCGCACGGTGGCCGGCCCGCTCAGCCTGGTGGAGATCGCCGCGTTCGCGGTCGGCCTCCTGCCCGTCGGGCTGCTCCGCGAGCTCAGCGACGCGCTGGCTGCCCGCTCGGCGGTGGAGGCCGCCGACCGCTGAGGGCGCCTGCTGCACCACGGCCGCACCCGGCCCCGCCCGGCGCTGCCCGGTGGGGCCGTGGTGCGTCCGGTCGTCCTCCGCCGTCCCCGCCGGGGCAGGGTCGGCGGGGGGCGGTGTCACCGTTCGGTAACGCTTGCGTCATCCGTCCGCTGCCTCTTGCGCCCTACCGAGTGTTAGGTAAGTTACCGGCATCACAACGGTGCTCGCCGTCACAGGGTTCTCGGATCAACGGCTGCGCGGTGCCCCACCTGTTCCATCGAGTGACGAAGGGGTTGCTCCCATGCGAACCGTCCCCCCCAGCCGCCGTCCGCGTCTCGTCCGCAGCGCGCTGGCCCTGACGGCGGTCACGGCGCTCGCCACCGGTTGCCAGTCGGCGGTCGAGCAGGCCGACGACGTCGCCGCCTCCGGCGAGGAGGCCGCCTGCCAGCAGGGTGGCACCGTGGTCGTGGCCGCGTCAGGTGCGCCGCAGACCAACCGGGTGCTCGCGCAGAGCGCGACGAACCTGCTCTGGGCCCGGGCGGTCTTCGAGCCGCTGATGACCGTGACCACCGAGTCGATCGACGACCCGCAGCCGCTGCTGGCGGAGTCCTGGGAGTTCTCCGATGACGACCGCGAGGTCGTGCTCCAGCTGCAGGAGGGCGTGACCTTCCACTCCGGTCGCCCGTTCACCGCGGAGGACGTGCTGTTGACCCTGCAGCAGACGCTGGACCCGGTGAACGCCTCGAACGTCGCGCCGATCGTGAGCCAGTGGGAGGTGGAGGCGACGGGTG
This sequence comes from Modestobacter sp. SYSU DS0290, assembly GCF_054050955.1. Taxonomy (NCBI): domain Bacteria; kingdom Bacillati; phylum Actinomycetota; class Actinomycetes; order Geodermatophilales; family Geodermatophilaceae; genus Modestobacter; species Modestobacter sp. SYSU DS0290. The sequence continues at coordinate 73,974 of NZ_JBJHAI010000013.1, forward strand.
ACCTCGAGGTGACCATCCGCTCCTCGGCGCCGCTGTCGCCCGTGCTGGGCAGCACGCTCGACATGGCCCCGATCGTGGACTCCGATACCTGGGCCGGGGTGGCCGACGGCTCCCAGCTGATCGGCACCGGGCCGTTCCAGGTGACGGAGTACGAGCCCGGCGCCTCGATGTCGCTGACGCGCTACGAGGACTACTGGCAGGACGGGGTCTTCCTCGACGGCATCGAGCTGAACATCATCCCGGACTCCACGGCCCAGGTCTCCGCGCTGCGGTCCGGCCGCACCCAGCTCTCCAACGGGCTCACCGTGCAGGACGCGCTGAGCGTCACCGAGGGCAGCGACCAGTTCGAGCTGGACCGCACGATCAACGGGGTCTACCCGATCGTCCTGGACCAGGTGCCCGACCAGCGGGTGCGGCAGGCGATCGCGTACGCGATCGACAAGGAGCGGATCAACGAGCAGGTGTACGGCGGTCTCGGCACCACCGAGGGGCTCTACTGGTCGCAGGGCAGCTCCGACTACCCCGACGACCTGGCGAACCCCTACCCGTACGACCCCGACCAGGCGCGGCAGTTGATCGAGGAGGCCGGCGCGGAGGGCACCGAGGTCCCGATCACGATCATCAACCTGCCGGTGATCGCCGCGGAGTACGAGATCATCGCCAACAACCTGACCGAGATCGGGCTGCAGCCGAGTCTCACCGCGCTCGCCCCGCCGGACTACCAGCAGCGCCTGGCGGCCGGGAGTGCCGGCAACTTCCTCGCCCTGCGGGGTCTGAACGGGACCGCCGCGTTCATGGTGCAGACCAACACCGATCTGCGGTTGACCGGGGCGCACCGGCAGACCACCACCCCGGAGTACGAGCAGCTGGTCGAGCAGGTCGTCCAGGCCGAGGGGGACCAGGGCGCCGACGCCGTCCGCGAGCTCACCGAGTACATGAACGACCAGGCCGTCGTGGTGCCGCTGGTGACCACCGAGGGCGTGTCGGTGCGCAGCGCCGACGTCCGGAACGCGCCCATGGACCTGATGGGCTGGGTGCCGAACGAGACCTGTTTCGTCCGATGATCCGCTTCCTGATCAGGAGGATCCCGTCGGTCGCCCTGGTGCTCGTCGCCACCAGCGTAATCGCCTTCCTCTTGCCACGACTGGTGCCCGGCGACCCTGCCGCGGTCGTCGCTGGTCCGGATGCGTCGGCGGAGACGATCGCAGCGATCCGGACCGAGCTGGGGCTCGACCGCCCGCTGATCAGCCAGTACTTCGACTGGATCGGGGGTGTCCTCACCGGCGATCTGGGGGAGTCCCTGCGCTTCAACCGGCCGGTGTCGGAGCTGATCGGTGACCGCCTGGCCAGCACGCTGGAGCTGGCGCTGCTGTCGGGCCTGTTCCTGATCGTCTTCGGCATCGGGCTCGGTGTGCTGGCCGGCTCGGCCCGGGCCCGCTGGGCGCGGGTGCTGGTGGAGGGCACCAACACCGGCCTGCTGGCCGCCCCGCCCTTCCTCGTCGGGCTGCTGTTCATCCTGCTCTTCGGGGTCGCCTTCCGGATCCTGCCCACCAGCGGTGAGGTGTCGGTGCTGGAGAACCCGTCGATCGGGATCCAGTACCTGGTGCTCCCGGCACTGGCCCTCGCCCTGCCGATGTCGGCGGGAGTGGCCCGGCTGGTGCAGACCCGGATGCTGGCGATCCGCCAGGAGGAGTTCATCGACCTGGCCGTCAGCAAGGGCGTGCCGCCGCGGCGGATCAGCCTGCGGCACGTGCTGCGCAACAGCCTCGGCCCCGCGGTGGTGGCGATCGGGATCCGGTTCGGTGACCTGCTCGCCGGCGCGGTGGTGATCGAGGCGATCTTCGCCCGCAACGGCCTCGGTCAGCTGGCGGTCTCCGGCGCCCAGAGCGCCGACTACACGGTCGTCCAGGTGCTCATCGTGTTCGCGGTCTTCATCGCCGTGGCGGGTCAGCTGCTGACCGAGATCGTACTGGCCGCCCTCGACCCCCGAGTCCGATTGGGCTGATCGACATGACCAAGGCAATCGACACGTCGACCAACGGCCCCGGGGACGTCCCCGGGGACCCCGGCTCGGGCCCGGTGCCCACCGCTCCTGCCAGGCGCCGCCGGCGGGCCACCGGTGGCGGCGCCCTGTCGCGGTACGCCAGCTCGCTGCGCACCCCGAAGGGGATGGCCGCGGCCGTCCTGCTGCTCCTGCTGGTGGGGGTGGCGGTCCTGGCGCCGGTCATCTTCCCCGGCGGGTACGACCAGCAGGGCCGGGGTGCCCTGGCCGGGCCCTCGGCGAGCCACCTGCTGGGCACCGACGAGTTCGGCCGGGACATCCTGACCCGCACCATCTACGGGCTGCGGACAGATCTCTCGCTGATCCTCACCGCGGTGCCGGTGAGCATGGTGATCGGCACGGCCCTCGGCCTGTCCGGCTACGTCTCCAAGACGCTTGGGTCGGTGACGCAGCGGGTACTGGACATCATCCTCGGCTTCCCCGGGCTCATCCTGGGCATCATGATCGTGCTGGTCATCGGCACCGGGTGGCTGGCGCTCTTCCTGGCCATCGTCGTCGCCGGGCTGCCCGGCTTCGGCCGCATGGCCCGCGCCGGACTACTGAGCGAGGAACAGCGGGAGTACGTGATGGCCGCCCGCGTGCTCGGGGTGAAGCGGTCGACGGTGATGACCCGGCACATCCTGCCCAACGTGGTCGACCCGCTGCTGGTCCAGGCCTCGGTGTTCATGGTGGTCGCGATCTTCATCGAGGCCGGCCTGTCCATCGTCGGCCTGGGCATCAACCCACCGAACCCCTCGCTGGGCGCGATGCTCAACGTCGGTGCCCGGTACGTGCAGACGCTCCCGACCTACGTCGTCGGCCCGGGCGTCATGCTGCTGCTGCTGGCGCTGGCCTTCACCCTCCTGTCCGACGCTCTCAACCAGGTGGCGAACCGGCGATGACCCTCTCCTCGAAGCACTCGGGTGCCACCGCGTTGGGTGCCCCCGTCGCCGGTACCCCGGCGACCGACGTCCTGCTCGACGTGCGCGGTCTGCGCACCGAGTTCCGTACCGGCGAGGGGGTGGTCCGGGCGGTCAACGACGTGAGCTTCTCAGTTCGCCCCGGCCAGGTCCTCGGCATCGTCGGGGAGTCCGGGTCCGGCAAGTCGGTCACCGCCCGTTCGATCCTGCGGATGGTGCGGTCGCCGGGCCAGATCACCGCCGGTGAGGTGCACTACCGCGGCACCGACCTGCTGACCCTGGACGACAAGCGGATGCGTGAGCTACGCGGCCAGGAGATCGCCATGGTCTTCCAGGACCCGCAGTCGGCGCTGAACCCGGTGATGACGGTTGGCGACCAGATCGCCGAGGCGCTCATCGTCCACGGCACCGACAAGGAGCAGGCCCGCGCCCGGGCCCGGGAACTGCTCGGCCAGGTCGGCATCCCCGACGTCGACCGGCGGCTGGACGAGTACCCGCACCAGTTCTCCGGCGGCATGCGCCAGCGCGTGGTCATCGCCGTCGCGCTGGCCAGCAAGCCGTCGCTGCTGATCGCCGACGAACCGACCACCGCCCTGGACGTCACCATCCAGGCACAGATCCTGCGACTGCTGGGACAGTTGCGCGACGAACTCGGGATCGCGGTCATCATGATCACGCACGACATGGGCGTGGTCGCGGAGATGTGCGACGAAGTCGTCGTCATGTACGGCGGCCGGGTCATGGAGCGCGGGCCGGTGGAGACGATCTTCCGTCGTCCGCAGCTGCCGTACACCGCCGACCTGCTCGCCGCGATGCCGCGCATCGACGAGCAGTCCGCCGGCCGCCGGCTGCCGGCGATCCCCGGATCGCCGCCCGACCCGGCACACCTGCCGCCGGGGTGCCCGTTCCAGCCGCGCTGCCGGCTGGCCGAGGACGTCTGCGCCGAGCGGGTCCCCGGACTGTTGCCGCGGGAGGGTGAGCGGCACCTGGCCGCCTGCCACGTCACCCAGCGCGGGACGGAGATCCCGCCGCTGAGGGCGGACGATGCAGCCGGGCCGGCCCGGAACAGCGAGTCGAGGCCGCTGCTCCAGATCGAGGATCTGAAGGTCGACGTCGCGGGGGACAAGCGCAGCCTGTTTCGCAAACACGAACCGGTCTACGCGGTGGCGGGGGTCAGCCTCACGGTCCGCAGCGGCGAGACGCTGGGGCTGGTCGGTGAGTCCGGCTGTGGGAAGTCCACCCTGGCCCGCACCATCGTCGGGATCAACGCCGCCGCCTCCGGGTCGATCCAGGTCGGCGAGCACGTCGTCGGGTCCAAGGAGGGGGCCGGGTCCGAAGCGCTGCGAGAGACCGTCCAGTACGTCTTCCAGGACCCCTACGCCTCGCTCAACCCCCGGCGCACCATCCGCCAGTCGCTGGAGGAGGCGCTGGCGGTCCGCGGGGTGCCGACCGCCGAGCGGGGCGACGAGGCCCGCGCCCTCGTCGAGCGGGTCGGGCTGCACGAGCGGCACCTCGACCGCTACCCGCACGCCTTCTCGGGTGGGCAGCGCCAGCGGGTCGGCATCGCCCGCGCCCTGGCGGCGCGGCCCAAGCTGCTCATCCTCGACGAGCCGGTGTCGGCCCTGGACGTCTCGATCCAGGCGCAGATCATCAACCTGCTGGAGTCGCTGCGCGACGAGTTCGACCTCGGCTACCTGTTCATCGCCCACGACCTGTCGGTGGTCCGCCACCTGTCCGACCGGGTGGTCGTCATGTACCTGGGGTCGTTCGTCGAGATGGGCGACGCCGAGGCGGTGTACAGCAACCCCCAGCACCCGTACACCGCAGCGCTGCTGGCGTCCTCGCCCATCCCGGACACCGCCGAGCGGGACCGGGACCGGATCGTGCTGGGCGGGGACCTGCCCAGCCCGAAGAACCCGCCGTCGGGCTGCCGGTTCCGCACCCGGTGCCCGATCGGCCCGCTCGCGCACCCGGACCGCACGATCTGCATCGAGCAGGCTCCGGCGTTGGAGCCGACCCCGACCGGACAGCTGGCCGCGTGCCACTTCGCGGGGGAGCTGTCCCGCGCGGGGGCGCCGGCGTGACCGGCTCCTGCTGCACCCCGGCCCGGGGGGCGGACTCCGCACCCCCGGGCCGCCCCGCGCCGGGTCCGGCTCCCAGTGTGGTCCCGGCGGGCACCGTGGTGGGGCAGGAGGCGATGGTGTACCTGCCCGGCGGGGCCTTCCGGATGGGGACGACCGACACGGACGGCTTCCCCTCCGACGGCGAGGGACCGGTGCGTGAGGTCGAGCTGTCCCCCTTCCTGATCGACCGGCACGCCGTCCGCAACGACGAGTTCGCCGCGTTCGTCGAGGCGACCGGGTACGTGACCGAGGCCGAGCGGTTCGGGTGGTCGTACGTGTTCGCCGGCTTCCTGCCGGGTGAACTGCGCCGCGTCTCCCCCCGCCCCGACATCACCCCGTGGTGGGCGGCGGTCACCGGGGCCGACTGGCGGCGGCCGGAGGGCCCCGGCAGCTCGCTGGACGACCGGGGTGACCACCCGGTGGTCCACGTGTCGTGGGACGACGCGGTCGCCTACGCCACGTGGGCCGGCAAGCGGCTGCCGACCGAGGCGGAGTGGGAGTACGCAGCCCGGGGTGGGCACGACCAGCGGCGCTACCCCTGGGGGGACGAGCTCACCCCGGGTGGCGAGCACCGGGCGAACATCTGGCAGGGCCGCTTCCCGGTCAAGAACACCAAGGACGACGGCTTCGCCGGGACGGCGCCGGTCGACGCCTTCGCGCCCAACGACTTCGGGCTGTTCAACACCGCCGGCAACGTGTGGGAGTGGTGCGCCGACTGGTGGGGGACCGACCACCCGACCGGCCGGGTCCGCGACCCGGCCGGGCCGGCCGCCGGCCCCGGCAAGGTCATGCGCGGCGGCTCCTACCTCTGCCACGACAGCTACTGCAACCGCTACCGGGTGGCCGCCCGTACCCGCAACGAGCTCGGCAGCGCCGGCGGGAACACCGGCTTTCGCTGCGCCCGCGACGCCGGCTGAGCCGGCGCGTCGTCCGAAGCCCCAGCGTCCGAACCGAACCGCCCCGGAGGCGACCCATGCGCATCATCTACATCGACGTCGACACCCTGCGCGCCGACCACACCACCCCCTACGGCTACGCCCGGCCCACCACGCCCAACCTGCAGGCGCTGGCCGACCGGGGGGTCACCTTCGACCGCTACTACTGCTCGGACTCCCCGTGCCTGCCCTCGCGTACGGCGCTGACCAGCGGCCAGTTCGGCATCAGCAACGGGGTCATCGGGCACTTCGGCGAGGCGGCCCGCTACCGGCTGGACTCCGGCCACCGGCCGCACCCGGAGCGCCCGCTGCTGGGCCAGCGGCTGGGTGACCACGGTTGGTACACCGCGGCGGTGTCGATGTTCGCCGAGCGACACCGGGCCTACCACTTCCTCGGCAACTTCCGGGAGTCGATCCGGGCGACCAACGAGATCAACGACGAGGACGGCAGCGCGATCAACCGGGTGGGGCTGGACTGGATCCGCCGGCACGCCGACGAGGACGACTGGTACCTGCACCTGACCTACTGGGAGCCGCACACCCCGTACCTCACCGAGCCCGGCTGGACGGAGAAGGCCGCCGCCTCGGGCCCGCCGCCGGCCTGGCCGGACCAGGCCGCGATCGACGGGCACCAGGAGGTCTACGGCCCGCGCAGCGCGGGCGACCTGCACTACAGCGTCGTGCCGCAGAAGTCGCCGACCCCGCACAACGCCCCCGACCAGATCCGCACCCGCGCGGACTTCGAGCACCTGATCAACGGCTTCGACGGCACCATCATGTACTGGGACCAGCTGTTCGGTGAGCTGCTGGCCACCCTGGACGAGCTGGGCATCGCCGACGAGACGGCGATCATCGTCAGCGCCGACCACGGCGAGTCTTTCGGCGAGAACGGCTCCTACGGCGAGCACGGCCACGCGAACGAGGCGGTGCTCCGGCTGCCGCTGGTCGTCTACTGGCCCGGCGTCACCGACGACCTGCCCGAGTCGGCCCGGCACTGCGACAGCCTGCTGTACAACATCGACCTCGCGCCCACCCTCTGCGACCTGCTCGACGTCCCGATCCCCTCCGGCTGGCAGGGCACCTCCTTCGCCGACGCGGTGCGCGGGGAGGAGATCGGCTCACGGGAGTACCTGGTTCTCGGCCAGGGAGCGCACACCTACCAGCGTGCGGTGCGCACCCGCGACCACATGTACATCCGCACCTACCACCCGGGGTGCATGAAGGTGGACTGGGAGCAGCTCTACGACGTCACCGCCGACCGGCACCTGACCCGCAACCTGGTCGAGGAGCAGCCGGAGCTGGCGGGGACGATGCGCACCCACCTGGCCGAGTGGTGGCACACCTACGCCGGCCGGCCCGGCGCGCTGCCGGACCCGATGCAGACCACCCTGCAGGTCGGGCCGACCTACTACAACGACCCGGTCATGTACGCCGAGCACCTCCGCGCCACCGGACGGGCGCACCTGGCCGACGACCTCGAGCAGCAGCTGGCCACCGCCGTGGGCGCCACCCCGGTGTCCTGGCACGCCTCGGAGCAGTCCTGGACGCCGGAGCGGCGGACGAGCATGGCGCGGATGTTCGCCCAGCGCGACGACGACCTCGACTGAGCGGCCGCCCCGGCTCCGTGACCCTCGCAACGACGCCAGAGAGAAGCACTCCGATGCCCCGCCCAGATCTGCACGCCCTGATCGCCCAGCTGGATCTCAAGGCCAAGGTGCGTCTGCTCACCGGTGGCACGATGTACGGCCTGCACGCCGAGGACGAGATCGGCCTCGCCGAGATCCACCTGTCCGACGGGCCGACGGGCGTCCGGGGCCTGACCTTCACCAGCGGTCCGCCGGTGACGCTCTTCCCGAACGCCTCGCTGCTGGCCTCGACGTGGAGCGACGAGGCGCTCCACCAGACCGGGCGGCTGCTCGCCGAGGAGGCGTACGCCCAGGACGTCCACGTGGTCCTCGGCCCGACGATCAACCTGCACCGGAGCCTGCTGGGTGGCCGCTTGTTCGAGGCGTTCTCCGAGGACCCCTACCTCTCCGGCCGGCTGGCCACCGCCTACGTGCGTGGCCTGCAGGAGCGGGGCATCGGTGCCTGCCTGAAGCACGTGGTCGCCAACGAGTCCGAGACCGAGAGGCACGCGGTGGACAGCGTGGTGGACGAGGCCACGCTGCGGGAGGTCTACCTGCTGCCCTTCGAGATGGCGATCGCCGACTCCGACCCGTGGTCGGTCATGGCCGCCTACAACCGGGTGAACGGGGTGGCCGCCACGGAGCACGACGCGGTGCTCAACGGCGTGGTCAAGGGCGAGTGGTCCTACGACGGGCTGGTCATCTCCGACTGGTTCGCCACCCGCAGCACGGCGGCCTCGGCCAACGGTGGCCTGGACCTGGTGATGCCCGGCCCGGTGGGCCCGTGGGGTGACGCCCTGGTCGCGGCGGTCTCCGACGGTGAGGTGGACGAGCGGGTCGTCGACGACCACCTGTACCGGCTGCTGCTGCTCGCCGAGCGGGTGGGGACCCTCGGCGCTCCCCGGCCGGCGCCCGCGGCGCCGCCTCGGCCGGACAGCGCCGCGCGCCGGGCGCAGCTGACCGAGCTGGCGGCGCAGGGCATGACGCTGGTCCGGAACGAGCGGGCCACCCTGCCCCTGGAGCGGGGGACGACGGTGGCCCTCATCGGGCGGCACGCGATCGACACCATCTGCATGGGGGGCGGGTCGGCGCAGGTGCGGGCGGCCCACCAGGTCAGCATCGCCGACGGGCTCACCTCGCTGCTGGGCTCGGCGGTGCGGATCGTCGACGGCGTCGAGGTCCGCAGCCGGGCAGTGGCTGCCCGGGCCGGCACGGTGCTCGACCCGGTGACCGGCGGGAACGGCGTCCACCTGCTGCTGCTGGGTGCGGACGGCGAGGTGATCGAGGAGCGGCACGAACGGACGGCGAGCAGCATGATCGGGGTCGACGACGACCTGCCGGCGCCGGTGACCGAGGCCCGCTTCCGGGCGGTGGTCCCGCAGGGTGGCGACATGCAGCTCGGTGCCCTCGGGGTCGGCAGCTGGCGGTTCGCGGTGGCCGGCCGCCCGGTCGGCGGCTTCGACCTGCGGCTCTCGACCGACGATGCCGGTGAGGCCATACTGCGGCCGCCGTCGGGGACCGTGCTCGCCGCCGTTCCCGACGGTGCGCTCGTGGAGGCCACCGTGGACCTGCGCTCGGCCAGCGGGCTGGGCCGTCCGGGCCGGATGGCGGGCGCCGGGCTCTTCGGCCTGGTCGCCGGGCCGGCACCGCGGGACCCCGGGACCGTGCTCAGCGAGGCAGCCGCTGCGGCGCGGGACGCCGACGTCGCCGTCGTGGTCGTCGGGGTGACCGAGGAGCAGGAGACCGAGTCGGTCGACAAGTCGACCCTCGCGCTGCCCGGCGAACAGGACGCCCTGGTGCGCACGGTCGCCGCTGCGGCCCGGCGCACGATCGTCGTCGTCAACGCCGCCACCCCGGTGCTGATGCCGTGGATCGACGACGTGGACGCCGTGCTCATCGCCGGGCTGCCCGGGCAGGAGGCCGGCCACGCGGTCGCCGCGGCGCTGCTGGGCGACCGCGAGCCCGCCGGCCGGCTGGTCTCCACCTGGCCGGTCGCGGACGGCGCGGCCCCGGCCTGGTCGGTGACGCCGGTCGACGGCCGGCTGGTCTACGCCGAGGGAGCCTTCCTGGGCCACCGCGGGCACGCCGCCGGCCGGGCGCCGGAGCCGGCGTTCTGGTTCGGGCACGGCCTGGGCTACGGCAGCTGGGAGTACACCGATGCCCGCCTTCTCACCGGCCCGGAGCGCCCCGGTGCGGCGGTGACGGTGACCAACACCGGTCTCCGGCGCAGCCGGGAGGTCGTGCAGGTCTACCTGCAGCCGGCCGACCCCGAGCAGCCGGTGCGACTGGCCGGCTGGCAGGCGGTGACCGTGGAACCGGGGCAGAGCCGGACCGTGGAGGTGCCGACCGACCTGCGGATGTGGCGGCGTTGGGACCCCGGTGCAGCCAGCTGGGAGCTGCTGCCGCTCGACGGTGCCCTGCTGGTCGCCCGGGGGCTGGGCGACGTCCGCGCGACGCTGGTGCTGTCGTGAACCGGTCGTCGGCACCCACGGTGCACACCACGTCCGGCACGGTCCGCGGCTCCTGGCGGTCCACGGGTGCGGCCTTCCTGGGCATCCCCTACGCCCAGGCCCCGGTCGGACCGCTGCGGTTCGCCGCACCCGAGCCCGTGGTGCCGTGGGAAGGGGTCCGCGCGGCGACCGATATCGGTCCGACGCCGCAGCGGCGCCCGTTCACCGCCGTCGCGATGATCCCGGAGCGCTCCGTGCCCGGGGACGAGACGCTCAGCGTCAACGTGTTCACGCCCGCTCCCGGCGATCCGGCAGCGCGGTTGCCGGTGCTGGTCTGGATCCACGGTGGGGGCTTCATCGCCGGTGTCTCGGCGAGCCCGTGGTACGACGGCTCCGCGTTCAACCGGGACGGCGTCGTGGTGGTCTCGTTGTCCTACCGACTGGGCTTCGACGGCTACGGCTGGATCGAGGACGCCCCGCAGAACCGCGGCCTGCGCGACCAGATCGCCGCGTTGGAGTGGGTGCAGCGGGAGATCGCCGCCTTCGGTGGGGACCCGGACGCCGTCACCATCGCGGGGCAGTCGGCCGGCGGCACCTCGGTGATGGCGCTGCTGGCCACCCCGGGGGCCCAGCACCTGTTCCGCTCGGTGATCAGCCATTCCGCCGCGGGCCGCACCCAGGACTCGGTGGTGTCCGAGCGGATCGGGCGGCAGATCGCCGAGGCGGCCGGGGTGCCCCCCACCCGCGCCGGGTGGTCGAGGCTGAGCGAGGACGAGGTGCTCGACGTCCAGGCGCCGTTCGGGTTCCGCCCGCTGACCGGCCCCGTGGACGCGGTGGCCGTGACCAGGAAGAGCCTGTTCCCGGTCGACGACGGGCTCGCCTTCGGGCCGGTGGTCGACGGGGAGCTGATGCCGCACCCGGTCGATGTAGCGCTGGCGCGAGGCACCGGCGCGGGCAAGCCGTTGCTGGCCGGCACCACCGCGCACGAGTTCACGATGAGCCTGATGCGGGTGCGTGAGTCCCTGGCCGGCCTCGACGCGCGGGAGGTGCTCGTGCAGGCCGGCTTGCCGCCGGAGGCGGCCGCGGAGTTCCTCGGCGACCACCCGGAGCTGACCGAGCCGGCACAACAGCTCGCGCAGCTGCGGACCGAGGCGACGTTCCGGCTGCCCCTGCTGCGGTGGGCCGAGGCCCGCGCGGCCCGGGGGAGCGCGGCCGACCGCACCTGGTTGTACGACTTCCGCTTCCGCGGGACCACTGCGGGTCTGGCTGTCCACTGCGCCGAGCTCCCCTTCGCCTGGGACCTGCTCGACGCCCCTGGGGTGCCGGCAGCGCTCGGGGCGACGCCCCCACAGTCGCTGGCCGACGCCATGCACGCCGCGTGGGTCCGGTTCATCCGGGACGGCGACCCCGGCTGGCCCCGGTGGGCCGACCGGCAGGGCGGCATGGCCTTCGACCAGCACAGCCGCCCCGCCCCGCTGTACGAGGTCGAGCGACGCCTGCAGCGGGCGCTCGACTCCGTCCGGCCCGAGCACGGGGCGACCGGCCCCGCGCCGGGGTGATCGCCGCGACGTGACCCGGGCCCTGCGGGGCCGTTCCCTCCGGGAGCGGCCCCGCAGGGCCCGGCACCGCCATCCGACCGTCTCCGCCGCCGTCCCCGAGGAGGACCCATGCGCGCCATCGTCCTGATGTTCGACAGCCTCAACCGGCACATGTTGCCGCCCTACGGGGACACCTTCGTCGACGCCCCCAACTTCGCCCGGCTGGCGGAGCGCACGGTGACGTTCGACAGCTTCTACGCCGGGTCGATGCCCTGCATGCCGGCTCGCCGGGAGATGCACACCGGCCGGTACAACTTCCTGCACCGCAGCTGGGGCCCGCTCGAGCCCTTCGACGACTCGATGCCGGAGCTGCTGAAGACGGCGGGGGTGCACACGCACCTGGCCACCGACCACCAGCACTACTTCGAGGACGGCGGCGGCGATTACCACACCCGCTACTCCACCTGGGAGTTCTTCCGGGGCCAGGAGGGCGACCCGTGGAAGGGCGTCGTCCCCCGTCCCACCGACCCGGTGGTCGACTACCCCGGGCCTCCGTTCTTCCAGGCGATGCGCCGGCAGGACGTGATCAACCGCAGCTACATGCCGACCGAGGCCGACCACAACCAGACCCGCACGGTCGACGCCGGGATCCACTTCCTGGAGACCAACGTCGAGGCGGACAACTGGCTGCTGCAGCTGGAGCTGTTCGACCCGCATGAGCCCTTCTTCACGCACGAGGACTACAAGAAGCGCTACGCACACGACTACGCCGGCCCGGAGTTTGACTGGCCCGGCTACCAGAAGGTCACCGAGCCCGCGGACCAGGTGGCGCACGCCCGCTTCGAGTACGCGGCCCTGGTCTCGATGTGCGACGCCTCGCTCGGGCGGCTGCTGGACTTCATGGACGGCCACGACATGTGGGCCGACACCATGCTGATCGTCAACACCGACCACGGCTTCCTGCTCGGTGAGCGGGGCTGGTGGGCCAAGTCGGCCATGCCGTGGTTCAACGAGCTGGTGCGGCTGCCGTTCTTCCTCTGGGACCCGCGCACCGGTGAGCGGGGCACGCGCTGCGGGGCGCTGGCCCAGACGATCGACCTGGCGCCGACGCTGCTCCGCTTCTTCGGCCTCGAGCCGACCCCGGACATGCAGGGCCGGGACCTGGCCGATGCGCTGGCCGCAGGCCGCCTGGCCCGCGAGGGCGCGCTCTTCGGGGCGCACGGGGGCCACGTCAACGTCACCGACGGCCGGTACGTCTACATGCGGGCGCCGGCCGAGGCCGCCAACGCCCCGCTGGACGAGCACACCCTGATGCCCAATCACATGCGCAGCCGGTTCGGGGTGGGGGAGCTCGCCGCCTGGGAGCCGGCCGAGCCGTTCTCGTTCACCAAGGGCCTGCGGACCATGCGCATCCCGGCCGGCCCGGCCCGGAACAACCCCTGGCTGCACGGGACGCTGCTGTTCGACCTGGCGGCGGACCCCGGCCAGCAGCACCCCCTGCGGGACGACGACGTCGAGCTCCGGATGCTGCGGCTGCTGGCCCGGCTGATGCACGAGAACGACGCACCGGCCAGCCAGTTCCAGCGGCTGGGCATCCCGTTCGACGGCGAGATCGGGGCGGAGCACCTGCTGGTGCGGACCCAGGCGGACCGGGCCGCGGCCACGGCCGAGCCGTTGCCGCCGCTGGCCGAGCTGCCGGCTGCCGACCTGCTCACCGAGCCGCTGCCCCGCCTGCTGCAGGACCACCGGGCCCGGGCGGTGGTGGAGCGGCACGCTCCCCAGCTGACCCAGACGGAACTGCTGACGGTCCCGCCGACCATGGGGCTGCTGGGCCTGGCGCGCGCCGCGATGCTGCCCGCCGCGACGCTGAAGGCGCTGGCCGAGGACCTCGCGGCCTGCTGAGCGGCGTGCCGGGGCCGGTGTTCAGCAGGCCGCGGCGGCGCAGCGGGCCGCGAGGGTGGCGAAGGCCTCGCGCAGCTGTGGCGGGTCGAGCACGCGGACCCCGGTGTCGAACCGGGCGAGGGTAGCGGCCAGCCCCGCCCAGGACCAGGCACCGAGCGTGAGCCGGCAGCGGTCCGGCCCGATGGGCTCGACGGTCCCATCGAACGCGAACGGTGCGACGTCGGCGGCGGGCAGGTCCAGCTCGACCACGCCGGTGCAGGGCCAGGCGTCGGTGCCGGTCGAACCCCGGAACCGGGCGGCGACGAAGGCGGCGACGTCCCCGCCGGGCAGCTCGCGCGGGCTGAATCGCGGGCCGGTGGGGGAGCGGGGGCTGATCCGGTCCACGCGGAAGGTCCGCCAGTCGGCGCGGTCGAGGTCCCAGGCGAGGAGGTACCAGCGCCCGGCCCGGGTGACCAGGTGGTGGGGCTCCACCCGCCGCGGGGGTCCGGGGGTCCCGCCGTCCTCGGGGTGCGGACGCGCGTGGTCGAAGCGCAGCACCTCGCGGGCGCGGACCGCGGCGGAGAGCGCGACCAGGACCGCGGGGTCGACCGCGTCGCCGTCGGGACGTGCGGGCACGGGGGTGACCTGGACGGCGTCGACGCGGTGCCGCAGCCGGCTGGGCAGCACCTGCCGCACGGTGACCAGGGCCCTGGCTGCTGCCTCGGCGACGCCGGCGCCGCTGGTCGCGGCGACGCGCAGGGCGACGGCGAGGGCGACGGCCTGGTCGTCGTCGAACAGCAGCGGCGGCAGCTCGGCCCCGGCAGCCAGGCGGTACCCGCCGTCCGGGCCCTTGACCGCCTGCACCGGGTAGCCGAGCTCGCGCAGCCGGTCGACGTCGCGGCGCACCGTGCGGGGCGTGACGCCGAGGCGCTCGGCGAGCAGTGCGCCGGGCCAGTCACGGCGCGCCTGCAGCAGCGACAGCAGCGCCAGCAGCCGGGACGACGTTCCGCTCATGCGACGGAGGATGCCCGAAGAAGAGGACAGAACCCGTCCGCTACCGCTGTCACGGTGGGTGCAGACCGCCAGCGGGCACCGCCGGCGGACCGAACCGAGGCGAGGAGCCCGACATGAGCGTCACCACGACCACGCACCTGAACTTCCGCGGCCAGGCCCGCGCGGCGCTGGACCGCTACGCCGCCGTCTTCGGCGGGGAGGTCATGGCGTTCACCTTCGCCCAGGGCGGCGACGAGCGGGACGCCGCCGACGGCGCAGTGCCCGAGCAGCTCAAGTGGGGTGGCGTGCAGGCTCCCGGCGGCTTCTCGATCATGGCCTTCGACGTGCCGCCGAACCGGCCGTACGATGCCGGCACCGACGCCGTCTACGTCTCGGTGCGCGGCGACGACGCCGAGGAGATCAGCCGGTACTGGCACGGGCTGGCCGAGGGCGGCACCGTGCGCACGGCCCTGGGCCCGGCCGGCTTCGCGCCGCTGTTCGGCATGGTCACCGACCGGTTCGGCGTCACCTGGGTCCTCGACGTCCTGCCGCCCTCCCAGGGCTGACCCGCGGCCCACGCCAACCTCCTCGCCGCCCCGGGACGAGGCCGCGCTGCGCCGCGCGGGCGACGACTGCGACGAGGCGCTGCTGTCCCGCGACGAGGCAGCAGGCGACCCCATCGAGGTGTGGTTCGACGGGCTCGATGAGGACATCGCGGCGTGGCAGGACCGCGGCGGCCCGTGGTGGCGCCGGCGCGGCGGTGCCAACTGGCACGAGTGGCGTGACCTCACCGACCTCGACAGTGTCCTGGCGGACGTCACCCGTGTGCTTCGCACGCTGTTGAGCGACTACCGCTAGCAGGTCGCACGCCTCACGCGGGCGAGTGAGGACGCAGCCCCACCGTCGCCTCGACGGTGGGGCTGCGCCGCTTCTGCGATTCGCCAGTCCGGTGACTCGGTGAGCACCCACGGTGCCGCTACGGCGCGCCTCCGGAACGAGGAGGTCGTGACCGAGGGGCCTCGGACCACTCAGGCGCTGGGTCAGCCCTGGACGGGTCGCGGCCTTTCCACCCATGTCACCCCTTGCTGCCGAACTCACCAGCTCCTGACGTCGCCCGGCGCGCCGGTCACTCCGGCCAGGGGGAGTTCTCGATGACCTCCACGAAGTCGACGTGCCGGTAGCCGGGCACCCGGTGCTCCAGGACGTCGCCGTTGACGGTGCCGAACGTGGTGTCGGGGCGGTGCCGGAAGCCGTCGGCGAAGGCGTCGACGATCGCCGTCTTGAACCCCGGGCGCGGGTGCGCGGCGGTCACCGCGGCGACGTCGGTGGGAGAGAGCTCCCGGTAGCCGATGCCCAGGACGTCGGTCTCCACGCCGGCGGTGACCAGGGCGACCTCGGGCTCCAGTCGCCAGGGCACCTCGGGCGTGGTGTGCAGCGCGATCGCCTCCCACACCAGCCGGACGCGCGGCTCGGGCACGCCCTGCGCCTGCAGGAACCGCCGGGCCTCGTCGGCGCCGTCGAGCTCGAAGCGCTGGTCGTCGCGGCGGTGGCGCTCGGTCAGGCCCAGGTCGTGGAACATCGCGCCGACGTAGAGCAGCTCCGGGTCGGCGCTCAGGCCCAGCCGACGGCCCTGGAGCGAGCCGAAGAGGAAGACCCGGCGCGAGTGGTGGAAGAGCAGGTCGCTGGTGGCGTCGCGGACCAGCTCCGTCGCCTCCCGGGCGAGGGTGGAGTCGGGGACGGCGATGCCGGCGATGGTCTCGGTCACGGAGTTCCTCTCGGTCACGCGGTTCGTGGCTTGCCCAGGTACATGACCGCGTCCGCCCGGGCGATGAGCGTCGCGGGGTCGTGCGCGTCCCGCGGGAAGAAGGCGGCGCCGGAGCTGGCGCTGAGCCGGAGGGTGGCCCCGGCGAGTTCGAGCGGCTGGCCGAGGGCGGTGTGCAGGTGCTCCTGCACGCGGCGGACGGTCGCCTCGGCACCGCTCGTGCCCGGTGGCGCACCGTGGGTCGGCGGCAGGCCGGCGAGGACGACGAGGAACTCGTCCCCGCCGAGCCGTCCGAGCAGGTCACCGGCGCGCAGGACGCCGCGCAACCGGGTCGACGCCCCGACGAGCGCGGCGTCGCCGACGGCGTGGCCGAAGCGGTCGTTGATGGCCTTGAAGCCGTTGAGGTCGATCAGGACGGCGGCCACGCCGGTGCCACTCCGCCGGGCCCGCCGCAGCTCCAGGTCCAGGTGCTCCAGGACGTGTGCCCGGTTGGGCAGGCCGGTCAGCTCGTCGTGGTGGGCGAGGTACGTGGTCCGTCGTTCCCGGTCGACCCGTGCGGTGACGTCGAGCTGGCTGCCGATGTAGTGGGTGATCTCCCCGCCGTTCCAGACGGCGCTGACGCGGATCTCGTTCCAGAACGGGGAGCCGTCGCGCCGGTAGTTGAGCAGCACCGCGTGCACGTCCCGGCCGGCGAGGATCCGCCGCCGGATCGGCTGCACCTGGCTGGCGTCGGTGTCCGGGCCCTGCAGGAAGCGGCAGTTGCGGCCGAGGACCTCCGCCTCGGGGTAGCCGGTGATGCGCAGGAACGCCGTGTTCGCGTAGACGATCGGCTGGTCGGGCCGGCGCGCGTCGGCGATGACGATGCCGTTGCTCGCCACGGCGACGGCCCGCAGCATGAGGTCCGGGAGCTCGCCCTCGGCGACGCGCCGCACCTCGGGGTCGGCGCGGTGCTCGGTGGTCACCGGCGCCGTGGTGCCGGTCGTCCGGGGCCGTGTCCTGGCCAGCAGCAGCCCGGCCGCGTCGAGCACCCGCTGCCGGTCGTAGGTCAGCGCGTAGTCCAGCCGCCGGTCCGCGGCCCCCGCCGGGCCGCCGTTCCCGCTCCGCTCCGTCGGGACGTCGCGGGCGGCCAGCGCGGCGGAGAAGTGCGGGCTGACGATCGTCACGACCCACTCGGCGGCCAGCGGGTCGTCGGCGTCCAGCGCGGTGCCCACCACCCCCGGAGCGGGCTCGGCGGGCATGCTCACCCCGGTCACCGCGGTGAGGGCGGTGACGCTGCCGAGCGTCTCGTACCGGCGTCGCGTGCGCGCGTTCAGGGACGCCGCGTGCTGGAAGTTCGCCAGGACGACGGTCTGCTCGTCCAGCAGCAGGGCCTGGCGTTCGAGCTGCCGGGTCATCGAGGCCAGCAGCGGCACGCTGGTGCGCTGTGGCTCCGAGGCGGCGGCGAGCACCGTGTACGGGGTGGGCGCCGCGCCGGCCGCCGAGGAGAGCGCCCGGGGTGCGGTCGGCCGGAAGCGCACCGCCCGCATGCCGGTGGGCAGCCGCGCCTCGGGGCGACCGAACATCCAGCCCTGCCCCAGCCGCGCGCCCAGCGCCAGCGCCCGCTCGAGGTGCTGCTCGGTCTCGATCCCCTCGGCCAGGACGACGGCGCCGGAGCGTTCGGCCTCGGCCCGGACGGCGTTGACGACCCCGGCCACCTGCAGGGTGGTGTGTCCCCGCACCAGGGCCAGGTCCAGCTTGATCACGTCCGGCCGCAGGAACGAGACCAGGGCCAACCCGGCCGGCTCGGCGCCGACGTCGTCGAGCGCCACCCGCCAGCCGATGTCACGGGCCCGGCCCACTCCGCGCACCAGTTCCGCGGGACGTTCCAGCAGGTCCCGTTCGGTCACCTCCAGCACGACCTGGACCAGGTCAGGGGTGAGGGCGGCGAGCTCCGCGACGGCCTCCGGGGAGAGGCCGGAGAGGGTCGCCGGTTCGATGTTCACGAAGAGCGTCGTCGGCTCGGTCACCCCGGCCACCCCGGCCAGCGCGGCGCGCAGGCACGCGCCGTCCAGCGCTGCCGTCGTCCCGGTCGTGGCGGCGGCGGCGAACAAGGCGGTGGGCGACTCCAGCGGGCCGGTCACCCCCCGGGACAGCGCCTCCACGGCCACCAGGGCACCGTCCTGCAGGTCGACGATCGGCTGGAACAGCGATCGCACCGTGTCAACCGAGCACAGCGGCCGGGGCATGGACCTGAGCCTCCCACGAGCTCCGGCGGCGGGCGCGGCGTCGAGCACGCCACCGGCCCACCGGGTACGGCAGGATCCGGCCGGTGAGCAGCTCGTCCGCCGCCGACCAGCGCCTGAGCGACCTCGCGCGGCTGCGCCGGGTCCGTGACCGGATCGACCGCGAGTACGCGCAGCCCCTGGACGTCGAGGCCCTCGCGCGGGGCGTGCACATGTCCGCCGGCCACCTGAGCCGGGCCTTCCGGGCGGCCTACGGCGAGCCGCCCTACGCCTACCTGATGACCCGGCGGATCGAGCGGGCGATGGCGCTGCTGCGCCGCGGTGACCTGAGCGTCACCGAGGTGTGCTTCGCGGTCGGCTGCTCGTCGCTGGGCACCTTCAGCACCCGCTTCACCGAGCTGGTCGGGGTGCCGCCGAGCGTCTACCGGCGGGTGGCCGGTGACGCGACGGCGGGCATGCCGTCGTGCGTGGCGCGGCAGGTGACCAGGCCGGTCAGGAATCGAGAAGCACGAACGGTCGAGGCATCCCTAGCGTGACCGGCATGGACACCACCAGCCCTGGACTGACCATCCACTCCAGCTTCCTGCCGCACACCGACCCGGAGGCGTCGCTGCTCTTCTGGCGCGACACCCTCGGCTTCGAGGTCCGCCTCGACGTCGGCTACGAGGGGATGCGCTGGATCACCGTGGGCCCGCCCGGCCAGCCCGACACCGCGATCGTGCTGCACCCGCCGGCCGCCGGACCGGGCCTCACCGACGACGAGCGCCGCACCATCGAGGAGCTGCTCGCCAAGGGCAGCTTCTTCGGCGTCAACCTGGCCACCCGCGACCTCGACCGCACGTTCACGGCACTGGCCGGCAGCGGCGTCGAGGTCGTCCAGGAGCCGACCGACCAGCCCTATGGTCTGCGTGACTGTGCGGTCCGGGACCCGGCGGGCAACCTGATCCGCATCCAGCAGCTGCGCTGAGCAGCCCGGGCCCCAGCCGGGCGGAGGGAGAGTGCGATGAGCACGGCCACCAGCACCGACGCGCCGTCCGGTGAGCGCCACGTGGCCGACCGCCACGACCTGATCCGGGTGGTCGGCGCGCGGCAGAACAACCTCAAGGACGTCAGCGTCGAGATCCCGAAGCGCCGGCTGACGGTGTTCACCGGTGTCTCCGGCTCGGGCAAGAGCTCGCTGGTCTTCGGCACGATCGCCGCGGAGTCGCAGCGGTTGATCAACGAGACCTACAGCGCCTTCCTGCAGGGGTTCATGCCGTCGCTGGCCCGCCCCGAGGTGGACCTGCTCGACGGGCTGACGACGGCCATCATCGTCGACCAGGAGCGGATGGGCGCCAACCCGCGCTCCACGGTGGGCACCGCCACCGACGCCAACGCGATGCTGCGCATCCTGTTCAGCCGGCTCGGGCAGCCGCACATCGGCTCGCCGCAGGCCTTCTCCTTCAACGTCGCCTCGATCAGCGGCGCCGGCGCGGTCACCTTCGAGCAGGGCGGGAAGACGGTCAAGGAGCGGCGCGAGTTCAGCATCACCGGCGGCATGTGCCCCCGCTGCGAGGGGATGGGCCGGGTCACCGACATCGACGTGACGCAGCTCTACGACGACAGCAGGTCCCTCAACGAGGGCCCGTTCACCGTCCCCGGGTACAGCGCCGACGGCTGGTACGGGCGCATCTACAGCGGGTCCGGGTTCTTCGACCCGGACAAGCCGATCCGCGAGTTCACCGACACCGAGCTGCACGACCTGCTGCACAAGGAGCCGACCAAGATCAAGGTCGACGGGATCAACCTGACCTACGAGGGCCTGATCCCGAGGATCCAGAAGTCGATGCTCAGCAAGGACCGGGAGGCGATGCAGCCGCACGTCCGGGCGTTCGTGGACCGGGCGGTCGTGTTCACCACCTGCCCGGAGTGCGAGGGCACCCGGCTCAGCGCCGAGGCCCGGTCCTCGCGGATCCGGGGGAAGAACATCGCCGAGGTCTGCGCGATGCAGATCAGCGACCTCGCCGAGTGGGTGCGCGCCCTCGACGAGCCGTCCGTGGCGCCGCTGCTGGGCGGGCTGGGGGAGACGCTGGACGCCTTCGTCGAGATCGGGCTGGGGTACCTGAGCCTCGACCGGCCCGCGGGCACGTTGTCCGGTGGCGAGGCGCAGCGGACCAAGATGATCCGGCACCTCGGGTCCTCGCTCACCGACGTCACCTACGTCTTCGACGAGCCGACGATCGGCCTGCACCCGCACGACATCGGGCGGATGAACGACCTGCTGCTGCGGCTGCGCGACAAGGGCAACACCGTGCTCGTGGTCGAGCACAAGCCGGAGACGATCGCGATCGCCGACCACGTGGTCGACCTCGGCCCCGGCGCCGGGACGGGGGGCGGCACGATCTGCTTCCAGGGAACCGTCGATGGGCTGCGGGCCAGCGGAACCCTCACCGGCCGGCACCTGGACGACCGCGTCTCGGTGAAGCCCGCCGTCCGGACGCCGACGGGTGCGCTGGAGGTGCGCCGCGCCCGCACGCACAACCTGCGCGACGTCGACGTCGACATCCCGCTCGGCGTGCTCGTCGTCCTCACCGGCGTCGCGGGGTCGGGCAAGAGCTCGCTGATCTCGGGTTCGGTGTCCGGCCGGGAGGGCGTCGTCACCGTCGACCAGAGCCCGATCCGCGGCTCACGCCGGAGCAACCCGGCGACCTACACCGGGCTGCTCGACCCGATCCGGAAGGCGTTCGCCAAGGCCAACGGCGTGAAGCCCGCGCTGTTCAGCGCCAACTCCGAGGGCGCCTGCCCCACCTGCAAGGGCGCCGGGGTCATCTACACCGACCTGGCCACGATGGCCGGCGTCGCCACCGTCTGCGAGGAGTGCGAGGGCCGGCGGTTCCAGGCCGCGGTGCTGGAGCACCGGCTCGGTGGGCGGGACATCAGCGAGGTGCTGGCCATGTCGGTGGCCCAGGCCCAGGAGTTCCTCGGCGCCGGTGACGCGCGCACGCCCGCGGCACACAAGGTGCTGACCCGCCTGGCCGACGTCGGGCTGGGCTACCTCACCCTCGGTCAGCCGCTCACCACGCTCTCCGGTGGCGAGCGGCAGCGGCTCAAGCTCGCCACGCACATGGGGGAGCCGGGCGGTGTCCTCGTCCTCGACGAGCCGACCACCGGACTGCACCTGGCCGACGTCGAGCAGCTGCTCGGCCTGCTGGACCGGCTGGTCGACTCGGGGACCTCGGTCCTCGTCATCGAGCACCACCAGGCCGTGATGGCCCACGCCGACTGGATCATCGACCTGGGCCCCGGTGCCGGTCACGACGGCGGCCGGGTGGTCTTCGAGGGCACGCCGGCCGACCTGGTCGCCGCCCGGGCCACCCTGACCGGCGAGCACCTGGCGGCCTACGTCGGCGGCTGATCCGCGGACACCGCACCGTCGGGCGGTTTACACCGTAAACACCGCTGACTAGACTGCTTCGGTGCCGCTCATCCTCCACGTCGGCGGGCCTCGTGACGGGCAGGTCGACGACCTGCCCGACGACGCCCTCGCCTCCTCCCTGCTGGTCTACGACGGGCCCCGCTGGCTCGGGGTCTACGAGCGGGTCGAGCCCCGGCGGACGGTGGACACCCCCCGCGGCCCCGCCGAGGTCTGGGCGGTGCACGAGTAGCCGACGGCAGCTGGTGCGTGAGCGGTACGGCGAGGACGACGTCGTCACGTGCCGGCGGTGCAAGAGCGACCCCTCGCCGTCCGCCGGACGGCGGACGGCCGCAGCTGGCGGGTTCGACTCACCGCACCCGGTAGGGCGCCGGGCCGGCCTCATCGACCGCCGACCCCAGGCCCGGCCGGCGTCCACCCAGTCGGTGAGCTGGCCGGCCGGAGGCCGCCCGCAGGTCGGGCCGTCCGGTCCGAGCCCGTCCGCGGTCTCCTGGCGCGAACGCAGCGAGAGGGCCGCCGGCGCCCCGTCGAGCGGGTGCGCGGACGTACCGCCGACGTGAGGGCCTCGAACTGAGCGGGGAGCGGGGTGGCCAGGTGACCGTCCGGCTCGGGACGGGGCACGGAGCGGACCTCTCCCCGGGACGGCGGGTCGCTCCCGTCCTGGCGGTTCCGGAGGGCCCTGCCCGGCGTGGCGCAGGTCAGCCGGCCAGCACCACCAGCAGGGTGCGCGGCCCGTGCACGCCCTCCACCCGCTCCAGCTCGATGTCGCTGGTCGCCGACGGGCCGCTGACCATGGTCAGCGGCCGCAGCGGGTCCAGCCGGGCGATGCCCTCGGGCACCCCGCGGACGACCTGGTCGGCGGTCACCACGCAGACGAGCACGTCGGGCAGCAGCGACAGCGCCCGCCGGCCGCAGGCGGGGGAGCCGTCCAGGACCAGGGTGCCGGTCTCGGCGATGGCCACGGCGACGGCGGTGACCGACGCCGTCCGCTCGGCCAGCTGGGGGGCGGGCCGCTCGTCGTCGACGTCGCAGCCGTCCGGGCGCCAGGCCGCGGGGAGCCCCGGCGCCACGACGACGCCGGACGCCGACCAGCCGGCGCCCAGGCCGCGGTCGAGCGCGGCGGCGACCGTCGCCCCGACCTGGTCGGCCGCGCAGCGGAGCACCTCGGCGCGGTAGTCCTCGACCCGCTCGACGAGGAGGTCGAGCAGGGCGGCGTCGGCAGGCACGTCGTCGGCCTGCCGGTAGTCGCGCGTCACCTCGGGCGCGGGAGACCGGGTCTCC
The DNA here is from genome assembly GCF_054050955.1 of Modestobacter sp. SYSU DS0290. Classification (NCBI taxonomy): domain Bacteria; kingdom Bacillati; phylum Actinomycetota; class Actinomycetes; order Geodermatophilales; family Geodermatophilaceae; genus Modestobacter; species Modestobacter sp. SYSU DS0290. Next base: position 97,157 of record NZ_JBJHAI010000013.1, read on the forward strand.
CCGAGCGCGGTCCGGATCCGGCCGAGCACCTCCTCGCGTGCACTCACTTCCCGTGCTCCTCGGTCCACTGCTGCACGAAGGTCTTCGCCGGCGGGGTGGGCAGGTCACGGCTGCGCGTCCAGCCGGAGACCGGCGGCGGCAGGGCGTTGGGCAGCGTGGGCCGCCCCCGGGCGATCAGCCGGCCGAGCCGGGCCGCCCGCTGCGCGAGGTGCCACAGCCGCGGGTTGCTCATCGCCCGGGCCAGCGCCTTGAAGGCGGTGCCCTCGGCGGTCGGCCGTTCCTGGGCCTCGACGTGCTCGGCGCGCAGGTGCACCAGGATCGAGGGGATGTCGATCGCCACCGGGCAGACCTCGTAGCAGGCTCCGCACAGCGAGGAGGCGTAGGGCAGCGAGGCGTTGTCCTCCACCCCGGTGAGCATCGGGGAGAGCACCGCGCCGATCGGGCCGGGGTAGACCGAGCCGTAGGCGTGCCCGCCGGCCCGCTCGTACACCGGGCACACGTTGAGGCAGGCCGAACAGCGGATGCAGTGCAGCGCCTCGCGGCCCACCTCGTCGGCGAGCACCGCCGTCCGGCCGTTGTCCAGCAGCACCAGGTGGAACTCCTGGGGGCCGTCGCCGGGGGTGACCCCGGCCCACGTGGAGGTGTAGGGGTTCATCCGCTCGCCGGTGGAGGAGCGGGGGAGCAGTTGCAGGAACACCTCCAGGTCGCGCCAGGTCGGCACCACCTTCTCGATCCCCATCACGGTGATCAGTGTCTCCGGGAGGGTCAGGCACATTCGCCCGTTGCCCTCGCTCTCCACCACGGTGAGCGTGCCGGTCTCGGCGACGCCGAAGTTCGCGCCGCTGACCGCCACCCGGGCCCGCAGGAACCGCTCGCGCAGGTGCGTGCGGGCGGCCATCGCCAGCTGGCGGGGGTCGTCGGTGAGGCCGGGGTCGACGCCGGGGATGGTGCGGGCGAAGATCTCCCGGATCTCGGCCCGGTTCTTGTGGATCGCCGGCACGAGGATGTGCGAGGGCCGGTCCTCGCCGAGCTGCACGATGAGCTCGGCCAGGTCGGTCTCGAAGACGTCCAGCCCCGCGGCCTCCAGCGCCTCGTTGAGGCCGATCTCCTGGGTGGCCATCGACTTGACCTTGACCACCTCGCGGGTGCCGGTGGCCTGCACCAGGCGGGTCACGATCGCGTTGGCCTCGTGCGCGTCCCGGGCCCAGTGCACCGTGCCGCCGCGGGCGGTGACCTGGCGCTCGAGCTCCTCCAGGTGCTCGTCGAGCCGGGCCATGGTGGCGGCCTTGATCGCCTTGCCCGCGGCGCGCAGCTGCGCCCAGTCGGGCACCTCGGCGACCATCCGGGCGCGCTTGCCGCGGATGGTGCTGGTCGCGTGGCCGAGGTTGGCCCGCAGCTGCCCGTCGCGCAGTGCGCCACGCGCGGCGTCGGGGAACGACTCGTCGCCGCGCAGGTGGCCCACCCCCCGGGGGGCGGTGGGCAGACCGAGGAAGGTCGCGGTCACGACGTCACCGTCCCGGTGACGAGCGCCTGGTCGTGCTCGGTGGCGGCCAGGACCTCCGCCAGGTGCACGGTGCGGGTGCCCGCACGCAACCGGGAGAGCCCGCCGCCGATGTGCATCAGGCAGGAGGCGTCGCCGGCGGTGCAGACCTCGGCGTGCGTGCCGAGCACGTTGGCCATCTTGTCGGTGAGCATCGCGGTCGAGGTGTCGGCGTTCTTCACCGCGAAGGTGCCACCGAACCCGCAGCACTGCTCGGCGCCCGGCAGCTCGACCAGGTCGATCCCGCGCACCGCGCGCAGCAGCTGCAGCGGACGGTCGCCGACCCCGAGCATCCGCAGCGAGTGGCAGGTGGGGTGGTAGGTGACCCGGTGCGGGTAGTACGCGCCGACGTCGGTCACCCCGAGCACGTCGACCAGGAACTGGGACAGCTCGTACGTGCGCCCGGCCAGCTCCTCGGCGGCCTGCGCCAGCGCCTCGTCCCCGGCCCGCCGGGCGACGGCGGCCTGCTGGTGGTGGATCGAGGCCACGCACGAGCCGGACGGTGCGACGACCACCTCCGCGCCCTCGAAGGCGCGCACGTGGTTGGCGACGATCGAGACCGCCTCGCGCCGGTAGCCGGTGTTGACGTGCATCTGCCCGCAGCACGCCTGGGTCGGTGGGACGACGACCTCCTGGCCCAGGCGCTGCAGCAGCGCCGCGGTGGCCACCGCCACCGAGGGCGTCATGGTGTCCACCAGGCAGGTGGCGAAGAGCGAGACCCGCATCGGTCGTTCCCCTCTCAGCTCGTGCCGGCCCGGGGACGCCGGGCCATGCTGGACTCGCGGACGACGAGCGTGGGCTCGAAGACCGGCTGTTCGTGGACGTGCTCGGCGCCCCGGGTGGCCTCGTCGAGGAGCAGTTCGGCGGCGCGGCGGCCCAGCTCCTGCCGTGGCTTGCGCACCGACGTGAGCGGGACGGCGGCGGCCGCGGCGAAGTCGATGTCGTCGTAGCCGACGATGGCGAAGTCGTCGGGCACCGGCACCCCGTGCCGGACCATCTCCTGGAGCACGCCGAGGGCGACCAGGTCGTTGGCGCAGACCGCGGCAGTGGGCCGGCGGGCGGCCGGCAGCCCGATGATCCGCGCCGCCGCCTCGCGCCCGCCCGCGACGGTCAGGGCCACAGGGGGCAGGACCGTCAGCGCGTCGTCGGACCCGCTGCGCTCACGGACCGCGGCGACCACCCCGTCGTGCCGTTCCTGCACCTGCGGCAGACCCGAGGAGCTGCCGATGAAGGCGATCCGACGGTGGCCGCGCTCGAGCAGGTGGTCGGCGGCGAGCCGGCCGCCGTGCACGTCGTCCACCGCGACGGCGCAGCGGTCCGCGGTGGCGGCGCGCCGGTCCAGCAGGACGACGGGCGTGCCGCGGGAGCGCAGCGACTCCACGTGCGGGGACAGCTCGGCGGTGGGCGTGATCAGCACGCCCTGGACCCGCTGCTCGGCCAGCACGTCCAGGTGCGCGCGCTCCTTGGCCGGCCGGTCGTCGGAGTTGAACAGGACGACGGCGAGCCCGGCGGCGTTGGCGACCTCCTCCACCCCGCGGGCGACGTCGGTGAAGAACGGGTTCGCGATGTCCAGGACGACCAGCCCGATCGTCCGGCTGCGGCCGGCCCGCAGGTGCCGGGCCGACTCGTTGCGCACGAAGCCCAGCTGCGCGATCGCGTCGAGCACCCGTTCCCGGGTGGGCGGGCTGACCGCGTCGGGACGGTTCAGGACGTTGCTGACCGTGCCGACGGAGACCCCGGCCCGGAGGGCGACGTCTCGGATGCTGGCGGTCAGCGCGGGCCTCCCTCGGTGTGTGGGGTCACGGTAACGGCCCGGACCGTTGAAACGTCTCAACCCCCGGGTCGGACCGTGCGGGGTGAGCGCTGGCGCCACCGGCCGGTGGCGGTTGACACTTCTTAGCAGGCTCCCTATGGTCTGCGCCACAAGCACTCTGAAACGTTTCACCCCGCCACTCGACGAGGAGGTCCCGTGGCTCGTGCCTGCTTCACGCTCCAGGTCCGGCCCGACCGGCTGGCGGAGTACCGCGAGCGGCACGCCGCCGTGTGGCCGGAGATGCTCCGTGCGCTGCGGGACGCCGGCTGGCGCGACTACCAGCTCTTCCTGCGCGAGGACGGCCTGCTCGTCGGGACCGTGGTCACCGACGACCTGGTCGCCGCCCAGGCGGCCGTGGACGCCGCAGAGGTCAGCGCCCGGTGGGAGGCCGAGATGGCCCCCTTCTTCGAGACGGGGGACGGCCGGGGCAAGTCCTCGCTCGACCTCGTCTTCGACCTCGACGCCCAGCTGCGCGCCGCTGGGGAGCACACCACCACGAACGGAGAGACCCCGTGACCACCGACCTCCGCACCCAGGCCCTCGCCGCGCTCGCCGAGCAGACCATCGAGCTGCCGTCCTGGGCGTTCGGCAACGCCGGCACCCGGTTCAAGGTGTTCAGCACCCCCGGTGTGCCCCGCGACCCCTTCGAGAAGATCAGCGACGCCGCCGTGGTGCACCGGTACACCGGCGCCGCCCCCCGGGTCTCGCTGCACGTCCCGTGGGACCTGGTCGACGACTTCGGGAAGCTCGCGCAGCACGCCGCCGAGGAGGGGGTCTCGATCGGCGCGATCAACTCGAACCTGTTCCAGGCCGACGAGTACAAGCTCGGGTCGCTCACCCACGCCGACCCGGCTGTGCGGGCCAAGGCCGTCGCCCACCACGTGCAGTGCATCGACGTGATGCGGGCGACCGGCTCCACCGATCTGAAGATCTGGCTGCCCGACGGCACCAACTACCCGGGCCAGGACGACATCCGCGACCGGCAGGACCGGCTGGCCGATTCGCTGCAGCAGATCTACGCCGAGCTGGACCCCGAGCACCGGCTGATCCTCGAGTACAAGTTCTACGAGCCGTACTTCTACACGATGGACATCCCCGACTGGGGCACCTCGCTGCTGCACTGCCTGGCCCTGGGGGAGCAGGCGAAGGTCGTGCTGGACACCGGCCACCACGCGCCGAACACCAACATCGAGTTCATCGTCGCCCAGCTGCTGCGGGTCGGCCGGCTCGGTGCCTTCGACTTCAACTCCCGCTTCTACGGCGACGACGACCTGATCGTGGGCGCTGCCGACCCGTTCCAGCTGTTCCGCATCATGAACGAGATCGTCCGGGCCGACGCGCTCCGCCCGGACTCCGGCGTGAACTTCATGCTCGACCAGTGCCACAACATCGAGCCGAAGATCCCCGGCCAGATCCGCTCGGTGATGAACGTGCAGGAGGCCACCGCCAAGGCGCTGCTGGTCGACCGGGACGCGCTGCGGGCCGCCCAGCAGTCCGGTGACGTGCTCGGCGCAAACGCCGCGCTGATGGACGCCTACAACACCGACGTCCGCCCGCTGCTCGCCGAGCTCCGCGAGTCGAAGGGCCTGGCCGGCGACCCGTACGCCGCCTACGCCGCCTCCGGCCACCAGGAGCGGATCGCCACCGAGCGCGTGGGGGGCCAGCAGGCCTCCTGGGGCGCCTGAACCGACGACGAAGGACGACGACATGACGAACCCCGTGGTCAGTGACCTGCTCGCCCGCTCGAACCGCCTGGGTGCGGACCCGCGCAACACCAACTACGCCGGCGGCAACACCTCCGCCGCCGGCACCGAGACCGACCCGGTGACCGGGCAGCCCGTCGAGCTGCTCTGGGTGAAGGGCTCCGGCGGCGACCTCGGCACGCTCACCGAGCCCGGCCTGGCCGTGCTCCGACTCGACCGGCTGCGCTCGCTCGTCGACGTCTACCCCGGCGTCGACCGCGAGGACGAGATGGTCGCCGCGTTCGACTACTGCCTGCACGGCCGGGGCGGGGCGGCCCCGTCGATCGACACCGCGATGCACGGGCTGGTCCGCGCCGCGCACGTCGACCACCTGCACCCCGACTCCGGGATCGCCCTGGCCACCGCCGCTGACGGCGAGGCGCTCACCCGGGAGTGCTTCGGCGACCGCGTCGTCTGGGTGCCGTGGCGTCGTCCCGGCTTCCAGCTGGGCCTGGACATCGCCCAGATCGCGGAGGAGAACCCGCAGGCCATCGGCGCGATCCTGGGGGGCCACGGGATCACCGCCTGGGCCGGCACCAGCGAGCAGTGCGAGGCCAACAGCCTCGAGATCATCCGGACGGCGGAGCGCTTCCTCGCCGAGCGCGGCCGGCCGCAGCCCTTCGGGGCGCCGCTGCCGGGTTACGAGGCGCTGCCGGAGACCGAGCGCCGGGCCAAGGCCGCCGCGCTGCTGCCCGTCGTCCGCGGGCTGGCGAGCACCGACAAGCCGCAGGTCGGGCACTACACCGACACCGACGTCGTGCTCGACTTCCTCGCCTCCACCGAGCACCCGCGGCTGGCGGCGCTGGGCACCTCCTGCCCCGACCACTTCCTGCGCACCAAGGTGCGCCCGCTGGTCGTCGACCTGCCGGCGTCCGCCCCGGTCGAGGACGTCGTCGCCCGGCTCAAGGAGCTGCACGAGGCATACCGCGCCGACTACGCGGCCTACTACGAGAGGCACGCGGGCCCGGACTCCCCGCCGATGCGCGGCGCCGACCCGGCGATCGTGCTGGTGCCCGGCGTCGGCATGTTCAGCTTCGGCGCGAACAAGCAGACCGCCCGGGTGGCCGGCGAGTTCTACGTCAACGCGATCAACGTGATGCGCGGTGCCGAGGCGGTCTCCACCTACGCGCCGATCGACGAGAGCGAGAAGTTCCGGATCGAGTACTGGGCGCTGGAGGAGGCCAAGCTGGCCCGGATGCCGAAGCCCAAGCCGCTGGCCACCCGGGTCGCGCTGGTGACCGGCGCGGCGAGCGGCATCGGCAAGGCGATCGCCCAGCGGCTGGCCGCCGAGGGCGCCTGCGTCGTCGTCGCCGACCTGGACCTGCAGAAGGCCACCGACGCAGCTGCGGAGATCGGCTCGGCCGACGTTGCGGTGGGTGTGGCGGCCGACGTCAGCGACGCGGAGGCGGTGGCAGCCGCGTTCCGGTCGGCGGTGCTCGCCTTCGGCGGGGTGGACCTGGTGGTCAACAACGCCGGGCTGTCGATCTCCAAGCCGTTGCTGGAGACCACCGAGGCCGACTGGGACCTGCAGCACGACGTGATGGCCAAGGGCTCGTTCCTGGTCTCCCGCGAGGCGGCCCGGATCATGATCGAGCAGGGGATGGGCGGCGACGTCGTCTACATCTCCAGCAAGAACGCGGTGTTCGCCGGCCCGAGCAACATCGCCTACTCCTCGACCAAGGCCGACCAGGCGCACCAGGTGCGGCTGCTGGCCGCCGAACTGGGCGAGCACCAGATCCGGGTGAACGGCATCAACCCCGACGGCGTGGTCCGCGGATCGGGGATCTTCGCCGGCGGCTGGGGCGCCAAGCGGGCCGCGGTCTACGGCGTGCCGGAGGAGGAACTGGGCCAGTTCTACGCCCAGCGCACCCTGCTCAAGCGCGAGGTGCTGCCCGACCACGTCGCCGACGCCGTGTTCGCGCTCACCGGTGGCGAGCTCACCCGGACGACGGGTCTGCACGTCCCGGTCGACTCCGGCGTCGCCGCCGCCTTCCTGCGGTGAGCCTGCACGCCGCCGTCGACTTCGGCGCCTCCAGCGGCCGGGTGATGCTGGGCGCGGTCGGGCCCGGCCACCTGGCGCTCACCGAGGCGGCCCGCTTCCGGAACGGGGCGGTGACCGTGCCGCGGGCCCGGGACGTCGCGCTGTGCTGGGACCTGCTGGGCCTGTGGCGGGAGTCCCTGGCCGGGTTGACGCGGGTCGCCGAGCTGGCCCGGGCGGCGGGGGAGCCGGTGGTGAGCGTGGGGGTGGCCACCTGGGCGGTGGACTACGGCCTGCTGGACGCCGACGGCACGCTGCTGGCCGCCCCACGCTCCTACCGGGACCCCCGGACCGAGGGGATCGCCGAGCTGGTGCACCAGCGGGTGCCGGCGGCCGAGCTGTACCGCCGCAACGGCCTCCAGCACCTGCCGTTCACCACGCTCTACCAGCTGGTGGCAGAGCGGGAGGAGCCCCTGCTCGGCTCGGCGCGCAGCCTGCTGCTGCTGCCGGACCTGGTCGGCTGGTGGCTGTCCGGCCACCGTGGCGCGGAGTCGACCAACGTCTCGACCACCGGGCTGGCCGACGTGCGCACCGGCCGCTGGGCGCCGGACCTGGTGGAACTCGCCGGCATCGACCCGGCGCTGCTGGCGCCGGTGCACGACGCCGGCGCCGTCCTGGCCGGGCTGCGGCCCGAGGTGGCCGAGAGCACCGGCCTGGCCGATGCGCGGCTGGTGGCCGTCGGCAGCCACGACACCGCCTCCGCGGTGGTCGGCGTGCCGGCCACCGACGAGCGGTTCGCCTACGTCGCCTGCGGCACCTGGGCCCTGGTCGGGGTGGAGCTGGAGGAGCCGGTGCTCACCGAGGAGAGCCTGGCGGTCGGCTTCACCAACGAGCGGGGCGTCGACGACCGGATCCGCTACCTGCACAACGTGATGGGCCTGTGGGTGCTGCAGGGCTGCCTCGCCGACTGGGGGCAGGACGGCGCGGACCTGCCCGGGCTGCTGGCCGCGGCCGGGGAGCTGCCGGCCGGCGGCCCGGTCATCGACGTGGACGACCCGGTGTTCCTCCCGCCCGGGCCGATGGTCACCCGGGTGCAGCGGGCCTGCGAGGCGGCCGGGCAGCCGGTGCCGGCCGGGCGGCCGGCGGTGGTGCGCTGCGTGCTGGACAGCCTGGCGGCCGCGTTCGCGCGGGTGGTGGAGGACGCGGTGCGGCTGTCCGGCCGGGACGTCGACGTCGTCCACGTGGTCGGCGGCGGGGCGCAGAACGCGCTGCTGTGCCAGCTCACCGCGGATGCCTGCGGCCGGCCGGTGCTGGCCGGGCCCGTCGAGGCGACCGCCCTGGGCAACGTGCTGGTGCAGGCCCGCGCCGCGGGCACCGTGACCGGGGCGCTGGAGGACCTGCGCGCGCTGGTGGCGGAGACCTCCGACCTGGTGCGGTACGTCCCCGGCGCGACCCGCCGACCACAGCCCACGCGGGGCTGACCCCGCTCCACCGGCCCGGTGGAGCGGGGTCGCCGGTTCAGCGCGGTCCGGCGCCCCGCTGGGCTGCGGCCTCGGCCAGGCCGGCCCGGGTGAACGCCAGGGCGTCCCGCGCCAGCCGGTCGTTGTCGGTCCACAGGTTGCGCCAGATCGCCAGGTCGTTGGAGAGCGTCCGGTGCACGACCTCGGAGGAGAAGGACTCGAAGGTGACGATCCCCTCGTAGCCCACCTCGTCGAGCGCCCCGAAGAACTCCGGCCACGGGATGGAGCCGGTGCCCAGGGCACCGCGGTGCGACTCGCCGATGTGCACGTAGCCCAGCCGACCGGCGGCCGCCGCCGCCCGCACCGCCGCGGCGAACGAGTGCTCCTCGATGTTCATGTGGTAGGTGTCCAGGTGGGCCATCACGTTGGGCCGGTCGACCGCGGCGATGAAGTCCAGCGTCTCCTGCGTGGTGTTCACGATGTTGGTCTCGTACCGGTTGCAGAACTCCAGGGCCAGGGTGATCCCCGACGCGGCGGCCTTGTCCGCCAGCCAGGCGATCGTCTCCTGCGAGTTCGCCCGGCCGCGCTCGGTCGCCGGGGCGTCGTACTTGCCGAGCTTGGAGTACAGGACCCCGCACAGCGTGGTGCCGCCGCTGTCGCGGAGGACCCCGAGGGCGGCGGCCAGCCGCTCGCGGCCGCGGGCCACCGTCTCCGGGTCCTCGCTGGACACGTCGGTGTCCGCGCTCAGCCCGAGCGAGGCGCTGACCTGCAGCCCGTGCTCCTGCAGCAGCTGGGCGGTCATGTCCCCGTCGAACCCCGCCGGGTCGATCGGGGCTATCTCGATCAGGTCGTACCCCGCCTCGGCGGTGGCGGCGATCGCCCGGCGCGCCTCCTCGCGCGACCAGCCTCCGGTCCAGACCAGGGCGTGGACGCCGTGGGTCACGGTCATGGGACTTCCTCTCTCCCTGCCCCGGTGGCCCGGGGCCGTGCAGCGGGCGGTGGCATCCGTGGGCGGGCCGGCTAGGACGTCCCGCCGTAGCGCCGGTTGGCGAAGCCGTTGAGCAGCGCGGCGAAGACCAGGACGAAGCCGAGCGCGAACAGCTGGAACTGGGTGCCGGCGTTGCCCGGCACGGCGAGCAGGATCCCGGCGTTGAGCCACACGATCAGCAGCGTGGCCAGCACCACCCCCGCGACCCGGCCGATGCCGCCGGTGATCGCGACCCCGCCGAGCACGGCGATGGTGATGGCCGGCAGCGCCATGCCGTTGCCGGCCACCCCGGCGTCCGGCCGGGCGGAGGCGAACTGGGCCACGGTGTAGACCGCGACCAGCCCGGACAGCGCGCCGGCCCCCACGTAGGCCAGGAACCGGGTGCGGCGCACGTCGATCCCGGTCCACTCGGCCGCGACGTCGTTGGTGCCGATCGCGTAGAGCCGGCGGCCGTAGGTGGTCCGCGCCATCACCAGCCAGATCACCACCACGGCGGGGATCAGGTAGGTGAAGACCCCGAGCGGGACGGCGGGGACGGGGTCGGGGAGGAACGGGAGCTCCACCGCCCGGGCCGTGGAGTAGAGCTCCTGGATCGGCCGGGCGTTGATCGGCTGCTGGTCGTTGATCACCAGGGCCAGGGAGCTGAACGCGTAGTAGGTCGCCAGCGTGGTGATCAGCGCCGGGAAGCCCAGGTAGGCGACGAGGAAGCCGTTGATCGCCCCGCACAGCGCACCGAAGAGGACGGCGAGCACGAGGGCGGGGAACAGCGACCAGCCCCACTCGCCGTAGGCGAAGCCGAAGACCATCCCGGTCAGCGACACGATCGCGCCGACCGACAGGTCGATGCCGCCGCGGCCGGACGTGATGACGAGCAGCTCGGCCAGGCCCAGCAGCACCAGCGGCACCGCGTTGATGAGGGTCGCGGCCATGTAGGAGCCGTCGTAGGGCGCGGCCAGGTAGTTGTTCCGGCTCAGCGTCAGCATCGTCACCACGACGACGACGAGCAGCAGCACCAGCAGGGCGATCCGCTGGGTGAGCAGGATGCGCAGCGTCCGGGCCGCGAGGTTCTCGGGGCGGTCCGTGGCGGCGCCGGGCTGCTGCTTCTCCGGGGCCGGGGCGTCGGGTGGGGTGGTCGAGGTGGTCATGACGCGCTCCTGGTGCGCTGCCGGAGCAGGTCGGCCCCGACGGCGATGATGATGAACAGCCCGACGAAGAGGGAGGACAGCTGCGTGGGCCAGCCGAGCTGGGTGACCCCGGTGGCCACCGTCTGCACCAGCAGCGCGCCGAGCACGGTGCCCAGCACCGACCCGCGGCCCCCGGTGATCGAGGTCCCGCCGATCACCACCGCGGCGATGACCGCGAGCTCCAGCCCGGATCCGACGTTCGCGGCCAGGCTGGAGGTGCCCTGGGCCAGGACGAAGCAGGCCGCGAGCCCGGCCAGCAGTCCGGTGACCACGTAGGCGGACAGCACCCGGGCCCGCACCGCGACGCCGGCCAGCCGGGCGGCGTGGGCGTCCCCGCCGATGGCGTAGAAGTGCCGGCCACCGGCGGTGTGCCGCAGGTAGTACCAGGCGAGGGCGGCGATCACGATGGTGATGAGGAAGGCGTGCGGGATGCCCAGGGTGCGCCCGGCCTCCCCCCGGCCGAAGAAGTTCAGCGTCCGGGGGATGCCCTCGACGGTCGAGGACCCGAAGATCTGCAGCCCGATGAAGCGGAACAGGTTCAGGGTGCCGAAGGTGATGATGATCGCGTGCACCCGGCCGTAGGCGATCAGCACGCCGTTGACCAGGCCCAGCACGCCGCCGGCCGCGATGGACAGGGGCACCGCGAGCGTGAGGGGCAGCCCGGTGTCGACCATCGTCTTCGCCGTGATCACCGAGGCGACCATGACGATGCTGCCGACCGAGACGTCGATCCCCCCGGTGATGATCACGATCGTCATGCCGATGCCGATGAGCGCGATCGGGGTGGTCGCGACCAGCAGCGGCACGATCGAACCCGCGGTGAAGAACGCCGGGGTCGCCAGGCTCAGCACCAGCCACAGCAGCGCGATGACGGCGATGAGGACGGTCTCCTGGCCGGTGACCGGCGGGGGCAGCACCCGGCCGCGGACGCCGGTGCCTGCCTCCGCCTCCCCGGCGGCGGAGCTGCCCCCCGGGCCGGGTGGGGTGAGCGTCGGGCTGCTCATGCCGGGACTCCTGTCTGCTGGGGGTGTTGCCCGGGGGGTGGAGCGGCCGACTCGTCACCGGCAGCGGCGGTGAGCACGTCGACCTGGTCGGCGTTGGGTCCGAACTCCACGGTGGTGGTGCCGGCGCGGACCACGAGCAGGCGGTCGGCGATCCGGATGGCCTCCAGGAGGTCGGAGGTGACGATCAGCACCGCAGCCCCGTCGTCGGCGAGCTGGGTGATCAGCCGGTGGATCTCCTCCTTGGCGCCGACGTCGACCCCCTGCGTGGGTTCGGCGAGGACCAGGACCCCCGGCTTGTCGACGAGCTGCCGGGCCAGGACCACCTTCTGGGCGTTGCCGCCGGACAGGGCACCGACCGGTGTCCGCTCGCTGGGCGCCTTCACCGCGAGCCGGTCGATCATCGACCGGGCGACGGAGGTCTCCCGGCGGCGGTCGAGCCACACCCCGAAGCGGGAGAGCAGCCCCAGGTGGCCGGCGGAGATGTTGAAGGAGATGGGCTGGAAGGAGAACAGCCCCTGCTCCTTGCGGTTGGCCGGGAGCAGCGCGATGCCGAGCTCCTGCGCCTCGCGGGGCGACCGCGGGCGCACCTCGCGGCCGTCGACCAGGACGGTGCCGGAGGTGGCCCGGGACATGCCGTAGACGGTGGCGCCGATCTCCGCGACGCCGGAGCCGACCAGCCCGTAGAGGGCCAGGATCTCCCCGGGGCGGATCTGCAGGTCGACGTCGTGGAACCGGTCGGCGAGCCCGAGCCCGCGCAGCTCCAGGCGCGGGTCGCCGGGGGGCACGGTCCGCTCGGGGCGGGTGTCCTCGATCGCGCCGCCGACCATCATCTCGACGACCTGGCGCACGGTGAGGTCGCCGATCGGGTGGGTGCCGATCGTCTCCCCGTCGCGCATGACGGTGACCTCGTCGGCGATCACGAACAGCTCGTCGAGCCGGTGGGAGATGTAGATGATCGAGACCCCGCGCTCGGTGAGCCGGCGGACGACGCCGAAGAGCACCTCCACCTCGCGGTCGGTGAGGATCGCCGACGGCTCGTCCAGGATGAGCACCTTCGCGTCACCGGCCAGGGCCTTGGCGATGTAGGCCTGCTGCTTCTCGGCGATCGAGAGGTCTCCCGCGGTCACCGTGGCGTAGCGGGCGGGCAGGCCGATCAGCTCGAGCAGCTCGGTCACCCGGGCGTTCTGGGCGGCCCAGTCGACCCGGCCGCCCCGGGTGATCTCCCGGCCCAGGAAGACGTTCTCGGCGACGGTGAGCTCGTCGAACAGCTGCGGTTCCTGGTAGACGGTCGCGATCCCCAGGGCCATCGCGTCGGTGGTGGTGGTGATCGAGACGGGTTCGCCGTCGAAGGTGATCGACCCGGAGTCGGGGCGTTCGGCCCCGGCCAGGATCTTGATGAGGGTCGACTTGCCGGCGCCGTTCTCGCCCACCAGGGCGTGCACGGTGCCCGGCTGGACGACCATGTCGGCGTTGCGGATCGCGCGGACGGCGCCGAACCGCTTGGTGACGCCGCGCACCTGCAGGCGGGGCGGGGTGGGTCGCTGGTCTGTCATGACCGGGCCTCCGTGGTCTGTGGACCGGGTGCACCGGGGGGGGGGGGGGGGGGGGGGGGGGGGGGGGGGGGGGGGGGGGGGGGGGGGGGGGGGGGGGGGGGGCGGCGGGCGCGGGGGGGGGGGCGGGGGGGTGGGCGCCCGG
>NZ_JBJHAI010000014.1:0-110514 GCF_054050955.1 Modestobacter sp. SYSU DS0290
GGCAGGACCGTCGCCCGGCCGGTGACCGTCCGCAGCGCGGTGGTGGGGACCGTCCGCAGCGTGGTGGCGGTGACCGGCCCTCGTGGCAGGACCGTCGCCCGGCCGGTGACCGTCCGCAGCGCGGTGGTGGGGACCGTCCGCAGCGTGGTGGCGGTGACCGGCCCTCGTGGCAGGACCGTCGCCCGGCCGGTGACCGTCCGCAGCGCGGTGGCGGGGACCGTCCGCAGCGTGGTGGCGGTGACGGGCCGTCGTGGCAGGACCGTCGGCCCGATCGTGCGGCGGGCCGGCCGACCGGGGGTCAGGACCGCGACGATCGCCGCCCGGCCCGTTCCGGTCCGCCGGACCGTCCGTCGTGGCAGGACCGTCGGCCGGCACGCGCCGAGGGTGGTCAGGAGGACGTGGGTGGCCGTCCTGCGGGCCCGCAGCTGCCCGAGTGGGCAGACCCGCGTGAGCTGGACCCGGCCGTCCGTGCGGCCCTCCGTGGCCTCGACTCCCGCAACTCCGACGTCGTCGGACAGCACCTGGTGGCTGCGGGCGGTCTGCTCGAGGAGGACCCCGAGCTCGCCCTGCAGCACGCCCGGGCCGCCCGGGACCGGGCTTCCCGGCTGGCCGTCGTGCGTGAGGCGGTCGGCGTCGCCGCGTACCACGCGGGGGACTTCGCCGAGGCGGCCCGCGAGCTCCGCGCCTACGCGCGGATGGCCGGTGATCAGAGCTACCGCGCCGTGCTGGCCGACTGCGAGCGGGCGCTGGGGCGGCCGGAGACGGCGCTTCGACTGGTCCAGGAGGCGCTGGAGTCGGCGCCGGAAGGGGAGGAGCTCGTCGAGCTGCGCCTCGTCGAGGCCGGCGCGCGGCAGGACATGGGCGAGGATCGTGCGGCGGCCCTGGTGCTGGAGGCCGCTCTCGGGGGCCGGCCTACCCCGGCGGGTCTCGGCGCCGCCGACCTGGGCCGGCTCCGGCTGGCCAGCGCCTACGCCGACCTGCTCGCCGACCGGGGCGAGGACGACCTCGCCCAGCAGTGGTATGCGGCGATCGCTGCAGCCGACCCCGACGACCTGACCGGCGTCAGCGCGTACTTCGCCGACGACCTCGAGGACGACACCGACGACACCGACGACACCGACGACACCGACGAGTCGTCGGTCTCCGAGGACACCGACGGGAACGCGGTCGCCGACGACTCGCCGTTCCCGGAGGAGGAGCCCTTCGACGAGGAGATGCTCGCGGCGGTGACCGGCCCGGTGACCGACGACGACATCGAGGCGGAGGTCGCCGAGCTGCTGGGTGAGACCCCGCCTCCGGTGGAGCGCGACCACACCCGGCTCTTCCAGGAGGCCCCCGCTCCCGAGCACGAGCAGGACCCGCTGACGGACTGACCTTCGTCGTCCACACCGGCCAGGGCTGTCCACAGCTCGCGGGCAGCCCTGGCCGGCCTGCCCGTCCCCGGTGACGCTTGCGGGCATGAGCCTGGCCGTGATCGACCGGAACGACGTCGTGCTGCGCGGGCGGCTGTCCGCCCCGCCCGAACTGCGCCCGCTGCCCAGCGGGGACACGCTCCTGCTGTTCAAGCTGGTGGTCCGCCGCGAGAACCCGCGTCCGCGGGCGCCGCGGTCGGACGTCCTGACCTGCGTGAGCACCGCACCGACCCTGCTGCGCTACGCCGCTGCCTGGCGCGCCGACGACGTGGTCGAGGTCGAGGGCTCACTGCAACGGCGCTTCTGGCGCACCCCGACCGGTACCGCGGTGGCCTACGAGGTCAGCTGCCGGCGGGGGCGGAAGCTGCAGCGTGCGGGCCGCCGGGTCGCGCGGGAGCCCGCATGACCCGGTCAGTCCTCGTGCGGTCGCAGCACCAAACCGGTGCGCGGCTTCGGCACGAAGAGGGTCGACTTCCGGGGCATGCGGGCCCCGGAGCGGGCGACCGCAGCGACGTCCGCCGGGGCGGGGGAGCGCAGCAGCAGAGCCACCCCGGCCCGTTCACCGGCCAACCGCAGCGCCTGGTCGACGTCGTGGGCGACCAGCACGGAGGTGGGATCGTCAGCCCGGTGCCACAGGTGGCTCAGCAGCCCGTGGTGAGCCAGGACGACGTCCAGCTCGCGCCACGCCCGGGGTGCCTCGGCCGGCACGGTGGCCAGCAGCGACGCCGTCGGGGCCGACAGCTCCACCACCCGGGCGCCGTCGGTCACCAGGAACACCGGGGCGCTCGCGCTGTCCGCGCCGCGTGCCCAACGGCGGCACACCTCGGCCACCTCGCCGTCGGCGGGGGTCACCTCCCGCGCGGTCAACCCGGCGGCAGCGAGGTCGACGGCGGACGCCAGCGACAGGTCCGGCACGACCCGGTGGATCGCCTGCACTCGCAGCCCGCCGGGCCCCATGGGCGTGAGGAGGGCGAGCACGGCGCACCGCGAGGAGCCACCGGTGGTCTGGTGCTCCCGGGCCGCGGCGAACCGGTGGTGGCCGTCGGCGATGACCGCCTGGGTGCGGCCCAGCGCGGCCACCAACCGGTCGACCAGCTCCGTCTCGGTCACCCGCCACAGGCGGTGCGTGACGCCGTCGGGGTCGGTCACCTCCAGCGTGGGTGTGCCCTGCCCGGCGTGCTGCGTCAGCTGGGCCAGCTCCGGTTCCGGGTCGTGCGCCAGCACGATCGGCTCCAGGTCGGTCCGGGTCTCGTCGAGCAGCGCCCGGCGGCCCTCCACAGCCGGGGCGAAGGTGTCCTCGTGCGGCAGCACGGCAGGGGAGCCCGCTGGTGGCACGCGCACCGCGCCGAGCCATCCGGTGGTCGCCGCGGCTGCCGGCACGGCCATCTCGTAGCGCCACAACGCCGGTTCCTCCTCGCGGACGAGCACCCGCTCGGCCAGCCACTGCCGGAGGTTCGCCGCAGCAGCCCGGGCCGAGGCCCGGTCCCGTTCTCCGCGTCCCCCGGGGACGGGGTCGACGTGCGGCAGGATCAAGCGGACGATGTTGTGCGGGTCGGCCTCGGCCAGGCGGTCGCGGCCCCCGACGGTGACCAGGTCGTAGGCCGGCGAGCTCACCCGCGCCAGGTGCGCCGGGTCGTGCTCCCGGTAGACCAGGGCGCGGAAGGGCCGGACGTCGAGACCCGCCGAAGCGGAGGGCGAGACGTCCGCCGGCGGGTTGGGCACCGCCCGATGGTAGGAGCGCGGTGCCGGCCGGCCTGCGGCGGCTGGACGTCGGCGCGGTCGAGCCGGTGCGACGGGGGAGGAGCAGTGGTGGAGGCAGGCCAGCCGGACGGCGGCGTCTACGAGTGGTACCAGCGCGGTCTCCAGCTGCTCGGCAGCGGTCACCCCGACGCCGCAGCCACCCTGCTGGAGCGGGCGGTCAGCGCCGAGCCCGGCTCGCGCAGCGCGCGCGAGGCGCTGGCCCGCGCCCAGTACGACGCCGGCCGGTACCGCGCGGCGATCGACAGCTTCGCCCGGATCATCGAGGCCAATCCGACCGACGACTACGCCCAGTTCGGCCTCGGTCTCGCCGCCAGCCGTGCGGGCGAGCTCGAGCTGGCCGCCGAGCACTTGGCCCTGGCCGTCGCCATGCGCCCCGACCTCACCCACTACGCCCAGGCGTTGCGCGGCGTGCGCGCCCGCCGGGGCCTCGTCCAGGAGCTGCCATGACCTGCCCGACGCCCGCCGCTCGACCCCTTCCCGCGGGCCGATCGGGGGCCGCCGCGTGAGCGCCCGGGAGCTGCCTCCGCTGGCCGCCGGCAGCGACCGCGCCCCGGCCGGCGAGTACGACGTCGCACTGCTCGACCTGGACGGGGTCGTCTACGTCGGCCCGGCGGCGGTGCCCGGCGTGCCGGAGGCGCTCGCTGCTGCCCGCGACCGGGGCATGCGCCTCGGGTTCGTGACCAACAACGCCGCACGCACCCCTGAGCAGGTCGCCGACCACCTCGCCGAGCTGGGCGTCCCCGCGGCGGCCACGGACGTCATCACCAGCTCGCAGGCCGCCGCCTCGGTCGTCCGGGAGCTGGTCGGTGCCGGCGCACCCGTCCTGGCCGTGGGTGGCCCGGGCGTGGCCGCCGCGCTGACCGCTGCCGGGCTGCGGGTCGTCGAGCGGGCCGAGGACGGGCCCGTGGCGGTCGTGCAGGGCTACGGGCCCACGGTCGGCTGGGCGCAGCTGGCCGAGGCCGTGGTGGCCGTGCGCAACGGCGCTCGGCACGTGGCCACCAACACCGATGCCACCATTCCCTCACCGCGTGGGGTCCTGCCGGGTAACGGCGCGCTGGTGGGCGTGGTCAGCGCCGTCACCGGGCAGGCGCCCCTGGTCACCGGCAAACCGGACCCTGCGATGCACGCCGAGTGCGTGCGGCGCACCGGCGCGGCCCGGCCGCTGGTCGTGGGCGACCGCCTGGACACCGACATCGAGGGCGCCCGGCGAGCCGGCGCGGCCAGCCTCCTGGTGCTGACCGGGGTGGCCACCCCGGCGGACCTGCTCGCCGCGGTGCCCGAGCACCGCCCCGACCTGCTCTCCGCCGACGTCGCGGGGCTGCTGACCCCGCACCCCCGGGTGGAAGCGGTCGAAGGCGGGTGGCGGTGCCGCGGCTGGGTGGCCGAGGCCACCGGCGATCGGGTGGTGCTGCGCTCACCCGACGGGGGTGCGGCCGGCGGCGACGGCTTGGACGGGCTGCGCGCCGTCGCCGCGGCCCACTGGGCCGCGGCGGACGAGTCCACCGGCGGCAGTGGCCGGCGGCCGCGGATCAGCGGGGCCGACACCCCTGCCGACGTCGCGCTGGCGCAGTGGGGGCTCGGCGGCTGAGCGCAGTGGCCGGACGCGGGAGGGGAGGACGCCGGGCCCCCGGTGCCGGTACTCGGTGCCGGGTCCTCGGTGCAGGGTCAGAGCATGGCGCGGAGCCGGAGCATGTCGCGCAGTCCCGCCTCCAGCTTCACCCGGCCGCTGGCCCAGGCCGGGGTGAAGGACAGGTCGCCGGCGGTCAGCGCCAGCAGGTCGTCGCTGGTCATGGTCAGCCGGATGTCGGCCTTGGGCACCGCCGGCCCCTCGGGGACCGCGGTCATGTCGTGCACCGCCCCTCGGGCCAGCCGTCCCTGGACCACCTGCCCGAGGTCGGTCAGCCGGCAGGAGACGGTGCGGTCGAGGCCGCGGGCCGCGTCCTTCGCGGCCAACTGGCCGACGAAACCGGTGAGAGCGGTCATGCACTGGTCCAGCGTCGCCACGGAAGGGGTGCCTCCTCCAGCCGATGGCCAGGCAGGTCCCGGCCGGGGCAGTCCGGAGCGGGACGCTACCGGCGCCCACCGACACCGGCGCCGCCCGGTCGTGACCGGCACCGTGTCGCCGGTGGACCGTGTCGCCGGTGGACCGTGTCGCCGGTGCAGCGGGCCGACCGGCGCTCGGTCGGGCCGCGGGGACCCCGCACCGGCCGGTAACCTCCGACGTGGTCCCGCCGCGGCCACCGCCCGGTGGCGGGCCCCGTCCGGCGACCGCCACCACCCGGCGCGCGACGCCGATGCCCTGCACACCCATCCGGGCCGCCCGCCGGCCCGCCGACGGCGCCAGCCCGACACCGCGGAGGAGGACCACCGTGAGCCACCCCGACCGGCCACGCCCGGTGCCCGGCCCCCCGCGCGCACCCGTCGTCCCCCCGCCGGTGCCGGCCGACCGCGCGACCGGCGCCCCTGCCGTACCGGCCGCCCCCGCCGATGACACCGCTCCTGCCCCGGCTCCCGGCTCCCGGTTCGCGGACCTGGCCGAGCGGCCGGTGGCCGAGCACGTGGGGGTCTACGAGGCCGAGCACGAGCGGTTGCAGCGCGAACTGTCGACCATCGACCAGCTC
Organism: Modestobacter sp. SYSU DS0290; assembly: GCF_054050955.1. Taxonomy (NCBI): domain Bacteria; kingdom Bacillati; phylum Actinomycetota; class Actinomycetes; order Geodermatophilales; family Geodermatophilaceae; genus Modestobacter; species Modestobacter sp. SYSU DS0290. The sequence continues at coordinate 5,795 of NZ_JBJHAI010000014.1, forward strand.
TGATGGCACGTCGCAGCCGGCTCGACGCCGAGCTCGTCCGCCGCGGGCTGGCCCGCTCCCGCGAGCACGCCGTCACGCTCATCGCCGAGGGTCGGGTCACCGTCGCCGGCGCCGCCGCCACCAAGCCGGCCACCGGGGTCGAGGCCGGAACCCCCGTGGTGGTCCGCACCGACCCCGACCAGCCCAGCTGGGTCTCCCGGGGTGCGCACAAGCTGCTCGGTGCGCTGGCGGCCTTCGACGTCGACGTGACCGGCCGGCGGGCCCTGGACGCCGGCGCCTCCACCGGCGGGTTCACCGAGGTGCTGCTCAGTCGCGGCGCGCACGAGGTGGTCGCGGTCGACGTCGGGTACGGCGAGCTGGCCTGGTCGCTGCGCACCGACGACCGCGTCGCGGTGCACGAGCGCACCAACGTCCGCGAGCTCACCCCCGAGGCGATCGGCGGGCCGGTGCAGCTGGTCGTGGCCGACCTGTCCTTCATCTCCCTGCGGCTCGTGCTCCCCGCGCTGACCCGGTGCGCCACGCCGGACGCCGACCTGCTGCCGATGGTCAAGCCGCAGTTCGAGGTGGGCCGGGAACGCCTGGGCAGCGGGGGAGTGGTCCGCGACCCCGCGCACCGCGCGGACGCGGTGCTCACGGTGGCCCGGGCCGCCGCCGAGCTGGGCTGGGGCACCGCGGGGGTGGTGGCCAGTCCGCTGCCCGGACCGGCGGGCAACGTGGAGTTCTTCCTCCGGCTGCGCCGCGACGCACCACCACCGCAGCAGGCCGATGTCGACCGAGCAGTTCAGGAGGGACCGCAGTGACCGAGTGCGCACCACCGCGGGAAGGGGGCGGGGTGCGGCGGGTGCTGCTCGCCGTCCACACCGGCCGTGCCGACATCGTCGCGCTCGCCCGGTCCGCGGCCGCCCGCCTGGACCGGGCCGGCTTCGTCGTCCGGGTGCTGGACGACGAGGCCGAGGACCTGGCCATCCCCGGTGCCGAGGTCTGCGCGTTCGGCCCGCAGGCCGCCGAGGGCACCGAGATCGTGCTCGTCTTCGGCGGTGACGGCACGTTCCTGCGCGCCGCCGAGCTCGCCCGCTCCACCGACGCGGCGATCACCGGGGTGAACCTGGGCCGCGTGGGCTTCCTCGCCGAGACCGAACCCGAGGCGGTCGAGGAGATGCTCACCGCCGTCGAGCGCTGCCAGTACGAGGTCGAGGAGCGGCTGACCCTGGAGGCGACGGTGTTCGACCCCGAGGGGCGGGCCGTCGGCGGCACCTGGGGCCTGAACGAGGTCTCGGTGGAGAAGGTCGAGCGCTCCCGCGTCCTCGACGTCGTCCTCGAGGTCGACGGGCACCCGCTGACCAGCTTCGGCTGCGACGGCGTGCTGTGCGCGACCCCGACCGGGTCCACCGCCTACGCGTTCTCCGCCGGCGGGCCGGTGGTCTGGCCCGACGTCGAGGCGCTGCTGCTGGTGCCGGCCAATGCGCACGCGCTGTTCTCCCGGCCGCTGGTCACCTCCCCGACGTCGGTGCTCACCGTGGCCGTCCCGCACGACGGCGCCCGGGCGCGGGTCTCAGCGGACGGGCGGCGCCTGGTCGAGGTGCCCGACGGCGGCCGCGTGGAGGTGCGGCGCTCGGACCGGCCGGTGCGCATCGCCCGGGTCAACCCCACCTCCTTCGGTGACCGGCTGGTCGCCAAGTTCGGCCTGCCGGTGCGCGGCTTCCGCGACGCCCGCTCGCACGGGCCCGGGCACGAGGCGCCGACCGGGCAGCGCAACGTCCTCACCCGGGACTTCAGCACCGTCGACGGGGCTGCGGCCCGCCGACCCGGGGAGGTGGGCGATGGCGACGCGGACGGCGCGGCGTGAGCAGGCCGCCGCGGCCCCGCCGACGGCGGCGCGCAACGGCGCCCTCACCGAGCTGCACATCCGCGGCCTCGGGGCGATCGACGACGTCACCCTGGAGCTCGGGCCCGGCCTGACCGTGGTCACCGGCGAGACCGGGGCCGGCAAGACGATGGTGGTCACCGGCCTGACCCTGCTGTTCGGCGGCCGTGCCGACCCCGGCCGCGTGCGCGCGAACGGCCGGGCCAGCGTGGAGGGCCGGATCACCCTGCCGGCGGGGTCACCGGTCTGGGCCCGGGCCGCCGACGCCGGCGCCGACCCCGACGAGGACGGCAGCCTGATCCTGGCCCGCACGATCAGCGCCGAGGGCCGGTCCCGGGCGCACCTGGGCGGTCGCACCGTGCCGGTCGGCCTGGTCGCCGAGCTGTCCGAGGACCTGCTGGCCGTGCACGGGCAGACCGACCAGCTGCGCCTCACCCGCCCGGCCGAACAGCGTCGCGCTCTGGACCGCTACGCCGGCCCGGCGCACCTGGCGCTGGTCGAGGAGCACCGGGCCGCCTACGCGCGGTGGCGCGAGCTCGCCGACGACCTGGACCGCCGGCACAGCCAGGCCCGTGAGCTGGCGCAGACCGCCGACGTGCTGCGGCACGGGCTGGCGGAGATCGCCGACGTCGCCCCCGAGCCGGGCGAGGACGAGGCGCTCGACGCCCAGGCCAAGCGGCTCGGCGACGCCGACGCGCTGCGCGTGGTCGCCGACGAGGCGCGGATCGCGTTGGTCGGTGACGTGACCGGCGAGCTCGGCGGCGACGGCGGCTTCCCGGCCGACGCCTCCGCCGCCCTGGCCACCGCCGAGCGGGCGCTGGCGGCCTCCGACGACCCGTCGCTGGTGCTGCTGGCCCGTGACCTGGCCGACGCGGTGGCCGTGGTGTCCGACGTCGCCGTCCAGCTCGCCGGCTACGTGGCCGACCTGGACGCCGACCCGGCCCGGCTGGCCGAGGTGCTGGACCGGCGCGCCGCGATCACCGCGCTGGTGCGCAAGTACGCCGACCCGGGCGCGGGGCTGGCCGGGGTGCTGGCCTGGGCGGCCGACGCGCAGGAGCGGCTGGCCCAGCTCGACGTCTCCGACGAGGCGCTGGAGGCGCTGGCGGCCGAGCGGGACGCCGCCCGCGCCGAGCTGGCGGCGCTGTCCGCCCGGGTCACCGCCGGCCGCCGGGCCGCGGCCGAGGGGTTCGCCGCCGAGGTGGGCGCGGAGCTCGCCGGGCTGGCGATGAAGAGCGCCCAGGTCTCCTTCCGCATCGAGACCGACCCCGACCACCCCGGCGCCGAGGGCGCCGACGAGGTGGCGTTGCTGCTGTCGGCGCACCCCGGCGCGCCTGCCCGGCCGGTGCACAAGGGGGCCTCCGGCGGCGAGCTGTCCCGGGTCATGCTGGCCATCGAGGTGGTGTTCGCCGGTGCCGACCCGGTGCCGGTGATGGTCTTCGACGAGGTCGACGCCGGCGTGGGGGGTCAGGCGGCCGGGGAGATCGGCGCGCGGCTGGCCCGGCTGGCCCGGGAGCACCAGGTCGTCGTCGTCACGCACCTGGCCCAGGTCGCCGCCTTCGCCGACACCCACGTCGTGGTCGACAAGGCGCCGGACTCCGGCGCCGGCGTCACCGCCACCGACATCCACACGGTGCGGGACGAGGAGCGGGTGCGGGAGCTGGCCCGGATGCTGTCGGGCCTGGCCGACAGCGAGACCGGTCAGGCGCACGCCCGGGAACTGCTGGCGGTCGCCGCCCAGCGGCACGCCTGATCGGCGCCGTCCCGAGCAGGGCGCGCTACTGCTGGGGCCGTTCGGCGTAGCCGGCCAGGCCGGTCTGCAACAGCGCCAGGCCCGACCGGCCACGGGCCTGCAGCTCGGCGACCAGCTCCGGGCCGGCGGCACCGGCCAGCACCCGGTCGCGGGCCAGCTCGAGCAGCGCTGCGTACAGCCCCAGCACCGAGTGCGCGGCCAGCCAGGGCTCCAGCCGGCCCGGCTCTGCGCCCGTCTCGGCGGCGAACTCGGCGGCGAGGGAGTCGGTCAGCGCGCCGAGGATCTCCCGTTCACGCACCTGCAGGGTCCGCGACCCACGGATCACCCGGGCCATCTCGGCGACACCGTCGGCCGCCGCGGCGGAGCCGAGCTGGCTGATCGCGGCGACCACGAACCTCCCGGCGGCGGCCGGCGCGGACTCCCCGGCGCGCCGGTGCCGGACGGCGTCCAGCACCGCCTCGCGCATCGGCGGGTCGGCCTCGAAGACCAGCCCTTCCTTCACCGGGAAGTGGTTGAAGACCGTCTTCTCCACGACGCCCGCGCGCTGGGCGATCTGCTGCACGCTCACGGCGTCGAACCCGCGCTCGGCGAACAGCCCGGCGGCGGCGTCGACGATCTCCTCGCGGGTCTGCTGGCGGCGCAGCTCCCGTTTGCTCGGCCCCCCGCGGCCCCGCCGGCGGCGCGGTTGCCCGGCGTCGGCAGGGGCCGGCGCGGTGCCGGTCGCCGCAGGCAGGGCAGCCGTCTCCCGCAGCGGGGGCGGGGCGAAGGCCACCACCTGCCCGGTACGTGCCGCGTCCTCGGCGGGTTCGGCGCCCGTGACCGGGTCGGCCGGTTCGGTGGCGGTGTCGTGCAGGACGGTCGCTGTACCCCGGCTCGCGGAGGCCCCTCCAGTCACAGCAACCACGCTAGTGACGGGCCGGTCCCGTCCCCGGGCAGCGACACCCGGTGCGATCCTCGGCGTGTCGCGGCCGACCCCGTGGCGTTCACGAACTGTGATCGACCGGTCACCCTCGCGCGTCGGGCATCGGGTCCCGACGGCCCGTGGGAGCATCAAGGGATGCGCATCGGCACCCTGCGGCGCGGACGGGCGTCCTCGACGGGACCCGGCGTGACCGGCACCGTCCGGCTCGACCGGCGGACCAAGAACCTCACCAAGCGGCTGCGGCCCGGCGAGGTCGCGGTCATCGACCACGCCGACGTGGACCGGGTGAGCGCCGACTCGCTGGTCGCCGCCAAGGTCGCCGCGGTGGTCAACGCCGCGCCCAGCACCACCGGCCGCTACCCCAACCTCGGCCCCGGGATCCTCGTCGAGGCGGGCATCCCGCTGATCGACGGCGTGGGCAAGGAGGTCTTCGAGACCCTCAAGGAGGGCACGGAGGTCCGGGTCGAGGGCAACCGCCTCTACGCCGGGGACACCGTGGTCGCCGAGGGGGTCGAGCAGACCCGGGAGACCGTCGACGCGGCGATGGCCGAGGCGCGGGCCGGGTTGTCGACGCAGCTCGAGGCGTTCGCCGCGAACACCATGGAGTACATGAAGCGCGAGCGCGCGCTGCTGCTGGACGGCGTGGGCGTCCCCGACGTCCGCACCCGGATCGAGGGCCGGCACGCGCTGGTCGTCGTCCGGGGGTACGACTACAAGGAGGACCTGGCGGCGCTGCGGTCCTACATCCGTGACTACCGGCCGGTGCTCATCGGCGTCGACGGCGGCGCCGACGCGATCCGCGAGGCCGGCTACCAGCCGGACATGATCATCGGCGACATGGACTCGGTCAGCGACGACGTCCTGCGCTGCGGCGCCGAGGTCGTCGTGCACGCCTACGCCGACGGGCGCGCCCCCGGGCTGCAGCGGGTGCTGGACCTGGGGGTCGAGGCGATCACCTTCCCGGCGTCGGCCACCAGCGAGGACATCGCCATGCTGCTGGCCGACGAGAAGGGCGCCTCGCTCATCGTCGCCGTGGGCACGCACGCCACCCTCGTGGAGTTCCTGGACAAGGGGCGCGGGGGCATGGCCTCCACCTTCCTCACCCGGTTGCGCCTGGGCGGCAAGCTCGTCGACGCCAAGGGGGTGAGCCGGCTCTACCGCAGCCGGATCTCCACCCTCGCCCTCACCCTGCTGGTCCTCGCCGCCCTGGCCTCGATCGCGGCGGCGCTGGCCGTCTCGACCGCCGGCCGGGTGTACCTGGACCTGCTCATCGACCAATGGGACAGCTTCGTGTTCTGGCTGGAGAACCTCTTCTCGTGATCGACTTCCGCTACCACCTGGTCTCGCTGATCGCGGTCTTCCTGGCCGTGGCGCTGGGCATCGTCATCGGCACGACCCAGCTCAACGGGCCGGTGCTGACCAACCTGCAGAACCAGGTCAGCCAGCTGCAGGAGGACAAGCGGGGTCTGGAGGACCAGACCCGGGAGCTGCAGGCACAGCTGGCGGAGGACGGCGGCTTCGACGAGGCCGTCGGCCCGGTCCTGGTCGCCGACCGGCTCGCCGGGCGCAGCGTGGTGCTCGTGGTCGCCGGCGGCGAGGTCGACACCGAGGTGGTCGAGGGCGTGACCGCGCTGCTGGGCAGCGCCGGCGCCACGGTGACCGGCACGATCCGGCTCACCGATGCCTACGCCGACCCCTCCACCGCCAGCAGCCTGGAGAGCTACGTCAGCGGCCCGGGGCTGCCGGCAGGGGTGGTGCCCGCGGAGACCGCGGACACCGGCGAGCTCGTCGCCTCGGTGCTGGCGCAGGTGCTGATGGTGCCCGGTGACGGCGACGAGGGCGCCGGCGTCGCACCGGACACCGCCGCCACCTCGCAGGTGCTCGCCGGCCTCGAGGAGCTGGACGTGCTCAGCCGCGACACCACCTCGGTGAGCCCGGCCGACTACGCGGTCGTGCTCACCTCCGGCGGCGTCGAGGGAGAGGACGCCGAGGCGCGCGCCGCGGCGCTGGTCGACCTGGTGACCGCCCTCGACGCCCAGGGTTCCGGGGCCGTCGTCGCCGGTGACGCGGCCGCGACCGAGGAGGGCGGGCTGATCGCCGCCGTCCGGGCCGACCCCGGGGCCAGCGACAACGTGTCCACCGTGGACAACGTCACCGCGCCCGCCGGCCGGATCAGCACGGTGCTGGCCCTGGTCGCCGAGGGCACGGGCACGTCGGGGGCGTACGGGACGGGCGAGGACGCCCAGCCGGTGCCGGCGCCGGTCTCGTGACCCCCCCGGGACGCGCCCGTCGCAGGCTCGCTCTCACCGCCGCCGGGGCGCTCGCGGCCCGGGCCGGTCTCGCCGGCACCGCCGCGCTCACCGCCCGCCCGGCCGGGGCGCGCTGGCGCCGCACCAACTACGCCGGCCGGCCGGTCACGCTGCTCGGCGGCCCGGTGCTGGCCGCCACGGCCACCGGCACCGCCGTGGCCGGTGCCCCCACCGGGCAGCGGGCCGCCGCGCTCGTCGTCGGCGCCGCCGCCGGCCTGGTCGGCGGCTACGACGACCTCGCCGGCGCCCGGCCGGAGCAGGCCCGGGACAAGGGGCTGGCCGGCCACCTGGCCGCGCTGCGCGCCGGCCGCGTCTCGGCCGGCGCGGTGAAGGTCGCCGGGATCGGGGCGGCAGCCGCGGTCGCCGCCGTGCTGACCCGTCGCGGCACCGGCGCCGGGGCGCTCGTCGACGGCGTGCTCACCACCGGGCTCGTCGCCGGGACGGCGAACCTGGTCAACCTGCTCGACCTGCGCCCCGGCCGCGCGGGCAAGGCCGCGGTGCTGCTGGCTTCGGCCACCGCGGGTGGCCCCGCCGGTGGGCTGGTGGCCGGCCCACTGGGGGCGACCCTCGGCGTGCTGCCCGCCGACCTCGGCGAGCGGGTGATGCTCGGTGACTGCGGCGCCAACGCGGTCGGCGCGCTGCTCGGCTTGCGGCTGGCCGCGCTGCCCGGGCGCCCGGCGCGGGCGGGGCTGCTGACCGGCATCGCCGCACTGACCCTGGCCAGCGAGCGGATCAGCTTCACCCGCGTCATCGAGGCCACTCCAGGGCTGCGCGAGCTGGACCGGCTCGGCCGCCGACGGGCGTGAGTGCCCGGCGCGTCGCCGCCGGGGTCGCCGGTGCGGCGCTGCTGATCTCGGCGCTGACCCTGCTGTCCCGGGTGGCCGGCTTCGGCCGCACGGTGGTCTTCACCAACGCGGTCGGCGCGGACACCACCGCGGACACCTACCTCGCGGCCAACAACGTGCCGAACATCGTCTTCGAGGTGGTCGCCGGCGGGGCGCTGGCCAGCCTGGTCGTGCCGATGCTCGCCGGTGGCATCGCAGCGGGGGACCGGGAGCAGGTCCGCCGCACCGCCGGGGCGCTGCTGGGCTGGGCCCTGCTGGTGCTCGTGCCGCTGGCCGCCCTGCTCGCCCTGCTCGCCCGACCCATCGCGACGGTGCTGCTGGGCGGGGACGCCGGGGACCCGGCCAAGGTCGACCTGGCCGCGCGCTTCCTGCTGGTCTTCGCCCCCCAGGTGGTGCTGTACGGCATCGCGGTCGTGCTGACCGGCGTGCTGCAGGCCCACCGCCGGTTCGCCGGCCCGGCGGTCGCGCCGCTGCTCTCCACGCTCGTCGTCGCCGGCACCTACCTGCTGTTCGCCGCCCTCGACGGCAGCCGTTCGGTCGACGGGCTGTCCACCACCGCCGAGCTGGTGCTGGGGGTCGGGACGACGCTCGGCGTGCTCGCGCTGGCGGGCTCCCTGCTGGTGCCGGTGCGCGGACTGGGCCTGCGGCTGCGGCCCTCGCTGCGCTTCCCGGTCGGTGCCGCGCCGCGGGTGCGCCGCCTGGCGCTGGCCGGGGTGCTCACCCTCGCCGGGCAGCAGCTGGTCGCCGTGGTGGCGATCCGGCTGGCCAACGCGGGCGCGCCGGACGGCACCCAGACCGTCTACTTCGCCGGCATGACCGTCTTCCTGCTGCCGTGGGCAGCGCTGGCCGTGCCGCTGGCCACCTCGGTGTACCCCGGGCTGACCGAGCGGGCCGCGGTCGGTGACGAGGAGGGCTACCGGCGCACGCTGGCGCCGGCGGTGGTGCTGACCGTGGTCGCCGGCGCGGTGGCCGCCGCCGGACTGGTCGCCGTCTCCGGGCCGGTCGCCCGGGTGTTCCTCGCCGTCCCCGACGACCCGGGTGCCGCGGGCGCGCTGCAGTCGGCGATCGCCGCCTTCGCTCCGGGGCTCCTCGGCTACGGCCTGGTCGCGCTGCTGTCCCGGGCGCTCTACGCCCGCGGCCTCTGGCGGGCACCCACCGCATGCGTGGCCGGCGGGTGGCTGGTCGCCGTCGCCGCCGACCTGGTGCTCTCCGCCGCGCTGCCGGCGGGGGACCGGGCGCTGGCACTGGCCGCCGGGCACACCGTCGGCGTGACCGTCGCGGGCCTGGCGCTGCTGCTGGTCATCGGCCGGGTGGCCGGCGCAGGCGCGCTGGAGGGGGTGGCGCACGCCGGGGGAGCCGCCCTCGCCGCCGCCGTCCTGGGCGGTGCGGCGGGTCTGCTGACCGGCCGCCTGCTGGGCGCCGACCCGGTGCCCGACGGCGTGCTCGGGGCGCTGCTGTCCGGCAGCGCCGCCGGTGCGGTCGTGCTCGTGGTCGCCGGTGCGATCATGGTGGGCACCGCCCGGCGGCCGCTGCTCGCGGCCGTCGCCGGGCTGCGCGGACCGGCGCGACAGGAGGTGGGGACCGATGGCTGACCCGCAGGGGTCCCCGTTGGCCGACCGGCGGATCGCCGAGGTCCTCGCCACTAGCACCGGCGGGGTCGGCACCCACCTGCGCTCCCTGCTGGCCCCGCTGGGGCGGGCCGGTGCCTCGGTGCGGGTGTGCGGCCCGCAGCCCACCGAGGAGCTGTTCGGCTTCACCGCCACCGGTGCCGACTTCCGCCCGGTCGGCATCTCCGCCGGCCTCGACCCGGCCGCCGACCTGCGCGCCGTGCTCGCGCTGCGCCGGGCGACCGCCGGCGCCGACCTGGTGCACGCCCACGGCCTGCGGGCCGGCCTGGTCGCCGCGGCCGCCCGCCGGCTGGCCGGGCAGCACCGCCGGCCGCTCGTCGTCACCCTGCACAACGCCCTGCCCGAGGGCGGCGGGCTGCGCCGGCGGGTGCTGCAGGTCGCCGAGCGGGCGACGATCCGCGGCGCCGACGTGGTGCTGGCGGCCTCCAGCGACCTCGCCGAGAACGCCCGCCGCCTCGGTGCCCGCGACGTCCGGGTAGCCCCGGTGGCCGCGCCCCCGCTGCCGCCGCCGCAGCGCCCCCGGCCGGAGGTGCGCCGGGAGGTGGGCCTGGACGACGACGTCCGGCCGCTGGTGGTCGCCGTCGGCCGGCTGCACCCGCAGAAGGGCTACGACGTCCTGCTGGACGCGGTGGCCCGCTGGGTGGCCGACCCGCGACTGCAGCCGCCGCCCCTGGTGGCCATCGCCGGCGACGGCCCGCTGCACGCCGAGCTCGCCGCCCGGATCCGGGCCGAGCAGCTGCCGGTCACCCTGCTGGGCCGCCGAACCGACGTCGCGGACCTGCTGGGCGCCGCCGACGTCTGCGTGCTGCCCTCGGTCTGGGAGGCCCGGTCGCTGACCGCCCAGGAGGCGCTGCGCGCCGGGACGCCGCTGGTCGCCTCCCGGGTGGGCGGCATCCCCGAGCTGGTGGGCGACGCCGCCGAGCTGGTGCCGGTGGGCGACTCCGGTGCGCTGGCCGAGGCCGTCGCGCAGGTGCTCACCGACCCGGCGCGGACCGCCCGGCTGGGCGCCGCCGGCCCGCGGCAGGCGGCGAGCTGGCCCGACGAGGCGGCCACCGCCGCCCAGCTCGTCGCGCTCTACCGGGAGCTGCTCGGCCCGCCGCGGGGACGGCGCTGATGGCCCGGGCCGCCCGGGCGGTCGCGGTCCTGGTGCTGCTGTCCGGGGTGCTGGCCGGCCTGTTCGCCGGGACCGCCGCGCCGGCGACCGCCGCGGACGGGGCGGCGGAGGACCGGTGGCGGGCCGACCGGGTGCTCGTGGTCGGGGTGCCCGGGCTGCTGTGGTCGGACCTGGACCCCGAGGCCACCCCGCAGCTGTGGTCCCTGGCCGAGGACTCCGGGATCTCGGCCGTGTCGGTCCGCGCCGCGCGGTCCACCACCTGCCTGCTGGACGGCTGGGCGACGCTGGGCGCGGGCAACCGCGCGCGCTACCCCGGCCCGTTCGAGCCGATCCCACCGGTACCGCTGCCCAGCGCCCCGGTGCCGGAGGAGGGCGAGGAGGAGGGTGCCGCGCCGGCCGCGCCGGTCGACACCACGCTGTCCTTCTGCGGGCTGGAGGAGCAGGTGGCCCAGGTCGGCCTGCTGGAGCCGCGGAGCACCGTCGAGCGGGTGACCCAGGACGCGGCGACGACGCGGTTCGGCGCCCGGCCCGGCGCCCTGGGCGACGCGGTCGACTGCAGCACTGCCGTGGGCCGCGCTGCCTCCCTGGCGGTGGCCGGTCCCGACAGTCGGTTCACCGTCGTCGACCGGCTGCCCGCCGACGGGACCGACGTGGCCGCGCTGCTCGCCGGGTGCCCGTTGACGGCGGTCTCCCTGGACCAGCTGACCGACGCCGGCCGCTCCAGCCAGCAGGAGACCGAGACCGGTACCCGGGCCGAGGCGCGGCCCTGGGCGGTGCGGCAGGTCGACGCCGCCGTCGGGGTGCTGCGCGAGGCCGTCGCCGGGTTGCCGGGGGAGACCCTGCTGGTCCTGCAGGGGGTCTCGGTGGTCAACGACGGACGCCCGCAGCTGCACGTCGGCATGGTCTCCGGGCCGGGCTACGAGCCCGGCTGGCTGAGCTCGGCGAGCACCGGCCGGGCGCCGTTCACCCAGCTGATCGACGTCGCCCCCACCGTGCTGCGGGCGCTCGGCGTGGCACGGCCGTCGTCGATGAACGGGCAGCCGGTGCAGGTGGCCGGCGAGCGCCCGCCGCTGGCCGAGGCGATCACCGAACTCGAACGGGCGAACACCGGGGCGGTGGTGCACCACCGCAGCACCAGCACCTTCTTCTGGACCCTGGTGGTGCTGAACGGGCTGCTGCTGGCGGCCGCGGTGCTCCTCCTCGGGCTGCGCCGGCCCCGCGCCGTGCCCGGCGGGGTCCGCAGCGCGTTGCGGCTGGCCGCCCTGGTCGTCGCGTCGGTGCCGGTGGCCACCTACCTGGCGGGCGTCGTCCCCTGGGAACGGACGGCGAGCCCGCGGGTCACGCTCGCGCTGGTGGTGGCCGGCTCCGCACTCCTCGTCGGCGGGGTCGCCGCGGCCGGGCCGTGGCGGCGCGGACGGCTGGGGCCGGCGGTCGTGGTGCTGGCAGCCACCCTGGTCACGCTCGTCGGCGACGTGCTGTCCGGCTCCCCGCTGGAGCTCAACGGTCTGCTCGGCTACGACGCGATCGTCGCGGGCCGGTTCACCGGGTACGGCAACCTGACCTTCGGGCTGTTCGCGGTCAGCGCGCTGCTGCTCACCGCGGGCGGCGCGGCGTGGTGGGCCCGCCGGTCGTCCGGGACCGGCGGGCCGTCCCGGCTGCGCTGGGCGCTGCCGGTGCTGGCCGCCGGTGTGGTCTCCGTGGTGCTGGTCGGCGCCCCCCCGCTGGGCCGGGACTTCGGCGGGGTGCTCGCCGCCGTCCCGGGTTTCGTCGTGCTGGGGATGCTGCTGGCCCGGGTGCGGGTCACCGTCGTGCGGCTGGCGCTCGTGCTCGCCGCGGCCGTCGTCGTCGTCGGCTCGGTGGCGGTGCTGGACTGGATGGGCCCGGCCGACGACCGCAGCCACCTGGGCCGCTTCGTCGGGCAGCTGATCGAGGGCGAGGCGTGGACGGTGGTCAGCCGGAAGGCCTCGGCCAACCTCGCCATCCTCACCGGCAGCCCGCTGTCCTGGACGCTGCTGGTGGCCCTGCTCGCGGCGATCTGGCTGCTGCGGCCCGGCGGCCGGCTGCGCAGCAGGCCCGGCCGGCCGGCCGCCGGGCTCCCCGGCGCCCAGCTGCGGGTGCTGCGGGCCGGGCTGACCGCGGTGGCGCTGAGCCTCACCGTCGGCGCCCTGGTCAACGACAGCGGCGTCGCGCTGCCGGCCACCGCGGCCACCGTGCTGGTGCCGCTGCTGGTCTGGCTCGCCGCCGGCACCCCCGCCCCCGCGGACGCCGACGCCGTGCCGGGGAGCGGTGCCCCGGGAGCGGAGCCGGGCGACGGTGACCCGCGTGTTAACGTGGGCGTCCGTGGGTCGACTGGCTGAGAACAGCAACCGCGGGTCCCTTCTCCCCAACTCGCAGCCGACGAAGTTCATCTTCGTCACCGGCGGCGTGGTCTCCTCGCTGGGCAAGGGCCTCACGGCCAGCTCGCTGGGTGCACTGCTGTCCGCCCGGGGCCTGCGGGTGACGATGCAGAAGCTGGACCCCTACCTCAACGTGGACCCGGGGACGATGAACCCCTTCCAGCACGGGGAGGTGTTCGTCACCGAGGACGGCGCCGAGACCGACCTGGACATCGGTCACTACGAGCGCTTCCTGGACACCGACCTGAACGGGCGGGCCAACGTGACCACCGGGCAGGTGTACTCCGACGTCATCGCCAAGGAGCGCCGCGGGGAGTACCTGGGTGACACCGTCCAGGTCATCCCGCACATCACCAACGAGATCAAGTCCCGGATCATGGCGGTCGCGGACAGCTCCGAGCGGGTCGACGTCGTGATCACCGAGGTCGGCGGCACGGTCGGGGACATCGAGTCGCTGCCCTTCCTGGAGGCCGCCCGCCAGGTGCGGCACGAGATCGGCCGGGACAACTGCTTCTTCCTGCACATCTCGCTGGTGCCCTACATCGCGCCCTCGGGGGAGCAGAAGACCAAGCCCACCCAGCACTCCGTCGCCTCGCTGCGCAGCATCGGCATCCAGCCCGACGCGCTGGTCTGCCGGTCCGACCGGGAGGTCGGCGAGGGCATCAAGCGCAAGATCAGCCTGATGTGCGACGTCGAGGCCGAGGGCGTCATCTCCTGCCCGGACGCCCCGTCGATCTACGACATCCCGAAGGTGCTGCACCGGGAGGGCCTGGACGCCTACGTCGTCCGGCGGCTCGGGCTGCCGTTCCGGGACGTCGACTGGACCGTCTGGGGCGACCTGCTCGACCGCGTGCACCAGCCCAAGCGCACGGTGACGATCGCGCTCGTCGGCAAGTACATCGACCTGCCCGACGCCTACCTGTCGGTCACCGAGGCGCTCCGGGCCGGTGGGTTCGCGCACCGGTCGCGGGTGGAGATCCGCTGGGTCCCCTCCGACGACTGCGAGACCGAGGAGGGCGCCGCGGCGGCGCTGGCCGGGGTCGACGGCGTGTGCATCCCCGGCGGCTTCGGCGTGCGCGGCATCGAGGGCAAGCTCGGCGCGATCCGGCACGCCCGGGTCAACGGCATCCCGACGCTGGGGCTGTGCCTGGGCCTGCAGTGCATGGTCATCGAGACCGCCCGCAACCTGGCCGGGATCACCGGCGCGAACTCCACCGAGTTCGACCCGGGCACCCCCGACCCGGTCATCTCCACGATGGCCACCCAGCTCGACGTCGTCGCCGGTCGCGGGGACATGGGCGGCACGATGCGCCTGGGCAGCTACCCGGCCGCGCTGGCCAAGGGTTCGGTCGTCGCCGCCGCCTACGGGGCGACGGAGATCACCGAGCGGCACCGGCACCGCTACGAGGTGGCCAACGCCTACCGGGACCGGCTCAGCGAGGCCGGGCTGGTCTTCTCCGGCACCTCGCCGGACGGGACGCTGGTGGAGTTCGCCGAGCTGCCCGCCGACGTGCACCCCTTCTTCGTCGGCACCCAGGCCCACCCGGAGCTGAAGAGCCGCCCCACCCGGCCGCACCCGCTGTTCGCCGCGTTCGTGCAGGCCGCCGCCACCCATCAGGACTCCGCGCGGCTGCCCGTGCCGGACGAGGAGCCGGTGGGCATCTGATGGCACACGACTACGAGGTGCTCGGGTCGGAGGAGGTCTACGCCGGCCGGGTCATCTCGCTGCGGCGGGACACCGTGGCGATGCCCGGCGGCGGGGACAGCGTCCGCGAGGTCGTCCGGCACCCGGGCGCGGTCGCGGTGGTGGCGGTCGACGACGACGACCGGGTGGTGCTGCTGCGGCAGTACCGGCACCCGGTGGGCGAGCACCTGTGGGAGCTGCCGGCGGGGCTGCGCGACGTCGACGGGGAGCCGCCGGTGGAGACCGCCCGCCGGGAGCTGGCCGAGGAGGTGCAGCTGGCCGCCGAGCGCTGGTCGCTGCTCACCACGCACTTCTCCTCGCCGGGCTTCTGCGACGAGCAGGTCGTGATCTACCTGGCCGAGGGCCTCTCCGACGTCGACCGGCCCGAGGGCTTCGTGGTCGAGCACGAGGAGGCGGACATGACCGTCGAGCGGGTGCCGCTCGGCGAGGCGGTGCAGCAGGTGTTCGACGGCACGATCCGCAACGCCGCCGCGGTGGTGGGCGTGCTCGCCGCGGCGCAGGCCCGGACGACCAGCCCCCGGCTGCGCCCGCTCGACGGCGGCTGAGGGAGCCGCGGCCCGCCCGCCGGGCGGGCCGCGGGTTGCCCGCAGCCCGGCAGGCGGGACAAGGTGGCGGGGTGCTGACCCTCGACCAGGCCCTGGAGCTGCTCGCTGCCGCCCGCGCGGAGGCGGAGGCCATCGGCGTGCCGATGTCCTTCGCGGTGACCGACCCCGGCGGTCACCTGGTGGCGGTGGCCCGGATGGACGGCGCCCCGTGGATCACCCCGGAGATCGCGCAGGGCAAGGCCTGGACGTCGGTCGCCTTCCGGGTGCCCACTGACGTGCAGAAGACCCGGATGGAGTTCATGCCCAACTTCGTCTCGGCGCTGACCGCGCTGACCGGTGGCCGGTACACCCCGCAGACCGGTGCGGTCCCGGTGCACGCCGACAGCGCGCTGGTCGGCGCGATCGGTGCGGCCGGCGGCACCGGTGCCCAGGACGAGGCGGTGTGCGCCGCCGCGGTCGCGGCCTGCGGCTACTCGGTGGGCTGATCCGCCCGGCCGTCGTCCCGGGGCAGGTCCAGGCCCAGCCGGCGCAGCTCGAGCGCGGCCAGGTCCCGCACCGCGGCCGGCTCACCGGCCCGCCAGCCCGCCCCGGTGCCCACCGGCAGGCGGGCCAGCTCGGGCAGCGGTGCGGTGGCCATCGCGCGGGCGGCCAGCAGTTCCAGGTCGGTCGGCTCCACCCCGCCGGTGCCCAGCAGCCGGTCGGCCGCCCCGGCCTCCCGCGCCCAGCGGAGCCGGGCCGGCAGCCGGCGCGCCACCAGCCAGCCCACCGGGAGCACGACGAGGACGATCGCGAGGACCGCGGCCAGGGTGTGCACCGCGTCCTGGGTGGTCTCCCCGGCGCCGGTCACCGAGGCGCCGGCCCGCCCGAGCGCCTCGAACGGCCCGGACAGCTCGTCGCCGACCACAGGGACGTCGTCGGCCGCGCCGGCGGCGGAGCCCATCGCCTCGGACAGCGAGCGGCCCAGGCCGGCGATCGCCTCGCCCGGTTCGGCCAGGGTCAGGACCGCGCCGTGCACCGTCCGGGCGACCAGCAGCCACAGCACCGCCCAGAGCAGGACGGTGAGGTCGCCGGCGATCTGCCTGGCCCGGCGGTCGGGGCGGTCGGCGTACAGGCGCATCGGGCGGACTCCGGGGTCGGCGGGGCGGTCCCCGGGATCCTGCGTCACCCCGGCGGGGACGGCGATCCGAGCAAGAACGGTCGGGCGCGGGCGCCCCGTGGGTCGGGAGACTGCTGGGCATGACCGAGGACGTGCCGGCGGGGCGGGACCGGCTGCGTGAGCTGCTCGACGCGGTGCTCGACGAGGGGAACCGCACGCTCACCGAGATGGCCGGGGACGCCTTCGCCTCACCGTGGCACTTCAGCCGCCAGGTGGCCCGGGGCGCGGGGGAGTCGCCGGTGGCGCTGCGCCGGCGCGTGGAGCTGGAGCGGGCGGCCTGGCAGCTGCAGCAGGGCGAGCGCGTCACCGACGTCGCGTTCGCCGCCGGCTACGAGTCGGTGGAGGGCTTCCGCCGCGCCTTCGCCCGGGCCTACGGCCGCTCCCCGGGGCGGCGGGTGCCGGCGCCCGCCCGCGACGGCCACTGGCTCCCCGCGCCCAACGGCATCCACTTCCACCCGCCGACCTCGCTGTGGGTGGCGGGTGAGCCCGGCGCCCGCTCCGGCGACGAGGTCACCGCCCTGCTGGTGCACCACGCCCTGGACGACACCCGCGCGCTGCTGGCGGCGGCGTGCGGGCTCCCGGAGGAGGAGTACCGGCGCCCGCGCGCCCCCGGGCTGCAGGTGCTGCCCTGGGACGGCCCCGAGGAGTCGCTCGCCGCCGTGCTGGAGCACCTGGTGTGGACGACGGAGGTCTGGCTCGCCTCGGTCGAGGGCGCCGACCACCCACCCCGCGGTGCCGACGACCCTGCTGCCCTGCTCGGCCGGCACGACGACGCCGCGCCCCGCTGGCTGGCGTTCGTGCGTGAGGTCTCCCGCCGGGGGGCCTGGGGCGACCGGCTCGTCGACGCGCTCTGCGACCCGCCCGAGACGTTCGTGCTGGGCAGCGTGGTCGCCCACGTGCTGACCTTCGGCGCGCACCGGCGGCTGCTGGCGCGCCACTGGTTCCGCGCGGCCGGGGTGCCGGTCGACGCGGGAGACCCGATCGACTGGCTGAGCAGGAGGACCCCGTGACCCGCACCGTCTACTACACCGCCACCTCGCTGGACGGCTTCATCGCCGGCCCCGACCACTCGCTGGACTGGCTGCTGAGCCGGGACAGCGACGCGGACGGGCCGATGGGCTACGCGGCCTTCATCGCCGGCGTCGGCGCGCTGGCCATGGGCGCGGCGACCTGGGAGTGGGTGCGCGCGCACGACCCCGGCTGGCTGCCGGAGCGCCCCGCGTGGGTGTTCACCCACCGCGACCTGACGGCCCCGTCCGGCGCCGACGTGCGGTTCACCGCCGAGGACCCGGCGGCGGTGCACGCCGCGATGAGCGAGGCGGCGGGTGGACGCGACCTGTACCTGGTCGGCGGCGGGGACCTGGTCGGGCAGTTCGCCGACCGGGGTCTGCTCGACGAGGTGGTGGTGTCCGTCGCGCCGGTGACCCTGGGCGGCGGCGCCCCGCTGCTCCCGCGCCGGGTGGAGCTGGAGGTGCTCGAGTGCGCCCGCAACGGGGAGTTCGTCTGCGTGCGGTACGCCGTGGCCCCGAGCCCGGCCTGACCCAGGTCAGCGGCCGATCGCGTCGAGCTCGGCGACGTCCTCGGCGGAGAGCCGGAGCCCGGCGCCGGCCACGTTCTCCCGCAGGTGCGCCGTGGACGAGGTGCCGGGGATCAGCAGCACGTTCGGCGACCGCTGCAGCAGCCAGGCGAGGGCGACCGACATCGGCGTCTCGCCCGCCCGGTCCGCGACCGCGGACAGCGCCGCGGACTGCAGGGGGCTGAAGCCACCGAGCGGGAAGAACGGCACGTAGGCGATCCCGTCCGCGGCGAGGTCGTCGATCAGCTCGTCGTCGTGGCGGTGGGCGAGGTTGTACATGTTCTGCACGCACACCACCGGTGCGATCGACCTCGCCTCGGCGACCTGCTCCACGGTCGCGTTGCTCACCCCGAGGTGCCGGACCAGGCCCTGCTGCTGGAGCTCGACCAGCGCCTCGAACGGTTCGGCGAGGGAGCCGGCGACGGGCCCCTCGGCGTCGCCGAGCCGCAGGTACACCAGGTCGAGCACCTCCAGGCCCAGGGTCGCCAGGTTCTCGTGCACCTGACGGCGGACGTCCTCCGGCCGGCGGGCCGGCGGCCACCCGCCCTGCGCGTCCCGGGTCGCGCCGACCTTGGTGGCGATGTGCAGCGACTCCGGGTAGGGGTGCAGTGCCTCCCGGATCAGCTGGTTGGTGACGTGCGGCCCGTAGGCGTCGCTGGTGTCGATGTGGGTGATGCCGAGCTCGACGGCCTCGCGGAGGACGGCGAGGGCGCCGTCGTGGTCGGCCGGCGGGCCCATGACCCCGGGACCGGCGAGCTGCATCGCGCCGTAGCCGAACCGGGGAACGGTCAGGTCGCCCATGGTCCAGCTGCCGCCGGGGAGAGTGGTGGAGAGCGTGCTCATGTCCTGCCTTCCGGGATGGGTGGTGGTGCCGGTCGACTCCCGGTACGAGGATGGTCAGGCGACTCCCCGACGGGAAGCAGGCACCTGGAAGTGCGTAGGGCACCCAGGGGGAAGAGGAGCGGTGCATGGCGACGACGACGGCGGCCCAGCAGCGGGCGCAGGAGAAGGCGGAGTACGACGCGTTCCTGGCCGGCTGCCCCAGCCGCCAGCTGCTCGACCGGATCTCCGACAAGTGGGTCACGCTGGTGCTGGCCGCGCTCGGCAGCGGTGGCCCGCACTCCGACGGCGGACCGTGCAGTGGCGAGCCGCGGGCGATGCGGTACTCGGAGCTGTCCCGCCAGCTGGCCGGTGTCAGCCAGAAGATGCTCACCCAGACGCTGCGCTCGCTGGAGCGCGACGGGCTGCTCACCCGCACCGTCACGCCGACGGTGCCGGTCACGGTCAGCTACGAGCTGACCGGCCTCGGCCTCTCGCTGTACGAGACGATCCGCGGCCTCAAGGCGTGGGCCCAGCAGCACATGGACGAGGTGCTCGCCGAGCGCGCGGCCTACGACGCCCGGGTCGGCTGAGGCCGGACGACGACCGGCCGCGCGTGGCCGCTGACACACCACGGTGACCGTCGGTGCCTACACTCCGGCCGAGGCGGCTGCGACCGGGCCGCTCAGACGCGGTGGCACCACCGACACCCCGGTGGCTCCCGCCGAGACCGGGGGTCGGAGCAGATGCGGGTCGGAGTCGCCCGAGAGGTCAAGAACCGTGAGTACCGGGTCGCGCTGACGCCATCGGGCGTCACCGAGCTGGTGGCTGCCGGGCACGAGGTGCTCGTCGAGCACGACGCCGGGGCCGGGTCGTCGATCCCGGACGCCGACTTCACCGCCGCCGGGGCCCGGATCGTGCCCTCCGCCGACGACGTCTGGGCCGACGCCGACCTGCTGCTCAAGGTGAAGGAGCCGGTCGCCGAGGAGTACGGCCGGATGCGCCCCGGGCAGACCCTGTTCACCTACCTGCACCTGGCCGCCTCCCGCGCCTGCACCGACGCGCTGCTCGCCGCGGGCACCACCGCGATCGCCTACGAGACGGTGCAGACCGACGGCGGGGCGCTGCCGCTGCTCGCCCCGATGTCGGAGGTGGCCGGCCGGATGGCCCCGCAGGTCGGGGCGCACACCCTGGAACGCGCGCAGGGCGGGCGGGGCGTGCTGCTCGGCGGCGCCCCCGGGGTGCACGCGGCGAAGGTCGTCGTCCTGGGGGCCGGCGTCTCGGGGATGAACGCGGCCACCATCGCCCTGGGCATGCAGGCCCAGGTCACCGTGCTCGACCGCGACCTGGAGAAGCTGCGCGCCGCCGACCGGCTCTACCGCGGGCACCTGCAGACGGTCGCCTCCAACGCCCTGGAGGTCGAGCGGGCGGTGCTGGAGGCCGACCTGGTCATCGGCGCCGTGCTGGTGCCCGGCGCCAAGGCGCCGACGCTGGTCAGCGACGAGCTGGTCGGCCGGATGAAGCCGGGGTCGGTGCTGGTGGACATCGCCGTCGACCAGGGCGGCTGCTTCGAGTCGACCCGCCCCACCACGCACGACGACCCGACGTTCGGCGTCGCCGACTCGGTCTTCTACTGCGTGGCCAACATGCCCGGCGCGGTGCCGCACACCTCCACCTACGCGCTGACCAACGTGACCCTGCCCTACGTGCTGGCCCTCGCCGCGCACGGCACCGACGCCGCGGTGACGGCGGACCCGGCGCTGGCCCGGGGGGTCAACGTCGCGGCCGGCCGGCTGGTGCACGAGGGCGTGGCCGCGGCGCACGGGCTGCCGTGGGAGCCGCTGGCGGAGGTGCTGTCCTGACGGTCGTGCAGACGGGGGCCGGCCCCGACGTGCAGCGGGTGGTCACCGGGTACCTCGACCACCTGACGGTCGAGCGCGGGCTGGCCGCCAACACCATCGCCTCCTACCGCCGGGACCTGCGCCGGTACGCGAAGTTCCTCGCGGCCACCGGTGTGCGCGGCCTGGCCGAGGTGGGGGAGTCCGACGTCGCGGCGTTCCTGGTGGCGCTGCGCACCGGCGACCAGGACCACCCGCCGCTGTCGGCGACGTCGGCGGCGCGCGCGGTGGTCGCCGTCCGGGGGCTGCACCGCTTCGCGCTGCTCGACGGGCTGGTGCCCGACGACGTCGCCGCCGAGGTGCGACCGCCCGCCCCGGCCCGCCGGCTGCCCAAGGCGATCCCGGTGGCGGAGGTCGAGGCGCTGCTGACCGCGGCCGGCTCCGTGGAGGGCCCCCGCGGGCTGCGCGACCGGGCACTGCTGGAGCTGCTCTACGGCACCGGGGCACGGATCTCCGAGGCGGTCGGGCTGGCCGTCGACGACCTCGACCTGTCCGCCGCTGCGGTACGGCTGGCCGGCAAGGGCGGCAAGGAGCGGGTGGTGCCGGTCGGCAGCTACGCCGTCCGCTCCGTCGAGGACTACCTGGTGCGGGCGCGGCCGGCGCTCGCCGAGAAGGGGCGGACCGGGGTGCGCGGGGGAGCGTTGTTCCTCAACGCCCGCGGCGGGCCGCTGTCCCGGCAGAGCGCCTGGTCGATCCTGCGGGACGCCGCCGAGCGGGCAGGGATCTCCGCCGAGCTGTCCCCGCACACGCTGCGGCACTCCTTCGCCACCCACCTGCTCGACGGCGGCGCCGACGTCCGGGTCGTGCAGGAGCTGCTCGGGCACGCCTCGGTGACCACCACGCAGGTGTACACGCTGGTCACCGTCGACCGGCTGCGCGAGGTCTACGCCACCAGCCACCCCCGCGCCCTGCGCTGACCAGCCCGCGCAGCCCGTCGGCAGATTTGTCGACAACTCGACCGCCAACCGGTCACGTCCCCCTCCCGGGCTGCCGAGATCACCGGTGGGAGATCGGTGCGGAGGCTTCCCCCCGCCGTGCCGCGAGGTCTCCCGGCGCGGTCACCGTCCGGTGGTCGCGGGTCCGGGGCCGGCGCACGCCGCCGGCCGGCACCAGCGAGGGAAGAGGGCGCACACCATGTCGACACGAGCCGAGGCGGCGGGGCGCGCGGTCGCGCTCCCGTACGGCGGGGCCCCGGCCGGCGATGCCGAGATGGGGGCGCCGGCCAGCCGGATGGACCCGGCGAAGGCGCGGCAGCGCAAGCTGCCCGACCCCAAGCCGCTCACGCAGCACGGGCCGGCGCGGATCATCGCGATGTGCAACCAGAAGGGCGGCGTCGGCAAGACGACGTCCACCATCAACCTGGGTGCCGCCCTCACCGAGGCCGGGCGCAAGGTGCTGCTGGTCGACCTGGACCCGCAGGGCGCGCTGTCGGTCGGCCTGGGCATCCCCGCCCAGCAGCTGGACCGCACGATCTACAACGCCCTGATGGAGCCGGCCACGACGCTGGCCGACGTCCGCGTGGCCACCGGCGTGCCCGGCCTGGACCTGGTGCCCAGCAACATCGACCTGTCCGCCGCCGAGGTGCAGCTGGTCAGCGAGGTCGCCCGCGAGCAGACCCTGATGCGGGTGCTCGCCCCGATCCGCGCCGAGTACGACTACGTGCTCATCGACTGCCAGCCCTCGCTGGGCCTGCTGACGGTCAACGCGCTGACCGCCGCGCACGGCGTGATCATCCCGCTGGAGTGCGAGTTCTTCTCCCTGCGCGGCGTCGCCCTGCTGGTCGACACCATCGACAAGGTCAAGGAGCGCCTCAACCCGGCGCTGGAGGTCTCCGGGATCCTCGCCACCATGTACGACACCCGGACCGTGCACTGCCGCGAGGTGTTCAGCCGCGTGGTCGAGGCCTTCGGCGACACCGTCTTCCAGACCGTCATCGGCCGCACCGTCCGCTTCCCGGAGACGACCGTCGCCGGGCAGCCGATCACCACCTGGGCGCCCACGTCCTCCGGCGCCGCGGCCTACCGCGACCTGGCCAAGGAGGTCATCGCACTGTGACGCGCCGTCCCGTGCTGCCCGGAGCCAGCGAGCTGTTCCGGCGCACCGACGCACCGGCCGCGCCGTCGGCGCCGGTCACTGAGCTGCCGACCCTCGCCGCCGCGCAGTCGTCCCCGGCCCTGCGCGGCGCCAAGGCCGAGCCCGCCCGGCCGGCCGCCGAGCCGCAGACCGCTCCGCCGCCGCCCGGCGCGGCGCCGCTGACCCTGGTGCCCGACGTGGCCGGAGGAGCGCCGCGGATCGTCGTCGACGAGCTCGCCGGCCACCGCGCCGCGCTGCCCGCGCCGGCCCCGAAGCCCGCGGCCCGCCAGCGCGCCGACCGCGGGCGCACCCGGCACGAGGAGAAGATCACCGTCTACTGCTCCGCCGAGGAGCTGCTGGCGCTGGAGTCGGCCCGGCTCACGCTGCGCGGCCAGCACGGCGTGGTGGCCGACCGGGGACGGATCGTCCGTGAGGCGATCGCCGTCCTGTTGTCCGACTACGAGCTGCACGGCGAGGACTCCGTCCTCGTCCGCCGCCTCCGGAAGTGAGCTGACCACCCGGGGCACCGGTCCTACGCTGGACCGGTGCCCCCGACGCCGTTCATCGACGAGCTGGTCCGCCGGCTGCGGATGGACGAGCGCGAGGTCGAGGTGCGGTACGGCGGCCACCGCTCGGTGGAGATCCGCCTGCACCCGGCAGACCTCGACCACCCGGTGACCCTCTGGACGAAGGAACCCCACCTCGAGGCAGCCGTGGTGCACATCGGCGAGGGCTGCCGGGACGACCTGTGGCCGGACCACAGCGTGGAGTCCGCCGGGTTCAACCTGCTGCTGGTGCACCTGGACGAGGTGATCGCCAGCCGCGACACCACCGAGCCGTTGCGGATCACCCCCGTGGGGCTGGAGTGGCCACGGTGGTTCCGTGGCTGACCAGCGGCTGGTGGCGATCTAGGCTCGGATCATGACGACGACGGCGCCGGAGGTGGTCTCCGACGGCCGGTTCACCGTCCGGCTGACCAACTTCGAGGGCCCGTTCGACCTGCTGCTGCAGCTGATCGGCAAGCACAAGCTCGACGTCACCGAGATCGCGCTGGCGAAGGTCACCGACGAGTTCATCGCCCACCTGCGGGCGCTGGGTGACGAGCTGGACCTGGACCAGGCCAGCGAGTTCCTCGTCGTGGCCGCGACCCTGCTGGACCTCAAGGCCGCCCGGCTGCTGCCGGCCGCGGACGTCGAGGACGAGGACGACCTGGAGCTGCTGGAGGCGCGCGACCTGCTGTTCGCCCGGCTGCTGCAGTACCGGGCGTACAAGCAGGCGGCCGAGTTCCTCCGCGAACGGGAGTCCGCCGCGGCCCGCCGCCACCCCCGCGACGCCGCGCTGGAGCCCCGGTTCGCCGACCTGCTGCCCGAGGTGCTGCTGGGGGTCGGCCCGGAGCAGTTCGCCGCGCTCGCCGCCCAGGCCCTCACCCCCAAGCCCCCGCCGACGGTCAGCGTCTCCCACCTGCACGCGCCGGCGGTGAGCCTCACCGAGCAGCTGGTCCTGGTCCGCGCCCGGCTGGCCGAGGCGGGCACCGCCACCTTCCGCGGCCTGAGCCGGGACTGCGCGCACACCCTGGAGGTGGTCGCCCGGTTCCTCGCCCTGCTGGAGCTGTACCGCCAGCAGCTGGTCACCTTCGACCAGGTCGTCCCGCTGGGGGAGCTGCACGTGCGGTGGACCGGACCGCAGCTGGTCGACGGCCGGCTGCCGGGGCTCGACGACGACGCCGACGAGCGGGTGGAGGAGTACGCGTGACCGGGCCCGAACTGCCCGAGGACCAGCAGACCGGCGACCAGCCGCCCGAGGAGCGCCCCGCCTTCTCCTGGGACGCCCTCGCCGCCGAGTTCGCCGCCGCCGGGCAGGACGCCGACCCGCCGGTCGCGGCCTGGGACGCCATCGCCGCCGAGCTCGCCGCCGGCCTGGGCGCCCCCGAGGACGCCGACGGCCCGCCGCAGGGCTCCCTCCCGGACAGCGCCCCGGCCGCCGACGAACCCGCCGCCGACGGACCCGCCGCACCCCCGCTCGGGCGTGCTCCGGCCGCCCCGCCGGTGGAGCTGGTCGTCGTCCCCGAGCCGGAGGCGCCGGTGGAGGAACCGGCAGCCGCCGCCGCGGAGGAGCCGGACGGCCAGCCGCTGGACCCCGTCGCGCTGCGCGGCGGGCTGGAGGCGCTGCTGTTCGTCGCGGACGCGCCGCTCGACGAGGGCGCCATGGCCGCCGCGCTGCGCTGCTCGGTGCTGCGGCTGCGCCAGGAGCTGGCCGATCTGGCCGCCGAGTACGACGCCCGGCGCGCCGGGACGGTGCTGCGGCGGGTGGGGGAGGGGTGGCGGCTCTACACCCGGGAGGAGCACGCCCCCGTCGTCGAGCGGCACCTGCTCGGTGGGCAGCGCAGCCGGCTGACGCAGGCGGCGCTGGAGACGCTCGCGGTGATCGCCTACCGCCAGCCGGTCACCCGGGCGCGCGTCTCGGCGATCCGCGGGGTGGGTGTCGACGCCGTCGTCCGGACCCTGGTGGCCCGGGGGCTGATCCGGGAGGCCGGCTCGGACCCCGACACCGGGGGAGGGCTGTACGTGACCACGCCGCTGTTCCTGGAGCGGCTCGGCCTCACCGGCCTCGACGAGCTGCCGCCGCTGGCGCCGCTGGTGCCGGACACCCGGACCGTGCTGGACGAGCACCCCGAGCGCTAGCCGGCCCCGTCGCCCTGGCGAGCCGTTGGGGCAGGCGGCGCGGGGTGGGAGACTGGCGGGGATGAACACGCACGCAGACGACGAGTCCCAGACCGCGGGCGGCGAGGGCTGGTCGGAGGAGATGGAGCTCGCGCCGGCCCACCCCGGTGACCGGGACACCACCGAGCCCGACGACGACCGCCCTGGCGAGCGGCTGCAGAAGGTCCTCGCCCGCGCCGGCGTCGGCTCCCGCCGGGTCTGCGAGGAGATGATCGACGCCGGCCGGATCAGCGTGAACGGTGCGGTGGTGATGGCGCAGGGCATGCGGATCGACCCCGACACCGCCGTCATCGCGGTCGACGGGCGGCGGATCGACATCCGCAACGACAAGGTCACCTACGCGATGAACAAGCCCTCCGGCGTCATCACGTCGATGAGCGACGACCGCGGCCGCCCGACGGTGGGCGACATGATGGGCGACCTGGCCGCGGGCCTGGTGCACGTCGGCCGGCTGGACCAGGACACCGAGGGCCTGCTGCTGCTCACCACCGACGGTGAGCTGGCCCACCGGCTCGCTCACCCGTCCTACAACGTGAAGAAGACCTACCTGGCGCAGGTCAGCGGCTCGGTGCCGCGCGACATGGCCCGCCGGCTGCGCAAGGGCATCGAGCTGGAGGACGGCCCGGTGAAGGTCGACTCCTTCTCCGTCGTCGACACCCACGCCGGCCAGTCGGTCGTCGAGGTCGTGCTGCACGAGGGCCGCAAGCACATCGTGCGGCGGCTGCTGGCCGAGGTCGGGCTGCCGGTCAACCGGCTCACCCGCACCGCCGTCGGCCCGGTCGACCTGGCCCGGATGCGCGTGGGCACCATCCGGAAGCTGACCCGCCAGGAGGTCGGCGCCCTGCACGAGCTCGTCGGGCTCTAGAACGCCGACCGCCGGTGCCCCCGAGGGGGCACCGGCGGTCGGGAGAACGCCAGGAGGGACGGCCGTCGCAGGACAGCCGCCCCTCCGGCCGTCACAGGGCGCGGACCTCCACCGGGGTGCTGAGCACCCGGTCGGTGCCCACCACGCGGGTGGCACCGGTCAGCTGCACCGGCAGTTCGAAGCGCAGGTCCTCGCTCGAGGCGCCCAGCTGGAACACCAGGTCGCCGGGCTCGACGATCCGCTGCATGTCCCGGCCGGTGAACGACGTCCGGTCGGCGTGCACCGTGAAGGTGACCTGCGCCGCGGCACCGGCGGCGAGCTCGACCCGGGCGAACCCGACGAGCTGGCGCACCGGGCGCACCACGCTGGCCACCGGGTCGTGCAGGTAGAGCTGCACGATCTCCGCGCCGTCGCGGTCGCCGGTGTTGCGCACCGTCAGCGACACGGTCACCTCGCCGTCGCTGGGCAGCTCGGCCGCCCCGACCGCGGCGTCCTCCCAGCTGAAGGACGTGTAGGACAGGCCGTGCCCGAACGGGAACGCCGGGGTCGGGTCCGCCGCGCTGATCCCGCTCTTGGCGCCCAGCGCCGCGTGCAGGTAGGTGTTCGGTGCGCCGCCGGGCGTGCTGGCCACCTGGACCGGCAGCTTGCCCGAGGGGTTGACCCGGCCGCTGAGCACACCGGCGACCGCGCCGGCGCCCTCCTCACCCGGGAAGAACGCCTGCACGATGGCGGCGGCCCGGTCGACCACGCCGCCGAGGGCGTAGGGCCGGCCGGTGAGCAGCACCACCACGACGGGCTTGCCGGTCTCCAGCAGGGCGTCGAGCAGCTCGCCCTGGGCGCCGGGCAGCCGCAGGTCGTCGGCGTCGCAGCCCTCGCCGGAGGTGCCGCGGCCGAACAGCCCGGCGACGTCGCCCAGCACGGCCAGCACCACGTCGGCGTCCTCGGCCACCCGGACCGCCTCGGCGATGCCGCTGCGGTCGACCTCCTGCACCGGGCAGCCCCGCGCCGTGGTGACCTCGGCGCCGGGGAACTCGGCGCGGACGGCCTCCAGCAGGGTCGGCAGCTCGATGCCCAGGTCCATGTCCGGGTGCTGCACCCCGACGTGGTTGGGGAAGGCGTAGCAGCCCATCAGCGAGAGCACCTCGTCGGCGGCGGGGCCGACGACGGCGAGCGTGCCCGGGGTGGTCAGCGGCAGGGCGCCGGCCCGGTTGTCCAGCAGGACCACCGAGCGCTCCGCGATGGTGCGGGCCAGCGCCCGCATGTGCGGCGGGTCGAAGTCGATGGTGGTGCCCTCGCGCAGCACCGCCGGCTCCGGGTCCCAGCCGGCGTCGAGCAGGCCGAGCTCGCCCTTCTGCCGCAGCACCCGCTCCAGGGCGGTGTCCACCACCGACATCGGCACCTCGCCGGTGCGGATCCGCTCCAGCAGCGGCTCGCCGTAGCAGCGCACGGTGGGCAGCTCGACGTCGATGCCGGCGGTCAGCGCGAGGGCCGCGGCCTCGCCGGGGCCACCGGCCACGCCCTGGGTGGTCTCCAGGAAGGAGACGGCGAAGTAGTCGGCGACGACCACGCCGTCGAAGCCGAGCTGGCCGCGCAGCAGGTCGGTCATCAGCGCCGGGTCGGCCGCCGGGGGCAGGCCGTCGACGGCGGCGTAGGAGTTCATCACCGAGCGGGCGCCGCCCTCCCGCAGGGCGGTCTCGAACGGCGGGAGCACGACGTCGCGGAACTCCCGCTGACCCATCCGCACCGGGGCGTGGTTGCGGCCGGCCCCGGAGCCGGAGTAGCCGGCGAAGTGCTTGAGGGTGGAGACGATGCCGGCCTCCTCCAGGCCCCGCACGTAGGCGGTGCCCAGCGCCGCGACCAGGTAGGGGTCCTCGGCGATGGTCTCCTCGGTGCGGCCCCAGCGGTGGTCGAAGCTGACGTCGAGGACGGGGGAGAGGCCCTGGTGCACCCCGACCGACCGCATCAGGTCACCGATGCCGCGGGCCATGGTGTGCACCGACTCGGCGTCGAAGGAGGCCCCCCACGCCAGCGGGGTCGGGAACACCGTCGCCTGCCAGGCGGTGAAGCCGGTGAGGCACTCCTCGTGCGCGATGGCCGGGATGCCCAGCCGCGAGCCCTCGACGATGCCCCGCTGGGTCTGCGCCAGGACCCGGGCGCCGGTCTCCGGCTCGACCGGGCCGGTGCCGAACATGCGGGTCAGCTGACCGAGGCCGGGCTTGGTGAGCTCCTCCCACGGCGGGAGCGGCTCGGCGAACTCGTGCTGGTTGGGGGCGACCTCCTCGCCCTCGGAGATCGCCGTCCACACGCCGTACAGCTGGGCGACCTTCTCCTCCAGCGTCATGGCGTCCATGAGCTCGCGCACCCGCTCGTCCAGTGGGCGGGCGGGGTCGCGCCAACCGGCGGTGGCCTCGGCGGGGTCCCCCGCGGTGGCCTCGGCGGCGTGCTGGTCGTTCGGCTTCGTCACGGTGGTGCTCCTGGTGGTCCGGGTTCAGCGGCGGCGAGCTCGACCGCCGGTGGTCAGGTACGGGGAGGTGCGGTGGAGGCGCGGGTGACGAGGTGGGTGGCGAGCTCGACCCGCTGGGTGGCCAGCTCCTCGCCGGTGATCAGCTCGGTGAGCACCCGGCCGGCCATCCGGCCCATGTCCGCCAGCGGCTGGCAGACGGTGGTCAGCGGGGGGGAGGACCAGCGGGCCATGGGCAGGTCGTCGAAGCCGACCACGCTCAGGTCCCCGGGCACCGAGAGCCCGGCCTGCCGGGCGGCCTCCATGACGCCGAAGGCCTGCTCGTCGCTGCCGGCGAAGACCGCGGTGGGCGGGTCGGGCAGCTCCAGCAGCCGGCGGGCCTGCTCGTAGCCGCCCTCGTGGTGGAAGTTGCCGTGGCACAGCAGCTGCGGGTCGACGGCGATGCCGGCCCGGTCCAGGGCGGCGCGGTAGCCGTCCAGCCGGGCGCGGCTGCAGAGGTAGGGCTCCGGCCCGCCGATGGCGGCGATCCGTCGGTGCCCCAGCTCGATGAGGTGCTCGGTGGCGGCCAGCCCGCCGGCCCAGTTGGTCGCGCCCACGCTCGGGACGTCCTGCCCCGGCATGTCGACCGGGTCGATGACGACGACGGGCAGCCGGGAGCGGCCGAGCCGGCGCTGGTCGGCCGGGGTGAGCCGGGAGGTGACCACGATGGCCCCGCGGCGACCGCCGGCGATCAGCTGCTGCACCCAGTCGTTGCCGGGGGACTGGCTCATCGCGTTGACCACCACCTCGAGCCCGCTCTCGGTGATGCCCCGGAGGATCTCGATCGCCCAGGGGCTGTCCAGGGCGGTGAAGACGACGTCGACCAGCAGGCTCTCGGGGGCCTTGCGGTTCAGCGGCACGTAGTTGTACTGCTCGAGCACCTTCTGCACGTGCGCCCGCGTGGCGGGGGCGACGTCCTGCTTGCCGTTGACCACCTTGGAGACGGTCGGCAGCGAGACGCCGGCCGCGGCGGCGATGCTCGCCAGCGTCGGCCGGCCCACCTGTGGGGCAGCCACTGTCGGTCCTCCCGGGTTCGGCATGCGGGCGCCGGCTGCGTGCGGAGCCACGCACACGGCAGGGAGCGCCGGGCGGGCCGGCGTCGCTGTCGGCGTGAAGACGCATGCTAGCCACACGTCGGCAATTATCGAAACTCCCCGGCCGCGAGACCTCGTCCGAGGGGGTGCAGACTGGCCCCATCGAGGTGAATGTCACGGCTTGGACACCGTTCGCCCGTGCGGCAGCCCTGTCGTTGACACGCAACGTGGCGTGTCTTACGTTCTCGCAACTGCCCGAAACTTTCGGTTTTCAACGACGAAACAGGAAGGTGCGTGGGATGAACTCCCGGCGTCTGACCCGTGTGGCCGTCTCGGCCACGTCTCTCGTCCTCATCGGCTCCATGGCCGCCTGCGGGTCCTCCGGCCCCGCCGGTGGTGGTGGCGGCGGCGGCGACACCGCCCAGATCTGGGCGCTGCAGGACACGAACCTGAACCCCATCGAGGAAGCCTCGATCGAGCGCTTCAACGAGCAGTCGGAGTCCGGTGACGCCGAGCTCGCCACCTTCGGCAACGACCCCTACAAGCAGCGGCTGCGGGTCGCGCTGGGCTCGCCCAACGCCCCCGACCTCTTCTTCAACTGGGGCGGTGGCAACCTCAAGGAGTACGTCGACGCCGGTGAGGTCGAGGACCTGACCCCGCTGCTCGACGAGAACCCCGAGCTGCGTGACGCCTTCCTGCCCAGCGTGCTCGCCGGCGCCGAGCTGGACGGCAAGAACTACGGCCTGCCGATGCGCGGCATGCAGCCCGTGATGCTGTTCTTCAACAAGGCGGTCCTCGAGGAGGCCGGTGTCCAGGTGCCCGAGACCTGGGACCAGCTCCTGACCGCTGTCGACCAGCTGAAGGCCGCCGGCAAGACCCCCATCGCGCTGGCCGGCAACCAGGCCTGGACCGAGCTGATGTGGGCCGAGTACCTGCTCGACCGCGTCGGCGGCCCGCAGGTCTTCCAGAACATCCGCGACGGCGTCGAGGGTGACTGGAACCAGCCCGAGGTCCTCGAGGCGATGACCATGCTGCAGCAGCTCATCGAGCGCGGTGCGTTCGGCAGCGACTTCGCCTCGGTCGGCTACGACGTCGGTGGTGCCTCGACGATCCTCGCCCAGGGCGACGCCGGCTTCCACCTGATGGGTTCGTGGGAGTACACGAACCAGCTGGGCCAGAGCCCGGACTTCGTCAACAACGGCGACCTGGGCTGGACCACCTTCCCGGCCGTCGAGGGTGGCCAGGGCGACCCGTCGAACCTGGTCGGCAACGTCTCGAACTTCTACTCGCTGACCACCGACTCCAACAACAAGGAGACGGCCCGCGAGTACCTGCAGACGGCGCTCACGGACGAGGAGTACATCACCGACCTCATCGAGGCCGGTGACGTCCCGCCGGTGCAGGGTGTCCGGGACCAGCTGGCCGAGACGGAGAACGGCGACTACGCGACGTTCATCTACGACGCCACCGTCGACGCGAACAACTTCCAGCTCTCCTGGGACCAGGACCTGACGGCCGACGAGGCAACTGAGATGCTCGAGCAGCTGTCCCGGTTCTTCCTCGGCGAGATCGACGCGCAGGGCTTCGTCGACGCACTGGCCGGCTGAGAGAACGAACGAGAACGGTAGATCATGAGTTCACGAGGGTCGTCAGAGCAGACGGGTCTACAGCGACCGTCCGCTTGGTATGCAGCACCGGCACTGTTCTTCTTCGGGCTGTTCGCACTGGTGCCGATGGTGCTGGTCGTGTACCTCAGCTTCACGGACTGGAACGGCTTCGGTTTCCCCGCCATCTCCGGCGCGGACAACTGGACCCGTCTGGCCCAGGACGGTGAGGCGCTCGACTCGCTGTGGCTGACCCTCGTGTTCATGGTCCTGTCCTGGGTCGTCCAGACCCCGATCGCGCTGGTGATCGGGGTCTGGGCGGCCGGGCGGCAGAAGAACCGGGCGATCCTGAGCTCGCTGTTCTTCCTGCCGCTGCTGCTCTCCACCGCCGCCATCGCCCTGCTGTGGCGTTCGGTGCTCGACCCCAACTTCGGGGTCACCCAGTCGTTGCCCTTCCTGGACAACTTCAACTTCCTCGGGGACACCTCGATCGTGGTGTACGCCGTGGTCTTCGTGGTCAGCTGGCAGTACGTGCCCTTCCACACCCTGCTGTACCAAGCCGCCGCCCGGGGCATCCCGGCCAGCCTCTACGAGGCCGCGACGATCGACGGCGCAGGCCGGTTCAAGCAGTTCTTCCAGATCACGCTGCCGCTGCTGCGGTACACGGTCGTCACCTCGAGCGTGCTGATGCTGGTGGGCTCGTTCACCACCTTCGACACCATCCTGATCCTCACCGGTGGCGGCCCCGGCACGGCGACCCGCGTCGCGCCGCTGTACATGTACATCACCGGGTTCAGCGGCTTCGAGTTCGGCTACGCGAGCGCCATCGCCGTCCTCCTGCTCGTGCTGGGTGGCGTGCTGTCCCTGGTCGTGACCAAGGCGACCGGCTTCCGTGACATGCAGAGCCAGCAGGAAGGGGCGTGACCGTGTCCTCCACCGTCACCCAGACCGCCACCACACCGGCCACGTCGACCGGGGCGACCGCGAGCCGGCCGCCGCGTCGGGGCAAGGGCACCCCGGGCGGCCGGCGCGAGCGGCCGAACTGGCTGGCCGGCATCCTGGCCACCATCTGGCTGGTCATCGTCGCCGTGCCGCTGTACTACCTGGTCGCGGCGAGCTTCCGGACCCGGCAGGACTACCTGTCGACCAGCCCGCTCAACCCGCCGTCGAACCCGACGGCGGAGAACTACACGACGGTGTTCGAGGGTGGGTTCCTCACCTACCTGCTCAACACGGCCGTCGTGACCGTGGCGACCGTGGCGATCGTGGTCGGGCTGTGCGTGCCGGCGGCCTACGCCGTGGCGCGCAACACCGGCCCGCTCGTGCAGCGCGGCTTCTCGCTCATGCTGATCGGCCTGGCGATCCCCGCCCAGGCGACGATCATCCCGGTCTACCTGCTGATCACCCAGCTGCGGCTGTACGACACCCTGCTGGCGATCATCCTGCCGACGGCGGCCTACGCGATGCCGGTCGCCCTGCTGGTGATGACCAACAGCCTCCGGGACATCCCCAAGGAGCTGTACGAGGCCCAGACCCTCGACGGAGCCGGGCCGTTCAAGGTGCTGCGGAACCTGGTCCTCCCGCTGGCGAAGCCGGCGATCACCACGATCTCCGTCTTCACCGCGCTGAACGCCTGGAACGGCTTCCTCTTCCCCCTGGTCCTCACCCAGTCCAAGAGCAACCGCGTGCTCACCCTGGGCCTGTGGGACTTCCAGGGCCAGTTCGGCACCAACGTGCCGGGTCTGCTGGCAGCCGTCACGCTGTCGGTCGTCCCCATCTTCGTGCTCTACCTGTTCGGCCGGCGCTACCTGCTGGGCGGCCTGACGGCCGGCTTCGGCAAGTGACCGTCCCGTACACCTCCTGATCCACCAGCACTCGAGAGGAACCTCCTGATGACCAGCCTCCAGCCCACGCGCGAGGACAAGTTCACCTTCGGCCTGTGGACGGTCGGCTGGCCGGCCGCCGACCCGTTCGGCACCGCGACCCGTGAGCCGGTCGACGTGGTCGAGTCGGTGCACCGCCTCGCCGAGATGGGCGCCTACGGCGTCACCTTCCACGACGACGACGTCATCCCGTTCGGCAGCGACACCGCTGCGCGCGACGCGCACATCAAGCGCTTCCGCGCCGCGATCGACGAGACCGGTCTGGTCGTGCCGATGGTCACCACCAACCTGTTCACCCACCCGGTGTTCAAGGAGGGTGGCCTGACGGCCAACGACCGCGAGGTGCGTCGCTACGCGATGCGCAAGGTCATGCGGAACATGGACCTGGCCGCCGAGCTCGGTGCCCAGACGTACGTGCTGTGGGGCGGCCGCGAGGGCGCCGAGGTCGACATGGCCAAGGACCTCATCGCCGCGCTGGACCGCTACGCCGAGGCGATCGACACCCTGGCCGCCTACTCCGAGGCCCGCGGCTACGGCCTGCGCTTCGCCCTGGAGCCCAAGCCGAACGAGCCCCGCGGCGACATCTTCCTGCCGACCATCGGGCACGCGCTGGGCTTCATCGCCAAGCTCGAGCACTCGCACCTGGTGGGGCTCAACCCGGAGACCGGGCACGAGCAGATGGCGAACCTGAACTTCACCCACGGCATCGCCGAGGCGCTGTGGGCGGGCAAGCTCTTCCACATCGACCTCAACGGCCAGCACGGCCCGAAGTTCGACCAGGACCTGGTCTTCGGCCACGGCGACCTGCTGCAGGCCTTCTCCACCGTCGACCTGCTGGAGAACGGCGGCGTCGACGGCGCCCCGGCCTACGACGGCCCGCGGCACTTCGACTACAAGCCGCTGCGCACCGAGGACATGGACGGCGTGTGGCGTTCGGCCGCGGCCAACATGCGCACCTACCTCATGCTCAAGGAGCGGGCCGCGGCGTTCCGGGCCGACCCCGAGGTGCAGGAGGCGCTGGCCGCCGCCCGGGTGCCGGAGCTGCGGCAGTCCACCCTCGGCGCGGGCGAGACCTTCGAGGACCTGCTGGCCGACCGCTCGGCGTTCGAGGACTTCGACGCCGACGCGGTGGCGAAGCGCGGCGCCGGTGTCGTCCGGGTCGACCAGCTGATGGTCGAGCACCTGCTCGGCGCCCGCTGAGCCGACCGGGGACCTGAGGACAGTTCGATGACGTTGGTGGCCGGGGTCGACTCCTCGACCCAGTCGTGCAAGGTCGTGGTGCGGGACGCCGAGAGCGGCGCCCTGGTCCGTGAGGGCCGGGCGTCGCACCCGGAGGGCACCGAGGTCGACCCCGCCGCCTGGGAGGCGGCACTGCGGGAGGCGATCGACCAGGCCGGTGGCCTGGGCGACGTCGCCGCGGTGGCCGTCGGGGGGCAGCAGCACGGCATGGTCTGCCTCGACGAGGCCGGCCAGGTCGTGCGCCCCGCGCTGCTGTGGAACGACACCCGGTCGGCCGGCGCCGCGACCGACCTCATCGCCGAGCTCGGCGACGGGGACAGCGACGCCGGCCGCCGGGCCTGGGCCGACGCGGTCGGCCTGGTGCCGGTGGCGTCGTTCACCGTCACCAAGCTGCGCTGGCTGGCCGAGCACGAGCCGGAGAACGCAGCCCGGACGGCGGGGGTCTGCCTCCCGCACGACTGGCTGACCTGGCGGCTGGCCGGCTCACCGGGCCTGGACGCCCTCGTCACCGACCGGGGCGACGCCAGCGGCACCGGCTACTGGTCACCGTTCACCGGGGAGTACCGGGCCGACCTGCTGGAGCGGGCGTTCGGCTCCACCCCGGCGCTGCCGCGGGTGCTGGGGCCGGCGGAGCGCGCCGGGCAGGTGGCCGCTGGGGCGCTGGCCGCCGACGGCGGTGCGGTGCTCGGTCCGGGCAGTGGCGACAACGCCGCCGCCGCGCTGGGCATCAACGCCGAGCCCGGGGACGTCGTCCTCTCCATCGGCACCTCCGGGGTCGTCTCCACCGTCTCCACCACCCCCTCGGCCGACCCCTCCGGGACCGTGGCCGGGTTCGCCGACGCCACCGGCAACTTCCTGCCGCTGGTCGTGACGCTGAACGCCGCCCGGGTGCTGGACGCCACGGCCCGGCTGCTGGGGGTCGACCACGAGGAGCTCTCCCGGCTGGCGCTCACCGCGCCGGCCGGCTCCGGCGGGCTGGTCATGGTGCCCTACCTCGAGGGGGAGCGGACGCCCGACCGTCCGCACGCCACCGGCGCGCTGCACGGGCTGACCCTCGGCACCAGCGACCCCGCCCACCTGGCGCGTGCGGCGGTCGAGGGGCTGCTGTGCGGGCTGGCCGACGGGCTGGAGGCCATCGCCGCCCTCGGCAACCCGGTCCGCCGGGTGCTCCTGGTGGGCGGCGGTGCCCGGTCCGAGGCGGTCCGCCGCCTCGCCCCCGCAGTGCTCGGCGTCCCGGTGCTCGTGCCCCCACCGGGGGAGTACGTCGCCGACGGCGCCGCCCGTCAGGCAGCCTGGACCCTCGCCGGGGGCGACACCCCGCCGGTCTGGCCCGCCACCAGCACGGAGACCTACCAGGCCGACCCGGTCCCGCACGTGCGGGAGCGTTATGCCGAGGTCCGGGAGATGACCGCCGCGCGGGTCTGATCCGCGCGACGTCGGGGCGTTCGTGAGAGGGCCTGCCCAGCCACTGCACCACCGTGAACCCACCCACTCGGATCGTCCGGCACGTTCCTGCCGGTAGGAGGACCACACCATGGCGTCTGTCACCTACGACCACGCGACCCGCCTGTACGCCGGGGCGCAGCGCCCCGCGGTGGACGCGCTCGACCTGGAGATCGAGGACGGCGAGTTCCTCGTGCTCGTCGGCCCGTCGGGCTGCGGGAAGTCGACCTCGCTGCGCATGCTCGCCGGCCTGGAGGAGATCGACGGCGGGCGCATCCTCATCGGCGGCCGGGACGTCACCGGCGTCGCCGCCAAGGAGCGCGACATCGCGATGGTGTTCCAGAACTACGCGCTGTACCCGCACATGACCGTCGCCGACAACATGGGCTTCGCGCTCAAGATGGCCGGCGTCGGCAAGGAGGAGCGCCGCTCGCGCGTGGAGGAGGCGGCGAAGCTGCTGGACCTCGAGCCCTACCTGGACCGCAAGCCGCGGGCGCTCTCCGGTGGTCAGCGCCAGCGCGTCGCCATGGGCCGGGCGATCGTGCGCAGCCCGCAGGTCTTCCTGATGGACGAGCCGCTGTCGAACCTCGACGCCAAGCTGCGCGTGCAGACCCGCACCCAGATCGCCTCGCTGCAGCGCCGCCTGGGCGTCACCACCGTCTACGTCACCCACGACCAGACCGAGGCCATGACCATGGGCGACCGGGTCGCGGTGCTCAAGGACGGGTTGCTGATGCAGGTCGGCAAGCCCCGCGAGCTCTACGACCAGCCGAGGAACGTCTTCGTGGCCGGCTTCATCGGCTCGCCGGCGATGAACCTCTTCGACCTGGACGTCGTGGACGGCGGGGTCTCCTTCGGCGACACCGTCTACCCGGTGCCCCGTGACGTGCTCGGCCAGACCGCCGCCGGCAAGGTCACCGTCGGCATCCGTCCCGAGGACGTCGAGTTCTCCGAGCACGGCCTGACCGTCGAGGTCGACGTGGTCGAGGTGCTCGGCGCCGACGCCTACGTCTACGGGCGCACCAAGCTCGGCGACGGCGAGCACGACATCATCGCCCGCGCCGACGGCCGCACCCCGCCGGAGAAGGGCGACGTGCTGCACGTCAGCCCGCGCCGGGGCCACGTGCACCTGTTCGACGCCACGAGCGGCGAGCGCATCGGATGACGACGGTCCTCCCGACCGGGCAGCAGTACCTGCTCACCTGCGCCGGCGCGGAGGTGACCGTCGTCGAGGTGGGCGGCGGGCTGCGCACCTACCGCGCCGGCGGCCGGGAGGTCGTCGACGGGTTCGCCGAGCACGAGCTGGCGGAGTACGGACGCGGGCACGTCCTCGCGCCGTGGCCGAACCGGCTGCGCGACGGCCGCTACACCTGGGACGGTCTGCAGCAGCAGCTGCCGCTGACCGAGCCGGAGGTGGCCAACGCCATCCACGGCCTGGTCCGCTTCGTCAGCTGGGGGGTGGTCGAGCGCGCGAGCGACGCGATCACTCTGGAGCACCTGCTGCACCCGCAGCCGGGCTACCCGTTCACGCTGCGGCTGCGGGTCTCCTACGAGCTGTCTCCCGAGGGGCTCACGGTCACCACGACCGCGACCAACGAGGGCGACGCGGCGCTGCCCTACGGCGAGGGGCACCACCCCTACCTCGCGGCCGGGGCCGGGTTGCGGGTCGACGACTGCACGGTGGTCGCCCCCGGTGCCACCCGGCTGGAGACGGACGAGCGGGGCATCCCGACCGGCTCCGAACCGGTCGAGGGCACCGAGTACGACCTGCGTGCGGGCCGGCTCATCGGTGAGCTGCGGATCGACCACGCTTTCACCGACCTCGAGCGGGGCCCCGACGGGCTCGCCGAGGTCCGGCTGACCCGCCCGGACGGTCGCGGCGCCGCCGTCTGGATGGACGCCTCGTACGACCACGTGCAGGTGTTCACCGGTGACGTCGTCGTCGGGCCGCGCCGTCGGTGCGGGCTCGCGGTGGAGCCGATGACCTGCCCGCCCAACGCGCTGCAGAGCGGTGAAGGGGTCCGCCGGCTGGAGCCGGGGGAGTCCGCGACCGGCCGCTGGGGCATCCGCCCGATCGGCTGAGCCCCGTTCCGGGACGGCCGCCGACGGCGGCCGTCCCGGGCGGGTGGCGCGGCGTCCCTAGACTCGACCGAGGTGCGCGGCGACCCGCGTGCCGAAGCGATCGAGGAGAGTGCCGTGGCCGTCCGAGCCATCCGGGGTGCGACGCAGGTGGCCGCCGACGACCGGGACGAGGTCCTGGAGGCCACCCGGGAACTGGTGGCCACCGTGCTGGAGCGCAACCGGCTGCAGTCGCCCGACCTGATCAGCATCCTGTTCACCGCCACTCCCGACCTGGTGTCGGAGTTCCCCGCGCTGGCCGCCCGGGAGCTGGGGCTGGGTGACGTGCCGCTGATGTGC
Source organism: Modestobacter sp. SYSU DS0290 (assembly GCF_054050955.1). Lineage (NCBI taxonomy): Bacteria > Bacillati > Actinomycetota > Actinomycetes > Geodermatophilales > Geodermatophilaceae > Modestobacter > Modestobacter sp. SYSU DS0290. Next base: position 44,101 of record NZ_JBJHAI010000014.1, read on the forward strand.
GCCACGGAGATCGCCGTGCCGCACGCGCTGCCGAGGGTGCTCCGGCTCATGGCGCACGTCGACACGGCGCTGAGCCGGGCGGACATCCAGCACGTCTACCTGCGGGGCGCGGTCGCGCTGCGCCGGGACATCGCGCAGTGAGCGGGCAACACAGTGAGGAGCGAACGGTGGACGGGTTCCGATTCCGCGGGCAGGTGACCCTCGACGGGCCGTCGGGCACCGGGAAGTCCAGCGTCGCCCGGGCGGTCGCGACCCGGCTGGGCGCCGCCTACCTGGACACCGGCGCGATGTACCGCGCGGCCACGGTCGCCGTGCTGGACGCCGGAGTCGACCTGGACGACGCCGACGGCATCGCCCGCGCCGTCGCGGCCGCCGACATCCGGATCGGGACGTCGGCGGGGTCGGAGCTGGTCCAGGTGGACGGCGTCGACGTGGCCGAGCGCATCCGCGGCGCCGAGGTGACCCGGGCGGTGTCGCCGGTCTCCGCCGTCCCCGCGGTGCGGCGGCTGCTCGTGGACCGCCAGCGCGAGCTCGCCGCCGCGGCCGACGCCGTGGTGGTCGAGGGCCGGGACATCGGCACCGTCGTGCTGCCCGCGGCCACCTGCAAGATCTACCTGACCGCGGCACCGGAGGTGCGCGCCGAGCGCCGGGCGGGGCAGCTCGGCGTGCACGACCCCGCCCGCATCGCCCAGATCGCGGCGGACCTCCGGCGCCGGGACGAGTACGACAGCAGCCGGGCCGACAGCCCGCTGCGCCCGGCCGAGGACGCGATCGTCGTCGACAGCACCGGGCTGGACCGCGAGGCCGTCGTCGAGCGCGTGCTCGACCTGGCCAGCACAGCAGTGGGAGACCCCGCATGAGCACCACCGACCCCGACCTGCCCACCGAGGAGCACACCGGGCCGCTGCCCGTGGTGGCCGTCGTCGGCCGCCCCAACGTGGGCAAGTCCACGCTGGTGAACCGCTTCCTGGGCCGCCGCGCTGCCGTGGTGCAGGACGTCCCCGGTGTCACCCGCGACCGCATCTCCTACCAGGCGCTGTGGAACGGCCGGTCGTTCATGGTCATGGACACCGGCGGCTGGGAGCCGAAGGCCAGCGGCATGGCCGCCTCCATCGCCCGGCAGGCCGAGTACGCGATGAAGACCGCCGACGTGATCGTGCTGGTCGTCGACTCCTCCGTCGGCGTCACCGACACCGACCTCGCCGCGGCACGGGTGCTCCGGCGCAGCGACCGGCCGGTGATCCTGGTGGCCAACAAGGTCGACGACGAGCGCGGTGAGGCCAACGCCGCCGAGCTGTGGTCGCTGGGCCTGGGCGAGCCGTTCTCGGTGAGCGCCCTGCACGGCCGGGGGAGTGGTGACCTGCTCGACCTGGTCCTGGATGCGCTCCCGGATGCCCCGCGCGAGCAGGAGGAGGCCGGCGGCCCGCGGCGCGTCGCGCTCGTCGGCCGGCCGAACGTCGGCAAGTCCAGCCTGATCAACCGGCTGTCCAAGGAGGAACGCTCCGTCGTCGACTCCGTCGCCGGCACCACCGTCGACCCGGTGGACTCCATCGTCACCCTGGGCGGGGAGGAGTGGCGCTTCGTCGACACCGCCGGGCTGCGCCGCCGGGTCAACACCGCCAGCGGGACGGAGTACTACGCCAGCCTGCGCACCGAGGCGGCGATCGAGGCCGCCGAGGTCGCCGTCGTCCTGCTGGCAGCCGACGAGGTGATCAGCGAGCAGGACCAGCGGGTGATCACCCAGGTGATCGAGGCCGGCCGGGCACTGGTGATCGCCTTCAACAAGTGGGACACCCTCGACGAGGACCGGCACGCCCAGCTGGAGCGGGAGATCGACCGCGACCTGGCCCGGGTCCAGTGGGCCAGCCGGGTCAACATCTCCGCGGTGACCGGCCGGGGCGTGAACAAGCTGGCCGGCCACCTGAAGACCGCGCTCGCCGGCTGGGAGACCCGGGTGCCCACGGCTGAGCTGAACACCTTCATCCGGGCGCTGGTGCAGGAGACCCCGCCGCCGGCCCGCGGCGGCCGGGCCCCGAAGATCAAGTACGTCACCCAGGCCGACATCCGGCCGCCCCGGTTCGTGGTCTTCTCCACGGGTTTCCTGGAGCCGGGCTACCGGCGTTTCCTGGAGCGGAGGCTGCGCGAGCAGTTCGGCTTCCACGGCACGCCGATCGACGTGTCGGTCAAGGTGCGCGAGAGCAAGGCGCGAGACCGGAAGGGCTGACCCGGCCCGCAGGCCGGGGGAGCGGGTGCGGTAACCTTCTCCGGCAGCGATCGGGGGGCGGCCGGAGCGATCCGGGAGCACTCGACGCTCGGGCTGTAGCGCAGCTTGGTAGCGCACTTGACTGGGGGTCAAGGGGTCGCAGGTTCAAATCCTGTCAGCCCGACAGTACGAAAGTGCAGGTCAGGGGCCGTTTCCGCGGGTTGGGAAGCGGCCCCTTTCGCTTTTCCGGTGCCCATGTGGGCGCATGGTGGGCGCATCCGGTCACGCGGTCGCACGTGGGTGCACCGCGGCCCCCATTCCATCGGCTGCCTGGCGGCCGACCCCGGGCAGCAGATGCGTCACCACCTACTGAGCTCATCGGTCCGAGATCGGTCGGGTACCGGTCAGCCTCCGTCCAGCCGGCGCGCGAGGGGAAGCGGCGACGTGGCAGCCTGCAGGTCGTGAGCTTCAGGAGCAACCTGCGGGAGCGGGCGCGGCGGAAGGTGTTCGGCGAGGGGCACGTCGACGAGCTGGCCGCTGCCTACGGCCTTGTCGGTGACGACGTTGCTCTGGCTGAGCACTTCAACCGTTCGTTCGAGACCCCTTGGCGGGTGGACGGTCGCCTGCGATGGGACCGGGCGACCGAGCCGTGGCACTGGACCGAACGCGGGAACCGGCTGGCCCGCTACTACGCCGAGCGCTTCTGCGGCTTCCATGTGGGCCGCTACTCCTACGGCTTAGAGCAGTGGTTCCAGCACCCCCGGCCACACCTCTCGTCTGTGGGAGCCTTCACGTCCATCGGACTGCACGTGCTCGTAGCCGGCTTCAACCATCCGCTGGACCGCGTGACCACCAGCCCCATCACGTACCTGCCGTCGCGGGGTTTCGTGGGGGAGAGCGGTGAGGCCGCGATGATGCAGGCCCCCAACAACCTGCCCGTCTCGATCGGCAACGATGTGTGGATCGGCAACCGGGTGACCATCATGCGAGGGGTCACCATCGGCGACGGCGCTGTCCTGGCGGCCGGCGCTGTGGTCGTCCGGGACGTGCCGCCCTATGCCATCGTCGGTGGCGTGCCGGCGAAGTTGATCCGCTGGCGGTTCGACGAACCCACACGGGAGGCGCTGCTGGCTTCGCGATGGTGGGACTGGCCCGACGAGGTCATCCGCGAGCGGATCGGGCAGTTCACCGATCCGGCAGCTTTCGCCGCTAGGTGGGGGACGCGCACCGACGGGTGATCCAGAACGCGTCCTCGGTGCCACCGGCCCGGAAGCGGTCGGGTAGCGGTCGGTCCGCCGACGGGCGGTTGTGGGCCGCTGTTCTGACACCGAGTCCTGGTTGCGCAGAGCGAGGGTGGCGGTTTCCGCCAGTGGTTGTCCGGGCCTGGGTCGCCGCCGATCTCGGACCACTCCACGCACAGGCCCACCCTGTGGTTCCCTGAACTCAGACCTGGCCGGTTGACAGTGCGCGAGCGACGTCGGCTCGGACGTGGCTTCCAACGATCCGCAGCGCCGCCGGTCGCAACCTCGAGAACGGCGCGCCAGACGTCTCACGGGTCGCGGAGTGGACAGGCATCGCGGAGGGCCACAAGGATCCGCTGGTGCTGCGAGCAGGAACGCCGGTCGGCAAGGTCCAGGCTCTCTACCGGTATCCGGTCAAGTCGACCGCGGGCCAGGCGCTGTCGAGCGCTGTGGTGACGACACGTGGGTTGCGGCACGATCGCGGATGGGCGGCCTACACCGATGACGGGGGCGTTGCGAGCGGGAAGCGGACTCGCCGGTTCCGACCTGTGGTCGGTCTGATGGCGTGGGCGTCGCTCGCTGAGGATGACGGCGGAGTTCCAGTGCTGGTCAGCCCGGACGGCGCCCGACACCCAGTCGATGACCCCGCGGCCTCTGCAGCACTCAGTGCAGCTTTCGGACAGCGGTTGATGCTGCGGCCCGAGGGCACGGTTCCGCACCACGACGAGTCACCGATCCACCTGCTGACGAGCTCGTCCATCGCGGCGCTCGAAAGCCGGGTCGACGCTCCGGTCGACCATCGCCGGTTCCGCGCCAACATCATCATCGACACCGGGTCAGGGCCGGCATTCCTCGAGGACGACTGGTCCGGCGCGGAACTGGTGATCGGCGAAACGGTTCTCCAGCTCGGCCCGGCAATGCCCCGTTGCGTGATGGTCGACCAGGCGCAGGCAGAAGTCGGGGGCCAGCCCAAGGTCCTGCGGTCGCTCGGCGCCCACCACGACGCGGCGATGGGGCTCCAGGCGCTCGTGAGCCGCACCGGAACGCTCCACATCGGAGATGCAGTGGTGCTGCGCCGGCCCGCGCGCACGTGAGCGCTTCCTGCAGCCGGCGGCCGGCGTGACGTCAGTTGTCCGCCACGAACGGCACGCCGGCGGGGTGGTCGATCGTCGGATCCGGCACCGTCTCGACGCCGGCACACGCGGTGATCGACGCGGGCGACGCTGCGCCGCCGTCCCCTCCGGCCCCACGGAGACCAGCACGCGGTCGACCGGGACCGGCCCCCGGGGCAACGCCGACGTGGGTTCGTGGACAGTGGAGCGAGCCGACCTCGACCGGTCGGGGGCGTTCGGCGGGGCAGCGATGGGCGAGGGGGCAGGGATGGGCGAGCAAGCCGGCCGGGAGACCGCTGTCGAGGCGGGGGAGCGGCTGTACGCGGTGTGCGACCCGCTGGACTACGAGGCGTTGCTGACCGCGGAGGAGCGCGGGCAGCTGTGGCGGCTGCGCCGGTTCCTGGACGCCGAGGCGCGGCCGCTGCTGGCGGAGCACTGGGAGCGCGCGGAGTTCCCGGCCCGGCTCATCGCCCCGATGGCTGCGCTGGACCTGATCGCCCCACCCGCGCTCACCGCCGGGGGAGCGGCGCCGCGGTCGCTGTTCACCGGGTTCCGGAACTTCGAGCTGGCGCGCACCGACGCCTCCCTGGCCACGTTCTTCAACGGCCAGTCGGGGTTGTTCCGCACCACCATCGAGCGCGGGGGCAGCCCCGAGCAGGTCCGCCGGTGGCTGCCCCGGGTCGACTCCTTCGCCACGGTGGGCGCCTTCGCCCTCACCGAGCCCGACCACGGTTCCGACGTGGCCGGCGGGCTGGAGACGACCGCCCGGCGAGAGGGGGAGAGCTGGGTCCTCGACGGCCGCAAGCGCTGGATCGGCAGCGCCGTCCTCGCCGACGTGCTCGCCGTGGTGGCCCGGGACGTGGCCGACGGCCAGGTCAAGGCATTCCTCGTGCCGCGGGACGCGCCCGGGGTCGAGCTGGCCACGATCACCGGCAAGACGTCGCTGCGGATGGTGCAGAACTCCGACATCACCTTGCGCGCGGTGCGGGTGCCCGAGGAGGACCGGCTGTCCCGGATCACCTCCTTCCGCGACGTCGCCGACCTGCTGCGGTCCATGCGCTCGGGCGTCGCCTGGTTCGCCGCCGGTGTGCAGGCCGGGGCGTACGAGGCCGCGCTGCGGTACGCCGGCTCCCGGGTGCAGTTCGGCCGGCCGATCGCCGGGTTCCAGCTGGTGCAGGAGAAGCTCGCCACCATGCTGGGCAACCTCGTGGCCTCGCTGGGCATGGCGGTGCGCGTGGCCCAGCAGCAGGACGCCGGCGTCTACCGGGACCAGGACTCGGCGATGGCGAAGTCGTGGACGTCGGTGCGCATGCGGGAGACGGTGGCGCTGGCGCGCGAGGTGGTCGGCGGCAACGGTGTGCTGCTGAACCACGACGTCGCCCGGTTCTTCGCCGACGCCGAGGCCATCTACACCTACGAGGGCACCTACGACGTGAACACCCTCGTCGTCGGCCGCGCCCTCACCGGCCTCGGCGCCTTCACCTGACTGCTGCGCCGCCTGCTCGTTCTGCACCAGGCGGGTGGCGTCGTGATGACACGTGGCGGCCGCGCCGCTCAGGGGGCCGTGTAGGCGGACGGCCGCACCACCAGGGTGCCGCTGCCGGGGTCCACGGAGAAGAGCAGCGCACCGGACTCCCTGCTGCCCGGTGGCACGTAGTCGATCGTGGCGGTGGCCTGCTCGACCACCTCCCCGTGGCGGGACAGGACGCCGGTCACCTGCACCTGCCCGGCGGTCGACCCGCCGTCGTTGCGGATCTCGAAGGGCACCGTCCAGCCGCCCGGGACCTGCTCGGCCGCCGAGGCGGTGACCGACAGCCGGGGACCGCCGTCCCGGACGACGACGGCCTGGTGGACGAGGAATCCGGACACCAGCAGCACGACGAGCGCGCCGAGCCAGCCCAGCGCGTACTCGCCCCGGCTGGTCCCACCCTCGGCGTCCATCCCGGGCTCGCGGTCGTCGGTCACCATCCCCTCCTCACAGGATCAGCCGGGCGGCCGCTGCACCCAGGCTGGCCGGCAGTGCGAGGACCACGGCCTGGGTCACCGCCGTCACCGGCCCGACGCCGTCGAAGCGGCCGAAGGTCCACAGCAGGTACGCCGACAACGTCAGCGCGATCACGTATCCGACGACGGTGAGGGTCAGGAACGAGCGCAGCAGCCCGCCGACCGCCTCTTCCTGCCCGCGGAACCCGACCCAGTACACGAAGCCGTGCATCAGCAGCAGGCACAGCAGGACGAGGGCGACCGGGTGCCAGGGGCCGATCTTCGCCGCCAGCAGCACCACCTCCTCGGTGGGGGCGATGTTCGCGGCGAAGACCACCGCACCGGCCGCCATGAGCAGCAGCTCCCCGCCGTAGGTCGTGGTCGGCCGGCGCCGGCCGCCCAGGCCCAGTTGGCTGCGGGCGAAGGAGGCGCCGACGGCAGCCGGCAGCATCTCGATGGCGATCACCGACAGCGCGTCCCGCCAGCCGCGCAGCGGCTCGATCACGGCGAGCACGCCGAGGACGAGTGCGGCCGCGATCGCGGCCATCACGAAGGCGACCCCCGCGTCGGCCAGCGACCCGCGCCAGCCGACGCCCGGTGACCCGGCTCCGAAGTGCTGGGACAGGAAGACGACGAGCAGGACGGTGGCTGCCAGGAGCAGGGCGAGGCGGTACCGGGGGATGGTCACCCCCAGCCGCCAGATCTCCATCGTCATCAGCAGCGGCAGGGCGAACAGCAGCGCACCACCGAACGCCCGGCCGCTGCTCTGGGCGAGCTGGTGCGCGCCGGACACCCGCGGCTCCACCGGCTCAGGCGCCGTCGGCAGGCGGGGCGCTGCGCGCCGGGAGCCGGCCGACCGCGGCGTGGCCAGTGGTGATCACGGTCCCCGCCCTACCCGCCCCGGCACGGCTGACCCCTGGATGCCCGTCCGGCAGCGCCCACCGCGGTGGGGCGGAGCCCCGAGACGTAGGCCCGAGGCGCAGGCCCGGGGCGCGGCCGGGCCGGTCGTGGCCGGGAGCGTCGCCGAGGGGCACTAGCCTGATCCCCGACGTGGAGGGGGAGCGGCGATGACGACGGCGGACGACCAGGCGGCCGAGGTCCCGGCGGGGCCGGCGGCGGTGGCCGGTCCGGCTGGGCAGTGGGACCGCGACCAGCTCGGCGACCGGGTGTTCACGCTGCCCAACGCGCTGTCGGTGCTGCGGCTGCTGGGTGTCCCGCTGTTCCTCTGGCTGCTGCTGGGCCCCGAGGCCGACGGCTGGGCGGTGCTCGTGCTGATGGTCGCCGGGTTCACCGACTGGGCCGACGGGAAGCTGGCCCGGGGGCTGGGGCAGGCCAGCCGGCTGGGAGCGCTGCTCGACCCGGCCGCGGACCGGCTCTACATCGTCGCCACCCTGGTGGCCTTCGCGCTGCGCGACGTCGTCCCGCTGTGGGTGGTCCTCGTGCTGCTGGGCCGGGAGCTGGTGCTCGGGGTGACCCTGCTGGTCCTGCGCCGGGCCGGATGGCCGCCGCTGCAGGTGCACTACCTCGGCAAGGCCGCCACCTTCCTGCTGCTGTACGCCTTCCCGCTGCTGCTGCTGGCCGACAGCGAGGGCACGCTGGCCTCGGTGGCCCGTCCGGTCGCCTACGCGCTCACCGTCTGGGGGGGTGCCCTCTACGTGCTGGCCGGTGCGTTCTACGTCGTGCAGGCCGTGGGCCTGCTGCGTGGCGACCGGCGCGCCGGGGCCCGGGGATGAGCGCTCCGCCGCGCGGGCCGCGGTCGCTGGGGTCCTCGCTGCTGGACCAGGTACTCGCCGAGACGCTCGACCCCTCCTACGCCGAGGCCGCCGCCGCGCGTGCGGCCCGGGAGGAGTCCCGCCCGCGCGCGGAGGGGTCCTGGCTGCGCCGCCGGCGGGGGCAGGTGCTCGTCGCCGCCACCCTGGCCGTGGCCGGCTTCCTCGCCGCGGTGACCTACCGGGAGGCGGCGTCCGGCGCCCAGGGGCGCGAGGTGGTGCGGGAGGCGCTGCGGGAGGACATCCTCCAGTCCTCGGACACCACCGACGAGCTGGCCGCCCAGCTGGAGACGCTGACCGCCGAGGTCACCGCCGCCCGCGAGGACGCACTGGCGGCCAGCGTGGTCGGCCAGCGCGCGCTGGACCGGCTCGCGGTGGCCGAGCAGCAGGCGGGGACCGTACCGGTCGAGGGCCCCGGGGTCGTGGTGACCCTGGGCAACGCACCACCGCCGTCGGACAGCGACCCGGTGGGCGGGTCCGCCGCGGTGGGCCTCGGCGGCATCGTCCAGGACCGCGACCTGCAGCTGCTGGTGAACGCGCTGTGGTCGGTGGGCGCGGAGGCGGTCAGCATCAACGGGCAGCGGCTCGGCCCGACGTCGGCGATCCGGCAGGCCGGCGACGCCATCCTGGTCGACTTCCGCCCGGTGGCCAGCCCGTACGAGGTCTCCGCGATCGGCGACCCGGAGACGCTGACCCGCGACCTGCTCAACACCCCGGAGGCGAAGGCGCTGGGCCAGCTGACCGTTGACTACGGTGTCGTCTTCCAGTACATGCGCGAGGACTCCCTCGAGCTGCCGGCCGGCTCCGTCGCCGAGCTGGTGCACGCCATGCTGCTCGACCCCACCACCGGCTCGGGCTCGTCCGCGCCCTCGACCGCCACCGACGGAGGCTGACGCGTGATCCCGATCATCGGACTGGCGATCGGTGTGGTGCTGGGGCTGGTGCTCGACCCGAGCGTCCCGCTCTGGCTGCAGCCCTACCTGCCGATCGCCGTCGTCGCCGCGCTGGACGCGGTCTTCGGTGGGGTGCGCGCCCGCTTCGACGGCATCTTCGACGCGAAGGTCTTCGTCGTCTCCTTCGTCTCCAACGTCGTCGTCGCCGCGCTCATCGTGTTCCTCGGTGACCAGCTCGGGGTGGGGGCGCAGCTGTCCACCGCGGTGGTCGTCGTCCTGGGCATCCGCATCTTCGGCAACGCGGCGGCGATCCGCCGGCACCTGTTCCGGGCATGACCGACGAGCGGCCGGACGGGGAGGACCCGGCCCGGCGGGACGGCCCCGGCGGCGGCGCGACCCCGGACCCGACCTCGGACCCGACCTCGGGCACCGACCGGCGGCCGGGAGCCACGCCGCTGCCGGCGCCCTGGCGCGGGAAGGTGGTCCGCGGGCGTCGCGGCCTGGTCGCCGCGGCGCTGATCAGCGTGCTCACCCTGCTGCTGGGCTTCGCGTTCGCGGTGCAGGTCCGCAGCGCCGACACGGCGGCCGCGCTGGCCGGGCAGCGGGAAGAGGACCTGGTGCGGATCCTCGACGACCTCACCGCCCGCGAGGAACGGCTGCGCCAGCAGCTCGAGGACCAGCGGACCGCCCAGGAGCAGCTGGGGAACGCCGACAGCGCCTCGGCGGCCGCCCTGGCCGAGGCGCGCGAGCGGTCCCGGACCCTGGCGCTGCTCAACGGCACGGTCGCGGCCCAGGGCCCGGGGCTGGAGATGACCGTCTCCGACCCCGGCGGCCGGCTCGCGTCCTCGGAGCTGATCAACGCGGTCCACGAGCTGCGCGCCGCCGGCGCCGAAACCATGCAGGTCGACGACGTCCGGATCGGGGCGGACAGCGAGGTCACCGGTGACCCGGGCGAGCTCTCCATCGACGGCACCCCGGTGACCTCGCCCTACACCGTGCGGGTCATCGGCCCGCCGCAGTCGATGCAGACCGCGATGAACATCCCCAACGGGGTCGTCGACCGGATGACGCGGCGGCTGGCCACCGTGGAGATCCGGCAGTCGGACCGGATCGTGGTCGACGCGCTGCGGCCGGTGGTCACCCCCCGGTACGCCGAGCCCTCCGACGCGGACTGACCCGCGCGCCCCTCCCGTCCCGCCACTGCCGGACACGATCACTATCATCACCGCAGAGGTCCGACGCTCCACCGCGAGCGGCCGGACTCTCACCCTGTACGTGCGGTTGACCCCCCGGTCAGCCGCTGGTTCCATGACCCCCGGCCCGACCGCGACCCCGCGGTGGCCGACCAGCGACGGGCCGTCCGGCTCGTCGTCCGCCGGCCGACCGCGGCCCTCCAGGCCGCGGCGGTGCCGCCTGCACCGGAGGAGACCGACGTGCTCTGCACTCGATGTGGCCACCAGAACCCCGAGGGCAGCCGCTTCTGCGCCCAGTGCGGGGCGGCGCTGAGCCAGGAGCGTGTCGGCGAGTCGACCAGCATCATCCCCAAGGTCGGCGGTGAGGACTCCGGGGAGCAGGTCGAGGCGGTCGACACCACCGCGGACGCCCACGCCGGCGCGGTCGAGTCGCTGCCGGCGGGGTCGGCCCTGCTGGTGGTCAAGCGGGGGCCGAACGCCGGCAGCCGCTTCCTCCTCGACCAGGAGGTCACCACGGCCGGGCGCCACCCGGACTCGGACATCTTCCTCGACGACGTGACCGTCAGCCGGCGGCACGTGGAGTTCCACCGCGAGGGCGGCGGCTTCACCGTGCACGACGTCGGCAGCCTGAACGGCACCTACGTCAACCGCGAGCCGGTCGACGTCGCCTCCCTCGCCGGTGGCGACGAGGTCCAGATCGGCAAGTTCCGGCTGGTCTACCTGACCGGTCCGCGCACCGGCGAGACCGCCGGCGCCTGACCTGTCGGTCGTCGTCCGGTGCCCTCCGGCGCCGGGCGACGGCTGATCGCCACGGACGAGGGAACGAGGGGCGGGTCGGGACGATGAGCGCGGTGCCCCGGCGGGACACCGGGGGCAACGGTGCCCTGCTGACGATCGGGGAGGTGCTCGCCGCGCTGCGCGGCGACTTCCCGGACGTCACGATCAGCAAGATCCGGTACCTCGAGTCCGAGCAGCTGGTGCACCCGCAGCGCACCCCGTCGGGCTACCGGAAGTTCTCCGCCGCGGACGTGGCCCGGCTGCGCTACGTGCTCGCTGCCCAGCGCGACCAGTACCTGCCGCTGCGGGTGATCAAGGAGCACCTGGAGGCGCTGGACCGGGGCGAGCCGCTGCCCGGGCACCCCGAGGCCGGCAGCTCCACCACCGACGAGCAGCTCGCGGCCGCCGGGCCGATGCCGCCGGCCGAGTTCGCCGAGGCCGCCGGAGTGGACGAGCAGCAGCTCGCCGACTACGTGCAGTTCGGGCTGGTCAGCACCGACCGGCGTGGCCGGCTGCAGGCCGTCGACCTGCCGGTCGTGCGCGCCGCCGCCGCGCTGGCCCGGCACGGCCTGGAGGCCCGCCACCTGCGCGCCTGGCGCACCGGGGCCGACCGGGAGGCGGCCACGCTGGAGCAGCTCGTCGCGCCGGTGCTGCGCGCCCGCTCCGACGAGGCCCGCAGCCGCGCCGCCGAGCAGGTGCAGGAGCTCGCCGGGCTCTCCGCCCAGCTGCACACCGCCCTGCTCGAGGCCCGGCTGCGTGCCGTCCTCGGCGGCTGAGCGATCGGATGCCCTGGCGTACCGTTGCACGTGGCGGAGCGCCGCGGACACCGGCCCGGGCGGGTCGTCGTCGGTGCGGTCCGGGAGGGTCAGCGGAGCGGGAGGGGAGCCAGCCGTGCAGGAGCTCAGAGTCGTCGGCGTCCGGGTCGAACTGCCCGGCAACCAGCCGATCCTGCTGCTGAAGGAGACCTCGGGGGAGCGCTACCTCCCGATCTGGATCGGCGCGGTCGAGGCCGCCGCGATCGCCTACGAGCAGCAGGGCGTGCGCCCGGCCCGGCCGATGACGCACGACCTGCTCAAGGACGTCGTCGCCGCACTGGGGGCCGCCGTCGAGGCGGTGCACATCACCGAGATGCGCGACGGGATCTACATCGCCGAGCTGCAGCTGGGGGAGGGGCGGACCGTCAGCGCCCGGCCGTCCGACGCCGTCGCCCTGGCCGTCCGCACCGGGGCGCCGATCTTCGGGGCCGAGACCCTGCTCGACGAGGTCGGCATCGAGATCCCCGACGAGCAGGAGGACGAGGTGGAGAAGTTCCGCGAGTTCCTCGACAACATCAGCCCCGAGGACTTCGGCGCCGGGTCCGGCTCCGGCGGGGGCCCCGCCTGAGACGGTGCCGCCTGAGGCGGTCCCGTTCGCGCGTGGGACTGCCGAGGACGGTGGGGGCCACCCCTCCGGGTGAGCGGGGCGACACGCCGCCCCCCGCGGTTGACCGGTGTCCTGCCCCGGCCTACCGTCAGTCCAAATCACCCAGCTGTGACTCCACGGTCGCGCCCGGGTGGCCGTCCCGGCACGAGCGGGCGACGGCCCTCGTGCTGGGTGCTGATCTGGAGGAGGCGCTGACGTGAGCGACCTGGACAACGGTTCCGGCCGCCGGCCGTTCAGCGGGGGTCAGCAGGGCCAGCTCTTCAGCGACTCCGCGGTCGGCGCACCCGCCTACGACGAGGTCGACACCGACGAGGTCGGCTACCGCGGCCCGACCGCGTGTGCCGCCGCCGGGATCACCTACCGCCAGCTCGACTACTGGGCCCGCACCGGCCTGGTCGCCCCCTCGGTGCGCACCGCCACCGGGTCGGGCACCCAGCGGCTGTACTCCTTCCGCGACATCCTCGTGCTCAAGGTGGTCAAGCGGCTGCTGGACACCGGCGTCTCGCTGCAGAACATCCGCAAGGCCGTCGACCACCTGCGCACCCGCGGGGTCAAGGACCTCGCCAACATCACGCTCCTCTCCGACGGCGCGACCGTGTACGAGTGCACCTCGGCCGAGGAGGTCGTCGACCTGCTCGCCGGCGGGCAGGGCGTGTTCGGCATCGCCGTCTCCGGGGCGCTGCGTGAGCTCTCCGGCGAGCTGGCCGAACTGCCGGCCGAGCGGCTCGACGGCAACGGCCAGCAGGTGGACGACGAGCTCTCCGCCCGCCGCCGGCGCCGCGCCGCCTCCGCCTGAGCACGGCCGCAGCCGCAGTGCTGCGGGAACGGGTGGACCACCTCCGCAGGTGACCGGCGCCTAGATCTTGCGCAGCAGCACCCTGCGCACCGAGTGGTCGGCCGACTTCTGCAGCACCAGCCGGGCCCGTGAGCGGGTCGGGGCGATGTTCAGCCGCAGGTTCGGCTCGTTGACCGCCGCCCAGATGCCGCGGGCGGTGGTCCGGGCCTCGTCGTCGGTGAGCTCGGCGAAGCGGTGGAAGTAGGCGGCGCTGTCGGCGAAGGCGGTGCGCCGCAGCGCCAGGAACCGCTCGACGTACCACTGCTGGATGTCCGCCTCGGTGGCGTCGACGTAGACCGAGAAGTCGAAGAAGTCCGACAGGAAGACCTCCGGCACCCGCCCGTCGCCCCGGCCACCGCGGGCCTGCAGCACGTTGAGGCCCTCCAGCACCAGGACGTCGGGGCGGTCGACCACCTGCCGGCTGCCGGGGACGATGTCGTAGGCGTGGTGGGAGTACGTCGGCGCGCTCACCGCCGGCTTGCCGGACTTCACGTCGGCCAGGAACCGCAGCAGCGCCCGCCGGTCGTAGCTCTCCGGGAAGCCCTTGCGCCCCAGCAGCCCGCGGGCCTCGAGCTCGGCGTTGGGCAGCAGGAACCCGTCGGTGGTCACCAGGTCGACCCGCGGGGTGTCCGGGGCGGCGGCGAGCAGCGCCTGCAGCAGCCGGGCGGTGGTGCTCTTCCCGACGGCGACGCTCCCGGCCACCGCGATCACGAACGGCACCTTCTCCGTGGGCGTGCCGAGGAACTCGGTCTGCGCGGCCCAGAGCCGGCGGCTGGCGGTCACGTGCAGGTGCAGCAGCCGGGCCAGCGGGAGGTAGACCGTGGCCACCTCGTCGCGGTCGATGCGGTCCCCGAGCGTGGCCAGGGAGCGTACGTCGGCGTCGTCGAGCGGCAGCTCGCCGCCGGCCGCCAGCGCCCGCCAGGAGTCGCGGTCGAAGGCGGTGAAGGGCGAGACCTGGGCTCGCGTTCCGGCCGTCACGCCGCCCATCGTGCCGTCCGGCCCGGCCCGGCCCCCCGACGGGGTGGTCCGTGCCGCCTGCGCGCCCACCCGGGGCAGCGGGGCGTCTAGGGTCCACGACGTGTCGTCCACCGGGCTCCTCGACCGGATCGAGCGCTACTTCACCCTCGCGCCGGAGGCTGACGGCCTGACGCGCATCGAGTCCGTCGGCGGGCTCGTCGTGCCGATCGGGTCGCCGGAGTGGCCCTACCCGGCCCGGCCGCGGCCGGGGCAGGAGGACGCCGTGGCCGTGGCGGACGTGCGTGCTGCGGTGGAGCTGCAGGAGTCGGCGGGGCTGCCGGCGTCGGTCGAGTGGCTGGGCGACCGCTGCCGCGGTCTGGCCGGCGTCGCCCGCGCGGCCGGGCTGCACGTCGAGGAGCTGCCGCTGCTCGTCGTCGACGACCCGGTGGAGATCCTGCTGCCGGACGAGGTCCGGCTGTACCTCGTCGGGGCCGACGACCCGCAGCTCGGGCTCTACCAGCGGCTGGCCGCCCTCGCCTTCGCCACGCCGGCGGCCCGGCCGGACGTCGGCGACCACCCTCCGGGCGTCCCCGAGGTGGCCGCGGCCGATCCCGGCCCGGCGGAGCTCCCGCCGACGGAGCTGCTGCGCGAGCGGGTGGCCTCCGGCCGCACCGTGATGATGGTCGCCGTCGACGACGGCGAACCGGTGGCCATCGGCTCCCACCAGCCGGTCGACGTCGACGGCACCGAGGTCAGCGAGGTGGTCGGGGTGGCGACACTGCCGCGCTTCCGCGGCCGTGGCCTCGGCGCCGGGCTCACCTCGGCGCTGGTCGACCACGCCCGGCAGACCGCCGACCTGGTGTTCCTCTCCGCCGGGGACGACGACGTCGCCCGGGTGTACGAGCGGGCCGGCTTCGCCCGGGTGGGCACCACCTGCGTGGCGGAGCGGCCGTCCCGCTGAGCCCGCCGACGGGCGACCCCAGCGGGACGGCGCCGGTCACTCGACGTCGTAGGTGGCGACGATCTCGCCGCGGGCGAGGGTGTGGCTGAACAGGGTGAAGCCGAGGAACGCCGGGGTCGCGTCGGCCGGGACGCCGAGGTCGTCGGTGTCCAGCGCGTGCACCACGACGTGGTAGTGGTGCGTGCCGTGTCCGGCCGGCGGGGCGGCGCCGACGAACCGGGCGAGGCCGGCGTCGTTGCGCAGCTGCACGGCGCCCTCGGGCAGCCCGGAGCCGGCGTCGTCGCCGGCTCCGCGGGGCAGCTCGGTGACCGAGGCGGGGATGCCGAACACCGCCCAGTGCCAGAAGCCGCTGCCGGTCGGGGCGTCGGGGTCCAAGACGGTCACCGCGAAGCCCCGGGTCCCGGCGGGGAAGCCCGACCAGGACAGCTGGGGGGAGACGTCCTCGCCGCCGGCGCCCATCAGCCCGCTGACGTGCGGCTGGCCCAGCCGCTCGCCGTGGGCGACGTCGGTGCTGGTGACGGTGAACGAGGGCACCTGGGGGAGGAAGTCGTAGGGGCTCGGAGGCGACGGGCGGTCGGCCATGCGGTCTCTCCTGGGCTGGTAGCTGCCCGGCCGGGTGCCGGGGGAGCAGCGGGTGCCGCGCCGGGACCGACCCTAGGCAGCCCGGCGGAGACCCTGCTCGCCGACTGCGCCCGCGCGCGTTCCACGCCCGTTATCCCCAACAGGCCTGCGCCGATGGCCGGTGGTCACCCGGAGCGGCGCCCTGCGGGCGAGGAGCAGTTGCCGCCCGAGAGGTCACGAGGTCGATCTCCCCGTAGCGTGATCACCGTGCTGGGACTCCCCGACGACATCCAGGCCTGCCTCTTCGACCTCGACGGCGTGCTGACCCGGACCGCGACGGTGCACCAGGCCGCGTGGAAGCGCACCTTCGACGAGTTCCTCCTGCGCCGCGACCCGGCGGCGGGGGAGTTCACCCTCGACGACTACAACCGCTACGTCGACGGCAAGCCGCGCGAGGACGGCGTCCGCGACTTCCTGGCCAGCCGGGGCATCACCCTGCCCCAGGGCGCCACGGGCGACCCGGCCGACGCGGCGACCGTCGTGGCGGTCGCCACCCGCAAGAACGAACTGCTGATGCGCGAGCTCGAGGAGCACGGCGTGGAGGTCTACGAGGGGTCCATGCGGTACCTGCGGGCGGTCAAGGACGCCGGCCTGGCGACCGCGGTGGTCACCGCGTCGGCGAACGGCGAGCACGTCGTCGCCGCCGGTGGGTTCGCCGACCTGATCGACGCGCGGGTCGACGGCCTGGTGGCCAAGCGCGAGGGGCTGCGCGGCAAGCCGGCGCCGGACACCTTCCTCGCCGGGGCCCGCCTGCTGGGCGTCGAGCCGGCGCGTGCGGTCGTCTTCGAGGACGCGCAGTCCGGGGTGGCCGCGGGGCGGGCGGGAGAGTTCGGGTACGTCGTCGGCGTGGACCGGGTGGGCCAGGCGGAGGAGCTGCGTGCGCGTGGCGCCGACGTCGTCGTCACCGACCTGGCGCAGCTGCTGGACGGGCAGCCGTGACGGAGGGGCGCGCGCACTTCCTGGTCGAGCCCTGGTCGTTGACCGAGGTCGGTGTCGACATGGCCTCCCTGGCGGTCAACGAGTCGGTCTTCGCCCTGGCCAACGGGCACATCGGCATGCGCGGCACGTTCGACGAGGGCGAGCCGATCGTGGTGCCCGGCACCTACCTCAACGGCTTCTTCGAGGAGCGTCCGCAGCCCTACGCCGAGGCGGGCTACGGCTTCCCGGAGATGGGCCAGACCGTCGTCAACGTGACCGACGGCAAGCTCATCCGGCTGCTCGTCGGCGACTCCCCGCTGGACCTGCAGTACGGCGACGTGATCGCCCACCGGCGGACCCTCGACCTGCGGGCCGGGGTGCTGCGCCGGGTCACCGACTGGCGGTCCCCGGCCGGCCGGGAGGTGCGGGTCACCAGCACCCGGCTGGTGTCGCTGGTCCGCCGGTCGATCGCGGCGGTCGAGTTCCAGGTCGAGTGCACCGACGACCAGGGTGACCTCTACATCGCCCTGCAGTCGGACCTGCTGGCCAACGAGGACATCCTCAGCGGCCCGTCCGGCGACCCGCGCGCCGGGTCCGCTCTGGCCAGGCCGTTGCAGTCCGAGCTGCACGTCGGGCGCGGCCGGCACGCCGTGCTCGTGCACCAGACCTCCCTCAGCCGGCTCCGGATGGCCGCCGGCATGGACCACGACGTGGAGGTGCCGTCGGCGGCCACCGAGGACCTGGAGGTCTCCCCGGACCTGGCCCGCTACACCCTCGCCGCCCGGCTGAGCAACGGCTCCCCGGTGCGGCTGCGCAAGTACCTGGCCTACGGCTGGTCCAGCCGCCGTTCGGCGGCGGCGGTCCGTGACCAGGTGGAGGGTGCGCTCGCGACGGCGAAGCTGGCCGGCTGGGACCGGCTCGTGGCGGAGCAGCGCGAGCTGCTGGACCGGCACTGGGACGAGGCGGACGTCGAGATCGAGGGCGACGACGAGCTCCAGCAGGCCGTCCGGGTGGGCATGTTCCACGTCCTGCAGGCGGGCCTGCGGGCCGAGCGGCAGCCGATCCCGGCCAAGGGCCTGACCGGCGACGGCTACGACGGGCACACCTTCTGGGACACCGAGACCTACGTCCTCCCGGTGCTCACCTACACCGCGCCCGGCGCCGTGCGCGACGCGCTGCTGTGGCGGCACTCGATCCTGGACATGGCCCGGGAGCGGGCCCGGGTGCTCGGCCACGACGGTGCGGCGTTCGCGTGGCGCACCATCCGCGGCGAGGAGACCTCCGGCTACTGGCCGGCCGGGACGGCGGCCTTCCACATCAACGCCGACATCGCCGACGCCGTGGCCCGCTACTGGTGGGCCACGCTGGACACCGAGTTCGACCGGGACCACGGCACCGAGCTCCTGGTCGAGACCGCCCGGCTGTGGGCGTCGCTGGGGCACCTCAACGGCGACGGCGAGTTCCGCATCGACGGGGTGACCGGGCCGGACGAGTACACCGCGGTGGTCGACAACAACGTCTACACGAACCTGATGGCGCAGCGGAACCTGCGCGAGGCGGTGGCCGCGGTGGCGCGCCAGCCGGAGACCGCCGGCCGGCTGCGGGTCGACCCGGAGGAGGTCGACTTCTGGACCCTGGCGGCGGACAGCATGCGGGTGCCGTTCAACGAGAAGCTCGGGGTGCACGAGCAGAGCGAGGGGTTCACCCACCACGAGGAGTGGGACTTCGACGGGACGACGCCGGACCAGTACCCGCTGCTGCTGAACTTCCCCTACTTCGAGATCTACCGGAAGCAGGTCGTCAAGCAGGCCGACCTCGTCATGGCGCTGCACCTGCGCGGGGACGCGTTCACCCTCGCGGAGAAGATCGCCGACTTCGCCTACTACGAGGCGCGCACGGTCCGGGACTCGTCGTTGTCCGCGGCTCAGCAGGCGGTGGTGGCCGCAGAGACCGGACACCTCCAGTTGGCCCACGACTACTGGGGCGAGGCGGCGCTGACCGACCTGCAGAACCTGCACGGCAACAGCGGCCACGGGCTCCACATCGCGTCCCTGGCCGGGGGCTGGACGGTGGCCGTGGCCGGGTTCGGTGGCATGCGCGACCACGACGGGAAGCTGACCTTCGCCCCGCGGCTGCCCCCGCGGCTGCGCCGGCTGGCCTTCCGGGTGGTCTTCCAGGGCCGGTGCCTGGCGGTCTCGGTGACGGACCGCCAGGCCACCTACCGGCTGGTGTACGGCGACGAGCCGCTGGAGATCGCGCACCACGGGGAGCCGTTCACCGTCACTGCCGAGCCGGTCACCCGCGACGTCCCGCCGCCGCCGGACGTCGAACCGGTGCACCAGCCCCCGCACGCCTCGCCGCGGCGCCGGCACCGCCCCACCAGCGACTGACGACGGGCGGGGGCGCGACGCCGTGACCGGCTCCGGCGGGTACGACGAGCCCGAGCACCCGCACGTCGGGCAGCCGCAGCGGGCGTTCGGGGGACCCGGCCGGAACGGCCTGGGCATGAGCCGCGGGCACCGCCGCGGTCCGGCGGACGACGTCTTCGCCAGCCGAGCCGACCGCGCCGGGACGACCAGCTGGTCCCGCCGGGCAGGGTGGGCCGCGGCCGAGCGCACCGACGCCCGGCACCGGATCGCCGAGGAGCTCGTGCGGTCGGCACCGGCTCGGCGCATCGACGCCGACCACCACCCTCGCGGCCTGGTCGCCGGCTCCACCGGTGGTCTGGAGCTGCTGGCCTTCGACATCGCGGTCAGCGCGCGGACGGGGGCGGTCCCGGAGTGGGCCGTGACAGCGGTCGCGGTCCCGGAGGGTGTCCCGACCGTCCGGATCACCCCGGCCCGGCTGTGGCGGCACGACCCGCGGGAGCTGGTGCAGCTGCCGACGGACGACGAGGCCCTGGACGCCCGGTGGCGGTTCCTCGGGGGCGACGAGCGTGCCGTGCGGGTGGCCGCCGACCCCGCGCTCCGGCAGACGCTGCTCGCCACCGACGACGGCGACGACATCTGGACGGCGGCGGGGCACGTCGCCGCTCTGCGTCCGGACGGCCATCGACCGCAGCTGCTGGAGCACCACGTCCGCCTGCTCGCCGTCGTCCACGGCGCCCTCACCCGGCACGCGGGCTGACGGGCGCGCGTCAGGAGAGCAGCGCGCTCTCGCCGATCAACCACCAGGTGCCCAGGACGAGGGCACCGACGTCGACGAGGAGGAAGAGCCCGACCCAGACCAGCCCGGGCAGCCGGGTGAGGCGGGCCAGCTGGTCGGCGTCGGAGTCCCGGGCCGCGCCGCGGCGCCGCTTGGCCTGCAGCTCCCACACGGTCACCGGCGCGGCCAGCAGCAGGAACCACGTGACGCCGTGGGCGAAGACGGCCTGCCACTGCGCGGGCAGCCACCAGGTCGCGGCGAACACCAGCGTGCCGGTGACCAGGACCGACCAGAGGCCGTACCAGTTGCGGATCTGCACCAGCAGCAGCGCCAGCAGGGCGAGCAGCGCCCAGAGCAGGCCGACGGCGTACCCGGCGGCCAGCAACGCGGCGGCGCCGAGCCCGAACAGCCCGGGTCCGGTGTAGCCGGCCGCGGCGGTGAGCACCATGCCGGCCCCGGTGGGCCGGCCGGCGGAGACGGTGACCCCCGAGGTGTCCGAGTGCAGGCGGATGCCGGCCAGCCGGCGTCCGGTCGCCAGCGCCGCCAGCCCGTGCGCTCCCTCGTGCGCGATCGTCACCGCGTGGCGGGCGTGCCGCCACAGGCCGGGGACGCGGACCAGCAGCAGCGCGACGGCCGCGCTCAGCGCGAGCAGTCCGGCCGTCAGCGGGGGAGAGGTGGCGCTGACCTGGCGCCAGAACTCCTCGATGGCGGTCACGCCGGGCATCATCACCGCTCCGGCTGTGCAGGAGCGGTGCGCCGCGCGGGACCCGCGTCACCCGGTCGTCACAGTCGGGCGCGATGCTGCCCCCATGACGAGCACGCAGCAGGCGGTGACCGCGGACGATCTCCCGGTCACCGTCTCCTTCACCCGGCGCGCCGACCCGGCGCACGCGGTGCAGATGAGCGCCTGGATCCGGGCGGGGCTGACCCTGGCCGAGGGGTTCCCCGGTTTCCTCGGTGGGGGCTGGGTCCAGCCCCGCAACGGCGCGGACGAGTGGCACATGCTGTGCCGGTTCGACTCCCCGGCCACGCTGGCCGCCTGGGAGGCGAGCCCGGAACGACGCTGGTGGCTGGGCTCGGCACAGGGGCTCGCCGAGGTGACCCGCACCGAGCGGCGCACCGGGATCGAGGGCTGGTTCGACGCCCCGGTCGCCGCCGCCGCGGAGGTGGCACCGCCGGCCGCTCCGCCCCGTTGGAAGCAGGCCACGACCATCTGGCTGGTCTTCTTCCCGCTGAACCTGCTGGCCACGGTGACGCTGGGGGCGCTGCTGGCCGACGTCCACGTGATCGCCCGGGTCGCGGCGATGACGCTGGTGCTGACCCCGCTGATGACCTACCTGCTGCTGCCCTGGGTCACCCGGCGGTTGTCCTGGTGGCTGGCCGGCCGGCGCTGGGGCGACCGCCGCCCCGGGATCAGGTGACCTGATCGTGCGGTGCTCCTGGCTCACGGTGGACGTGAGCCAGGAACACCGGCGGTCAGCCCGGACGGCGTCGGCTGACCTCGGCGGGCGCCGGTCAGACCAGCTCGGCGTCGTGCATCAGCAGCGCGATCTGGACCCGGTTGGTCAGCTCGAGCTTGACCAGCAACCGGGACACGTGCGCCTTCACCGTGGCCACGCTCAGGTACAGCTGCGCGCCGATGTCGGCGTTGGACAGCCCCCGGCCGACGGCGAGCGCCACGTCGCGCTCGCGGTCACTGAGCACGGCCAGCTGGGCGCGGGCACGGTCGCGGCGGTCGTCGGCCGGCGGGACGGTGGTGGCGGCGACGTGGCACATCAGCCGCCGGGTGACGGTGGGGGAGAGCATCGGCTCGCCCGCGGCGACGCGGCGCACGGCGTCCACGATCGCCCCCGGCGGGGTGTCCTTGAGCAGGAAGCCGCTGGCGCCCGCCCGCAGTGCGCGCAGCACCTGGTCGTCGGCGTCGAACGTGGTCAGCACGATCACCTGCGGGGCGTCCCGCCCGGCCTGCAGCCGTTCGGTGGCGGTGAGGCCGTCGACGCCGGGCATCCGGATGTCCATCAGCACGACGTCGGGGGAGGACCGGGCCACCGCGGCCGGCACCTCCGCACCGCCGGCCGCCTCGCCGACGAGCGTCAGCCCCTCGGCGCCGCCGAGGACCATCGCCAGGGCGGCGCGGACGAGCGGGTCGTCGTCGACGACGAGCACCCGGACCGGGGCGGTCACGCCGGCTGCCCGGCCACCGGCACCGCCGGGTGCGTCACCGGCCAGGGCAGCTCGGCGCACAGCCGGAACTCCCCGTCGGCCGTCCAGCCGTGCTCCAGGTGGCCGCCGGCCAGGCTGACCCGCTCCAGCAGGCCGACCAGCCCGGTGCCGCCCCCGGGCAGCGCGGTGGCGGCCCCCCCGCCGGCCGGGACGGGGTTGCGCACCTCCACGACGAGCCCGGCACCGGGGCCGCCCTCGACCAGGACGGTGGCCACCGTGCCGGGCGCGTGCTTGCGGACGTTGGTCAGCCCCTCCTGCACCACCCGGTAGGCGCTGCGGCCCGCCGCGCTGGGTGCGGTGGCGAGCTCGGGCACCCGGTACTGCGCCCGCACCCGGACCCCGGCCCGCCGGCTCTCCTCCACCAGCGCCGGGACGTCGGCCAGCGTCGGCTGCGGCCGCGTGCCCGGGTCGCCGTCCGCCTGCCCACCGTCACGCAGCACCCCGATGACCTCCCGCAGGTCCTCCAGCGCCTGCCGGGCGCTGGACCGGACCACGCCGGCGGCCTGGGCGACCTCGGCGGACGGGGCACCGGGGCGGAACTCCAGCGCGCCGGCGTGCATGCTCAGCAGCGACAGCCGGTGCGCCAGCACGTCGTGCATCTCGCGGGCGATCCGGGTGCGCTCGGTCTGCCGGGCCTGCTCCACGCGGAGCTGCTGCTCGGTCTCCGCGCGCACCGCCCGGTCGTGCAGCGACACGACGAGCTGCCGGCGGGCCCGCTCGAACATCCCCCAGGCCACGACGGCGGCGGTGAGCACGGTCCCGATCACCGCGAACACCCAGGACGGCAGCTCCGGGTCGGGCCGGACGGCGACGTACACGGCGAAGGACGCGAGGCTGACCGCGGTGACCGCCACGACGGTCGGCCACCGGCGGTGCACCGCGACGGTGAACAGGCTGAAGAGGCAGGCGACCGCGACCATGTCGGAGAACGAGGCGAGCAGCGACAGGGCGACCGCGAGGCCGACCGGCCAGCGCCGCCGCAGCCACAGCGCGGCGCAGCCGAGCGAGCCCAGCGCCAGGTCGGCGAGCAGCAGGCCGTCCGGCGGCGGGACGGGCTGGTCGAGCACGCTGCCCACGAGGAGCAGCCCGGCCAGCGTCGAGATCAGGAAGGCGGCCAGGTCGACCGCCCAGTCCCGGAGCGAGCGGCGTACCCGGCGGCGGCCAGCGGTGCTGCTGCCGGTGTCCGGACTGCGCTGCGGGGCCGCACCGGGACCGGCCAGGAGCTGGGCCGGCACGAGCGAGGGATGCTCGACGCCCTCGGGCGCGGCCGGCTGGATGGACACGCTCACCTCCCGGAGGCTACGGACGCCGGACCGCTGCCGGAACCGACCAAGGTCTACCTCTCCGCCGCCGCCGGCCGGAGCGCAGCGACGATCAGCTACTTCCGGCCGATGCGCGCGGCCGGCCGGCCGGAGCAGGATCTGGGCCATGATCACGATCGAGCACCTGACGAAACGGTACGGCGCGCAGGTCGCCGTCTCCGACGTCTCCTTCACCTGCCAGCCGGGCACGGTCACCGGCTTCCTGGGCCCGAACGGTGCCGGCAAGTCCACGACCATGCGGGCGCTGGTCGGGCTGGCCGACCCGACCAGCGGGACGGCGACGATCGCCGGCAAGCACTACCGCGAGCTGCCCAACGCCGGCCGCGAGGTCGGGGTCCTGCTCGACGCCGGTGCCCAGCACGCCGGCCGCACCGGCCGGGAGGTGCTCACCCTGTCGGCGATGGTCCTGGGGGTCGGCCGCGAGCGGGTCGACGAGGTGCTCGGCCGGGTGGGCCTGGCCGGCCGTCCGGCGGGCAAACGGCTGGGCAACTACTCGCTCGGGATGCGCCAGCGGCTCGGCCTCGCGACCGCGCTGCTCGGTGATCCCCAGGTGCTGGTTCTCGACGAGCCGGCGAACGGGCTGGACCCCGAGGGCATCTTCTGGATGCGCGGACTGCTGCGCGGCTTCGCCGACCGTGGGGGCACGGTGCTGCTCTCCTCCCACCTGCTGCACGAGGTGGAGGCGGTCGCCGACCAGCTGGTGGTCATCTCCGGTGGCCGGATCGTGGCGCAGGGCAGCAAGTCCGAGCTGCTGGCCGGCACCGGCGGCACGCTGGTGCGCGGCCCCGACCGGGCCCTGCTGGCCAAGGCGCTGGAGGTCGCCGGCATCGGCGTCTCGCCCGGCCCGGACGACGCCCTGGTGGCCGACGCCGAGGCCCTCGCCGTCGGGCAGGCGGTGGCGGCGGCGGGCGTCGTCCTGACCGAGCTGCGGCCGGCCGGGGGAGCGGGGCTGGAGGACCTCTTCCGTTCCCTCACCGGCTCCGAGCACCAGGTCCAGGAGGTGCAGGCATGAGCACCACGACGCTGGACGCCGAGCGTCCCCGCACCGGGGCCGCGCCCAGCGCGCCGTCCCTGTCCACGCTGGTGCGGGTGGAGTTGCGCAAGTCCTACGACACCCGGGCCGGGCGCTGGCTGCTGATCGTCATCGGCCTGGCCGTGCTCGCCGTCGTCGCGCTCTCCCTCTTCGTCGAGGACACGCCGAAGACGTTCACCGACCACTTCGGCTTCACCCAGCTGCCGATCAGCCTCCTGCTGCCGGTGCTCGGGATCCTGCTGGTCACCAGTGAGTGGTCGCAGCGCACCGCGATGACGACGTTCACCCTGGTGCCCCGGCGGTCCCGGGTGCTCGTCGCGAAGGTGCTCGCCGCCGCCGTGCTGGCCGTGCTCGGCGTGGTCGCCGCGGCGATCGCCTCGGCGCTCGCGACGGTGCTCACCCCGGTCTTCACCGATGCGGAGAGCGACTGGGGCATCAGCGCCGCACTGGTCGGCCAGGTGCTCGTCGCCCAGGTGGTCACCGTGCTGGCCGGGGTGGCCTTCGGCATGCTGCTGCTCAGCTCGCCGCTGGCGATCGTGCTGTTCTTCGTGCTGCCGACGGTGTTCACCATCCTGGTCAGCCTGGTGTCTGCGCTGGACTGGGTGCGCGACTGGCTGGACCTGTCGACCACGTCCATGCCGCTGTTCGAGGACGGGCTGGACGGGCAGGGGTGGCTGCAGTTCGGCACCTCGGCGGCGCTGTGGGTGGCGCTGCCGATGGTCCTGGGTTGGCTGCGGATCCAGCGCAGCGAGATCAACTGACCCGTCGGCCGGCGGCGGGAGAGCTCCCGCCGCCGGCCGGCTCACGCGTTCTCGCCGGGCATCCGCAGCGCGCCGCTGAGGTGCCGGGCGGTGTTGACCAGCCCGACGTGGCTGAACGCCTGCGGGGTGTTGCCCAGGTGCCGGCCGGTGCGCGGGTCGTACTCCTCGCTCATCAGCCCGAGGTCGTTGCCCAGGCCCAGCAGCCGCTCGAACAGCTCACGGGCCTCGGCGGTACGGCCGATGCCGTTGAGCGCGTCGGCGAGCCAGAAGCTGCACAGCAGGAACGGCGCCTCCTCACCGGGCAGCCCGTCGACCCGCCCGTCGGCATGCGTGTGGTACCGCAGCAGGAAGCCGTCGGAGGTCAGCTCGCGCTGCACCGCCTCGACGGTGCCGACGACCCGCTCGTCGTCCCACGGCAGGAAGCCCACCCGGGGGATCAGCAGCAGCGCGGCGTCCAGCCCCTCGGAGCCGTAGAACTGGGTGAACGTCCGGCGCTCGGGGTCGTAGCCCCGGGTGCAGACGTCGTCGTGGATGCGCTGGCGCAGCTCCCGCCACCGGTCGACCGGTCCGTCGAGGCCGTGCCGCTCCACCGCCTCGATCGCGCCGTTGACACCGGCCCAGGCCAGCACCTTGGAGTGGACGAAGTGCCGGGGCTCGCCGCGGACCTCCCACAGGCTGGCGTCAGGACGGGCCCAGGCGCCCTCCAGGAAGTCCAGCAGCTCCTTCTGCACGGCCCAGGCGTCCGCCGTGGGGGAGAGGCCGGACTCGCGGGCCAGATGCAGCCCGTCGAGCAGCTCGCCCCAGACGTCGAGCTGGAACTGGCCGGCCGCGGCGTTGCCGACCCGCACGGGCGCGGAGCCCTCGTACCCGGGCAGCCATGGCAGCACGTACTCCGGGATGCGCCGCGACCCGTCGAGGGCGTACATGATCCGCAGGTCGGCCGGGTCGCCGGCGACCGCGCGCAGCAGCCACTCGCGCCAGGCCCGGGCCTCGGCGAGGTACCCGGTGCCGAGCAGTGCCTGGAGGGTGAAGGTGGCGTCGCGGAGCCAGCAGTAGCGGTAGTCCCAGTTGCGGCTGCCGCCCAGCTCCTCCGGCAGCGAGGTGGTCGCGGCGGCGACGATCCCGCCGGTGGGGCGGTAGGTGAGCGCCTTGAGGGTGATCAGCGAGCGGCGGACCGCCGGTGCCCACTCACCGTCGTAGGTGCACTGACCGATCCACTCGGCCCAGAACGACTCGGTGCCGGCCAGCGCCTCCTCGGCGTCCACCGGTTCCGGCCGGGGCAGGTGGGAGGGGGAGTGGGTGAGCACGAAGGGCACCCGGTCGCCGGCCGCCACCTCGAACTCGGCCGAGGTGGTGTGGTCCTGGCCGTGCAGCTGCACCGGCGTGGTCAGGGAGACCGCGTCCGGACCGGCGACGGCGACCAGGTCGCCGTCCACCGTGCGCACCCAGGGCACCAGGTGGCCGTAGTCGAAGCGGAGCACCAGGTCCATCCGCATCGGCACCCGTCCGGAGACGCCCTCCACGATCCGGACGACGTCGGGGTCGGTCCCCCGCGGCGGCATGAGGTCGATGACCCGGACCATCCCGGTCGGGGTCTCCCACTCGGTCTCCAGCACCAGGGAGTCGCCCCGGTACCGGCGGCGCGTACAGGGGCCGCCGTCGGCCGGGGCGAGCTGCCAGCGGCCGTTGCGCTCGTCGCCGAGCAGCGCGGCGAAGCAGGCCGCGGAGTCGAACGACGGCAGGCACAACCAGTCGATCGAGCCGTCCTTGCCGACCAGCGCGGCCGTCTGCAGGTCGCCGATCAGGCCGTAGTCCTCGATCGGGCTGGGCATGCTCGTCCTCCTGGGGGTGGGTGGCCGGGGCTGGGCCGCACCGGTGGCGCGCGGACGACGCCCTGGGGCACCTACCGACCTGCCTCCCGCGGCAAACCCGACCCCTTCCCTCAGACCGTTATCCCCAACAACGCGCCAATCTCTACTACGAACAGCAACTGCCAGCCCCTGGGGGACCGCCGCGGCGACCCGGGGGGCGACTGTCCGTGCGCTCCCTTGCGCCGAGCGGGTCTCAGCTGCGGTCGGGGCGCGCTGGGTCAGCATGTGGGGTGGTGTCGGCACCGGTGCCCGGGGCATCGTCCGGCCCGCCGACGGGGCCGCCGTCCTGGTCGCCGTTGCGCTTGCGCAGCCACCTGGCCACCGGCACGTCGGTGGAGCTGTGCACGATGATCGAGACGGCGACGACCGCCGCGATGATGGCGAACTCCTCCTGTGCCTCCGGAGCGCCGCCCTCCAGCACCAGCAGCCCGTAGACCACCGAGGCGAACCCCTTCGGCCCGAACCACGCCGCCACCAGCCGCTGGTCCTTGGGCAGCCGCGACATGGTGAGCGAGGCGAGCAGCGCCGCCGGCCGGATGAGCACGAGCGAGAGGGCGGCCAGCACCCAGCCACCGATGGGCACGCTGCCCAGCAGCGTCGGGGTGAGCAGGCCGCCGAAGACCAGCAGGGCCAGCAGCTTGGCCGCCTCGGACAACTGCTCGCCCAGCTCGGCGAAGGCCACGCGGACCTCGGGGAGGATCGTCGCGAAGGTCACCCCACCGACGAAGGCGGCCAGGTAGGGGTTGGCGTGGGTCAGCTCGGCCACACCGAACAAGGTCAGGCCGGCAGCCAGGACCAGCAGCGCCGGAGCAGCGCTGGCGTTGAAGCCGGGCAGCTTCGTCAGGCCCTTGACCGCGAAGGGGACGGCGACGCCCAGCGCCACGCCGCCGACGAGCTCGCCGATCAGCACGAGGGGCTCGGTCTCGCCCTGCGGCGTCCCGCTGTGCGCCAGCAGGATCAGCACCACGGGCAGGGCCAGGCCGTCGTTGATGCCGCTCTCGACGTTGAGCAGCCGGCGCAGCCGCTGCGGGATCTCGTCGCGCTGCACGATGGCCGCAGCGAACACCGGGTCGGTGGGGGAGAGGACCGCCCCGATCAGCAGCGCCGGGATCCAACCGAGATCGGTGACGAGCACGGTGAGCGCGGCGATGCCCAGCGCGGTCAGCGGCATGGCGAGCAGCAGGGCCCGTCCGGCCAGCCGCGCGGTGCTGCGCACGTGGCCCACGGACAGGTGCTGGCCGTCGGTGAACAGCACGGTGACCAGCGCGATCGAGGCGAGCGTCGAGACGATCGGGTTGTCGGCGTGCACGTCGACGACGCCCAGCAGTCCCGGTCCGAGCAGCGCGCCGGCCACCAGCACCAGCAGCGACGTCGACAGCGGGGTTCGCGCCGCCAGCCCGGACAGGAGGGCCGCCAGGGCGAGTACGACGCCGAAGGTCGCCAGGAGGTCCATGCCGTCCTGCCTACCGGAGATCCCGCCGACGGCGCACCTCGGCGCCGGCGACCGACCCGGCCCGTGCGCTCATCCGTGCGGTGCGGTGAGCGCAGTCCTGTCGGTGGCCCGGTCTAGCGTCACCGACATCACACGGGCCGCTGGACATGGGCCTGCTGACCAGCAGGGGAGACCGTCATGACCACGCTGCCCGACCGCCCGAACACCGCCCTCGTCGTCATCGACGTGCAGAACGGTGTGGTGGGCGGAGCCCACCGCCGGGACGAGGTGGTCGCCGCCATCAGCGGCCTGGTCGACCGGGCCCGGGGGGTGGACGTGCCGGTCGTCTGGGTGCAGCACTCCGACGAGGAACTGGTGCGGGGGAGCGACGCGTGGCGGTGGGTCCCCGAGCTGTCCCGGCGGGAGGCGGAGCCGCTGGTGCACAAGTCCTACGGGGACTCGTTCGAGGGCACCGACCTCGAGGCCGTGCTGGCCGACCTCGACGTAGGGCACGTGGTCGTCACGGGAGCCGAGACCGACGCCTGCATCCGGTCGACCATCCACGGGGCGTTCACCCGGGGCTACGACGTCACGCTGGTCGGCGACGCGCACACGGCGGGCGACAAGAGCGCCTGGGGAGCGCCGCCGGTCGACCAGGTCATCGCGCACACCAACCTGTACTGGCAGTTCCAGGCAGCACCCGGGCGGACGGCGGCGGTGACCCCGGCGGCCGACGTCACGTTCAGCCGGGTCCGATGAGGTGGATGCCGAGGTCGGTGCGCCCGGGCAGGAGGTCGGCGCGCAGGGCCCGGGTTCCCTGGTAGTCGCCGTCGCGCAGGCGCCGGAACCGGCGAGCGGGTTCTGCGTCGATGCTGCGCAGCCTCTCGCGCAAGCGCTCGACCTCCCGGTCCACCCCGCCGGTCTCCAGCGTGTCGGCGTCGTGGACGACGTGCAGGTCGAGGGGCTCGATGCCGACGTACCAGAGCACCCCGTGAGTGAGGGGGAACAGCAGGGACTCCAGGTCGCCACTGATGCCGCGCGCTCCGATCGAGCGGGCATCCTGTCCCGCGGTCACCACCACCAACGCCTTGCGCCCCACCAGCCCGCCGTCGCCGTAGCGTCGCGGCACGCCGAGGTCGGGGTCGAGGTCGCCGTAGGCGAAGCCGGCGGTGAGGACTCGGTCGAACCAGCCCTTCAGGATGGCTGGTGGCCCGTACCACCACAGGGGGAACTGGATGACGAGCAGCTCCGCCGCGGCGAGCTTGGCCTGCTCGGCGCGCACGTCGGCGGGCAGTCGTCCCCCGGCGTACGCCTCACCGACGAGCTCGGCGATGTTCCCGGGCTCCTGGGCGCGCTCGCCGAGGTCGCGATCGCTGAGGACGGGGTCGAACTGCTGGGCGTACAGGTCCGAGGTCGTCACCTCGTAGCGCCCGGACAGTTCCCGGACCCCCTCCTCGAAGAGGCGGCCGTTCAAGGACCGGCGGCGGGGGTGCGCGTGCACCCACAAGGCGGTGTCCGGCGTCGGGGGATGGGCGATGGTCACGGGTTCACCTCTCGCGCGGCAGGGGTCGGCGGTGCGAACCGGTGCCAGTCGGCGGCGGCCCGGACGACATGGTCGTCGGAGGTCCGCGGCGCTCGACCCAGGTGCGTGGCGAGCACGGGAGTGGGGCCCACACCGGTGTCGTGGGTGGTGTTGCCGCTCATGGTCCTCAGTCAACGCCGCCGACGTGGACGATGACATGGCTCAGACGCCGAAAGACCTGCGTGATCGTCTAGGTTGCACGAGTGGACGCCGTCAGCGATGTGTTGCGGGGGGTGCGGGCCCAGGGCTCGTTGTTCGGCCGCTCGATCCTGACCCCGCCCTGGTCGCTGCGATTCGTGGACGGGGCGCCGCTGACGTTGTGCACCCTCGTGTCCGGCGCGGGGTGGATCGTGCCCGAGGGAGAGCCGCCCCAGCGGATCGGCGCCTACGACACCGTCCTGGTCCGCGGGCCGGGGACCTTCAGCTTCGTCGACGAGGTCGACACGGATGCGGTTCCCATCCTGTGCGGGGTGGAGTGCGCGACCCCTGAACAGGGCGGCACCCGCCACCGGCTGGGCTGGCACGACCCCGGTGAGCCCAGCGAGCGCGGAGCTGGGGCCAGCGGTGACTCTGGACGTGGAGACGCTGCGACGACGTTGATCGTCGGGGCGTACCCGCTGCGCAGTGAGATCAGCCGTCAGCTGGTCGAGGCGCTCCCGGTGCTGCTGCGCGTGGGCGCCGGCGGCAGCGCTGATCCGGTTCTGGACCACCTCGCCGCCGAGGCCGCGATCGATGCCCCCGGCCAGCAGGTCGTGCTGGACCGCCTGCTGGACTGGATGCTGGTCTGCACGCTGCGCGAGTACTTCGACCGCCCCGGTGCCCGGCCACCGGCTTGGTGGGCCGCCCAGCGTGACCTGGTCGCTGGAGAGGCGCTGCGGGTGCTGCACGCCGAGCCCGCAGCACCGTGGACGGTCGCAGCGCTGGCCGAGCGGACCGGGGTGTCGCGCGCGACGCTGGCCAAGCGTTTCGCCGATCGGGTGGGGGAGCCGCCGATGACCTACCTGACCCGCTGGCGCATGGCGCTGGCCGCGGACCTGCTCCTGGACCGGCCGGACGCGACCATCGCCGAGGTCGCCCGCACCGTGGGCTATTCGGATCCCTTCGGTTTCAGCGCCGCGTTCAAGAGGGTGCGTGGCGTGAACCCCAGCGAGTTCCGCGGTGCCGCGGCCGCTGCTGATCAGGGCAGTCGGGAGACGCGAAGATCGCTGCCGCTGGCCTCTACTTGACATAATGTCGATTATCGGCGCGATGGTGACCTGCGGAGATGCCAGCTGGGTGCCCGGCTCGTCGCGACCGGCCGCCCGGCTCGACATCACGTCGTCCCGGTGTCGTGCCTCCCGGCCGGCGCGGTGCTCGAGTCGCCGACCGAGCCGGCTGGTTGCCGTCCGAGCGCCATCCGGTCCGGCTCGCCGACCGTTCGGCCCCCTGGTCGGCAAAGATGATCATGACCCCGCGGGTCGCCTGCTCGGCTCGTGGATCTTGGTCTTGCGCCCGTTCAGCACTGCCCCTCCGATCCGGCGCCCCCTCGTCTGGTGCGCCAGTGCACCCGTCATTACGTCACGCTGACGTAATGACGGGTGCACTGGCCGGTTCGACGGGCGGTCCGCGCCTGTCGTACTTAGGGTCGGGCCATGAGGATCCGACGCCCGGTTGCCGCTCTGTTCGCCGCGCTCACCCTGGCCGGCGGTCCGGCTGTGCTGACGTCCTGCGCCGACCCCAGTGGCGGCCCGAACAGCTACGAGCGCAACGACGGCACCACGGATGACGAGAGCACGAACACCTCGGGGAACGATGAGAACGACGTCGAGCAGGGCAACCTCCCCGACGTGCACGACTCGGACGTCGAGCAGGGCAACGAGGACCGGAACCAGGACTCCGACGGCTGAGTCCGGCGGCCCACCGCTCCCCCGAGCGCCCGGTCCTCTCCGGTGACTTACGTCACTGTGACGCTTTCGTCGGGTGCTCCCCCGGTCAGCTGGCTCAGCCGGCGCTACGACCGTTGAGCCACAGCCGGTCCAGCCGGCCGGTCGCGCGCACCAGCTCGTCCAGCGAGCGCTCCAGCTCGGCCTTGGTCGGCTTCTCGGTGAGCAGGGTCTGCACGTCCTCGATCGAACAGCGCAGCTGGTACAGCCGGTCCTGGAGGGCGTCGAGCTCCGCGCGGGTCACCAGCACCACGTCGTCGGACAGCCCGGCCTTGGTGCTGGCAGAGCGCTGCTCGTAGGCGCGCTGCCGGCAGGCCTGCCCGCAGTACAACCGGGGCCGACCCACCGTCTCCTGGGTCGGGAGCAGGCTGCGGCACCAGCCGCAGCGACGCTCCTCTGCGTCGCGCTGCCGCCGGCGTGCCGGGCGGGTTCCGGTGCGCTGCTCGACCCCCACGGCGACGACGGTAGACGGCCGGTCCGACAGGTCCGGAGGGACACGCCCGAGGTCGGTCCCGCGGCGGCTCGACACCCTGCGCAGGGCCGCCGGAGGACGCCGCTAGCGTGATGGGGTGCCCGGCTCGCGTTACGCCTTCCTCGACGGGCCCACTCCCATCGCCATGGCCCACCGAGGCGGGGCCATCGAGCACGTGGAGAACACCGCCGGCGCCTTCGAGTCCTGCGTGGCGCTGGGCTACCGGTACCTGGAGACCGACGTCCGGGTGACCTCCGACGGCGTCCTCGTGGTCTTCCACGACCCGACGCTGGACCGGGTCACCGACCGCACCGGCCGGGTGGAGAGCATGCCGTGGCGGGAGGTCCGGACGGCGCTGATCGGTGGCCGGGAACCGATCATGGCGCTGGAGGACCTGCTGGGCGCCTGGCCGGACGTCCGCTTCAACCTCGACATCAAGGCCGCCGGCGTGGTCGCCCCGCTGGTGCGGCTCGTGCGCCGGCTGAACGTCGAGGACCGGATCTGCCTCGGGTCCTTCTCCGACGCCCGGATCGCCGCCGCGCGCCGGCTGTTCGGCCCCGACGTCTGCACCTCGCTCGGCCCCAAGGGCGTCGCGGCCCTGCGGTTGTCGTCCTACTCCCCCCGAGCCGCTGGGCTGGTGCGCATCCAGGCCGGCTGTGCCCAGGTGCCGCTGGCACTGGGCGGCCGTCCGCTGGTGGACGAGCGCTTCCTCGAGGCCGCGCACGCGCGCAGCCTGCAGGTGCACGTGTGGACCGTCGACGACGAGGGCGATGCGAAGCAGATGCTCGACCTGGGCGTCGACGGGGTGATGACCGATCGGCCGGCGATGCTCCGCGACCTGCTGGTGGCCCGCGGGCAGTGGACCGGCGCATGACCAGCCGGCGGGTCGCGCTGGCCGCCCGCCTGCGCTCCTGGCGGCCGGCGGCCCCACCGCTGCCTGCCGAGCTCGCCGGCCTGGTCGGCCCCGGGGACCCCGAGTGGTTCGCCCGGGAACTGGCCATCGCCGCCGCGCCGCCGTGGTGGTTCTGGCGGGCGCTGCTGCGCACCCTGCACCGGGTGCCGGGGATCTTCGGGCGCCTGGAGGTCACCGGCGGCATCCCCGGCGAGTGGTTGGACGGCCCACTGCTGCTGGCGGTCAACCACATCGGTGACTTCGACACCTTCGTCGTCGCCGCAGCGCTGCACCGGGCCGGGGTCACGCCCCGGTTCATGGCGACGCGCGGCATCATGACCGCCCCGGTCGCCGGTGCCCTGCTGGAGCGGGCCGGGGGCATCCGGGTCGACCGGGGCACCGACGTCGCCGCGCACGCCCTGCGGGTCACCCAGGTGGCGCTCGCCGCCGGTGGCCACGTCGTCGCCTACCCCGAGGGGCGGGTCGGGCTGACCGCCGACGGCTGGCCCGAACGAGGACGCACGGGGCTGGCCCGGATGGCGCTGGCCGCTGACGTGCCGGTCATCCCGGTCAGCCAGTGGGGCGCCCACGAGGTGCTCCAGTACGCCAACGACTGGGGGAAGCTCCGCACCCTGCTGCGGGCGCTCTGGCGCCGGCCCGCCCTGCGGGTGCACATCGGTGCCCCGGTGCACTTCGAGGACCTGGAGCCCGGCCGGGTGGGTGACGCCAACCGGGCGCGGGTGCGGATCGCCGCGGCGCTGACCCGCGGCCTGGCCCCGCTGCGGGCCGGGGAGCCGGCCGACCACATCGCGTTCGTCGACCCGACCCGTCCGACCAGCGCGGTGGCCGCCTTCCCCGGCGGCGTGGTGCCCGAGGACATCCCGTGATCTCCCGGTGCTGGACCCGCCCACCGGCGGCTGACACCCTGCGCCCGTGACCGACGCACCCCCCGCCCCAGCCGGGTCCGCCGTCCCCCGCGCCGACCGGGCCCTGCGCCGCGAGCGCGCCGGCTGGTACTCCTACGACTGGGCGATGTCGGTCTTCAACACCTCGGTGACGACCGTCTTCCTCGCCCCCTACCTGACCTCGATCGCCGAGGCGGCCGCCGACGCCGAGGGCCGGATCCACCCGCTGGGCATCAGCGTCCCGCCGGGCAGCTGGTTCGGGTACGTGCTGTCGCTGTCGGTCGTGCTGCAGGTGCTGGTGCTGCCGATCACCGGCGCGATCGCCGACCGCAGCGGGCGCAAGCGCCAGCTGCTGGCCGGGTTCGCCACCCTCGGCTCGCTGGCCACCATGGCGATGTTCTTCGTCGCCGGCGAGCGCTACCTGCTGGGCGCGGCGCTGTTCGTCGTCGCCAACCTCTGCTTCGGCGCGGCCACCGTCGTCTACTACTCCTGGCTGCCCGACCTGGCCGGCCCCGACGAGCGGGACGCCGTCTCCAGCCGCGGGTGGGCCTTCGGCTACCTCGGCGGTGCGCTGCTGCTCGCGGCCAACCTGGCGCTGTTCACCCAGTACGAGTCGCTGGGGCTGACCGAGGGCGAGGCGGTGCGGATCTGCCTGGCCTCGGCCGGCCTCTGGTGGGCCGGGTTCACCGTGGTCAGCGTCTCGCTGCTGCGCAACCGGCGGCCCCGGGAGGACGCCGTCGTCCCGGCCCGCGGTGGCGCGCTGTCGGGCGGCTTCCGGCAGCTGGCCGCCACGCTGCGCGACATGCGGCGCTACCGGCTGACGCTGTGGTTCCTCGGCGCCTACCTGCTGTTCAACGACGGCGTGCAGACGATCATCGGCGTCTCCGCCCAGTACGGCGCCGAGGAGCTCGAGCTCTCCCAGACGACGCTGGTGTCCACCATCCTGCTGGTCCAGGTGGTCGCCTTCTTCGGCGCGATGGGGATGGGCCGGATCGCCGCGGCGGTCGGGGCCAAGCGCACCGTGCTCGGCGGCCTGGTCGTCTGGACCGGCGTGCTGGTGGCCGCCTACTTCGTGCAGGCCGGCGCGGCGGTGCAGTTCTACCTGCTCGCCGTCGTCATCGGGTTCGTGCTCGGTGGCACCCAGGCGCTGTCCCGGTCGCTGTTCAGCCAGCTGATCCCGCCGGGCAAGGAGGCCGAGTACTTCGGCTTCTACGAGCTCAGCGACCGCGGCACCAGCTGGCTGGGCCCCTTCCTGTTCGCGCTGACCTACCAGCTGACCGACTCCTACCGGTACGCGATCTTCAGCCTGGTCCTGTTCTTCGTCCTCGGCGGCTGGCTGCTGGCGCGGCTGGACATGCGCCAGGCGATCGTCGAAGCCGGCAACACCCCTCCGGAGCGCCTGTGACACCCGCCCCCCTCGACGGCCCGACCGACCTGCTGGAGGTGGTGCCGGTCGCCGGCGACCGGCGGCGGCACCCGGCCCCGGCGCACCTGACGTTCTTCCACGGGCCGATGGACTGCGGGAAGTCGACCCTGGCGCTGCAGGTCGACCACAACCAGAGCCGGCAGGGCCGCCACGGCCTGCTGCTCACCCAGGGCGACCGGTCGGGGCCCGCGCAGATCAGCTCCCGGGTCGGGCTGCGCCAGGACGCGGTGGAGGTCGACGCCGGCACCGACGTGCGGCTGCTGGTCCGCGACCGGTGGGCGGTCGGCCAGCGGGTCGACTACCTGATCGTGGACGAGGCGCAGTTCCTCACCGGCGCGCAGGTCGAGCAGCTGGCCGAACTGGTCGACGAGTCGCACGTCGACGTCTTCGCCTTCGGCCTGACCACCGACTTCCGCGCCCGGCTCTTCCCCGGCACGCAGCGGCTGTTCGAGCTCGCCGACGACGTCCAGCGGGTCCAGGTCATGGTGCTGTGCTGGTGCGGACTGCCCGGGCTGCTCAACGCGCGGGTGGTCGACGGCGAGATGGTCCGCGAGGGCGCCACCGTCGTCGTCGCCGACACCGAGCCGGCCCCGCCGCCGGACGGCGCCACCGGTGACCCGGCCGTGCGCTACCAGGTGCTGTGCCGACGCCATCACGCGAACGGTCAGCTGGGCCCGACGCCGACCGGGCCGGGGCAGCTGGCCCTGCGCTGAGCGGTGCCCCTCCCCCGCCGGGGGTGGTTGAACGTTGGTTCATCACCCCATGCGATGATGAGCAGTCGGACGACACGGAATCTCTTTCCGTCATCTGTCGTTGACCTCTGCGACACCCCGAGCCGGATGCGTGAGCAGTCGGCTGTCCGGGCAGTCCCAGACCAGACCGAGATCAGCACGAGAGGACGGTGTGCCATGGGCGAGCGTTCCCTGCGCGGAAGCCGACTGGGCAGCGTGAGCTACGAGACCGAGCGCAACACCGCGCCGATCGAGCGGCAGTACGCCGAGTACAAGTGCGCTCAGGGCCACCTGGTCACGGTGCCCTTCGCCGACGACGCGGAGCTCCCCGACACGTGGGAGTGCAAGTTCGACGGTTCGGCGGCCAAGCTGGTCGGTGGCTCCGAGCCGGCCCCCAAGAAGGTCAAGCCCCCGCGCACGCACTGGGACATGCTCCTGGAGCGTCGCTCGGTGGACGACCTGGAGGAGGTGCTCGCCGAGCGCCTCGAGGTGCTCCGCGGGCGGCGCACCCGCGCCAGCTAGTCGAAGGACCCCGGAACGGCCCCGGTGGGATCTCCCACCGGGGCCGTTCTGCGTCCGGGGGGCGTCAGCGCCCGGACGGACCGTCCTCGACCTCGCCCTCGACGACGCGTCCCTCGATCACCCGGTGAGCGGGGCCGGCGCGGTGGACGTCGTCCGGGGTGTCGGCGACCGTCCCGTCGACGGTGCGCGTCGCCCGCACCCGCACCGGACCCAGCCAGCGGTCGGGCAGCCGGCGGGCGATCCCCCGGGCGATCAGCGCCCGGGGCAGGGCCCGGGTGCCGGGCAGCAGGCACATCAGGCCGAGCAGGTCACCGATGAACCCGGGCAGGACCATGAGCAGCCCGCCGAGGGCCACCAGTCCGGCGTCGCCCAGGGCGCGGCCCGGTGCACGGTGTTCCTCGGCGCGCAGTCGCAGCTCGGTGAGCGCGCGGGTGCCCTGCCGGGCCAGCAGCAGCCCACCCAGGGCGCTGGTCGCCAGCGCCAGCAGCAGCGTCCAGCCCACGCCGATCCAGCCGGCGACCAGGACGAAGACGACGACCTCGGCCAGTGCACCGAGCCCCAGCGCCGTCCGCCAGCGTGAGGACGCCCGGCGCCTCGTGTCGTGCCCGCCGATCGCGGAGCCCATGGCCATGTCCCACTCCTCTCCGGCCGCGGAGCGGACGGCCGGCGCCCCTACTGGAGCGCCCGTGTCCGTCCGCCGCGGCTGCGCGCGGGCACCGGACGGGGCACCCGCCCGGGCAGCCGGTCGGCCAGCCGGTCGAGCACGCCCCACCAGGTGACCCGTGCCAACGCCTCTCCAACGATCGAGCCGCTCATCTTGCTCCGGCCCACCGTTCGTTCGGTGAAGGTGATCGGCACCTCCACCACCCGGGCGCCGGAACGGACCGCCCGCCACGCCCAGTCGACCTGGAAGCAGTAGCCCTGGCTCGCCACCTGGTCGAACGGCAGCCGGGCCAGCAGGTCGGCCCGGGCCGCCCGGAAGCCGCCGGTCGCATCGGCCAGCGGCAGGCGCAGTGCCCAGCGGGTGTAGAGGTTGCCGACGCGCGAGATGACCTGCCGGCGGCGGGGCCAGTCCACCACCCGTCCGCCCGGCACCCAGCGCGACCCGAGCGCCAGGTCGGCGTCGGCCAGCGCGGCCAGCAGGGCGGGCAGCCGCTCCGGCGGGTGCGAGCCGTCGGCGTCCATCTCCACCACCACGGCGTAGCCGTGCTCCGCGGCCCAGCGGAAGCCGGCGACGTAGGCACCGCCCAGCCCCTGCTTGCCGGTCCGGTGCAACACGTGCACGCGGGCGTCGGCCGCGGCGCGGGCGTCGGCGAGCTCGCCGGTGCCGTCGGGCGAGGCGTCGTCGACGACGAGGACGTGCGCGGCGGGGACGGCGGCGTGCAGCCGGTCCAGCACCGCGCCGAGGCTCCCCACCTCCTCGTAGGTGGGGACGACGACGAGCACCGGCTCCAGCCCGCCGGGGACGCTCACCGGGTGCCCCGCCGGCGGGCGACCACGGCGACGAGCACCGCCCCGACGCCGACCGCGGTGAGCAGCCACTCCGGTCCGGCGCCCAGCCGCTCGGCGACGGTGCGCTGATCGCGCTGGGCGATCGGCTCGACGAAGGAGTCGGCGGTGAAGAGCTCCGAGCGGTGGACCAGCGACCCGTCGGGGGCCACGATCGCGCTCACCCCGCTGGTGGCGGCCACCACGACGGTGCGGCCGAACTCGACCGCGCGCAGCCGGCTCATCGCCAGCTGCTGTTCGGTCTCGTCGGTGTAGCCGAAGGTGGCGTTGTTGGTCTGCACGACGATCATGCCCGCGCCGTCGTCGATGACGTCGGCGACCAGTCCGTCGTAGGCGACCTCGAAGCAGATGACGTCGCCGACCCGCGCTCCCCCGATGTCCAGGGTGCCCACCTCGGTGCCGTGCGCGAAGTCGGTCACCCGGTCGACCAGCGGGCTGAAGAAGCGGAAGAACGGCCGCGCGGGCACGTACTCGGCCAGCGGCACGGGGTGCCGCTTCACGTAGGTCTCCCCCGGGCCGGTGACCGGGTCCCAGACGATGCCGGTGTTGGAGATCAGCTCCCCGGGCCCCCGGACGACGGCGCCCACCAGGATCGGCGCGTCGACGGCCCGGGCGGCGCGGCTGATCACCCGGGCGGCGTCGGCGTTGGTGTACGGGTCGATGTCGGAGCTGTTCTCCGGCCAGATCACCAGGTCGGGCTGCGCCGCCTCCCCCGCGGCGACGGCGTCGGCCAGCCGGATCGTCTCGGCGGCGTGGTTGTCCAGCACCGCCCGGCGCTGGGCGTTGAAGTCCAGGCCGGCCCGCGGCACGTTCCCCTGGACCACGGCGACGGTGCGGGTCGGGCCGCCCTCGGCGAGCGAGGGGCCGGCCAGCGGCAGCCAGGCGAGCCCCCCGACGGCGGGGACGGCGACGGCGCCTCCGACCGCGACCGCGGCCGCGCGCAGCGCCGTCCGGCGGGCACTCCCCTCCCCCACCCGGGCGGGCAGCACCCGGACGACGGCGGCCGCCAGCAGCGTCCCGGTCAGCGCGACGGCGAAGCCGACCAGCGGCACCCCGCCCCAGGCGGCGAACGCGGTGAACGGTCCCTCCGCCTGGCTGAAGCCGAGCCGGCCCCAGGGGAAGCCGCCCAGCGGCCAACGGCCGCGCAGCGCTTCCTGGGCGACCCACAGCGCCGCGGCCCAGACCGGCCACCCGGGCAGCCGGGAGGTCAGCGCAGTCGCGCCGCCGAGCAACGCGAAGTACAGGGCCTCGGTGACCGCCAGCGCCAGCCAGGGGAAGGCGCCGACGTAGATCCCGCTCCAGGACAGCAGCGGGACCATGGTGACCAGCCCGAGCACCAGGCCGAGCCACAGCCCGCCCCGGACCCGCTGACCGCGCACGGCCAGCGCCAGCGCAGCCGGCCCGAGCACGGCGAGGGCGGAGAGGTCGTGCCCGGGGAACGCCAGGTAGAGCGCCAGCCCGCCCAGGGCGGCGAGCGCCGTGCGCCAGGGCCACCGCCGGTCGGGTGCGGGCTCCGGGCGCTGGGCCGGGACCCCGGCCGCGTCGGCGGTCACCGTGCCGCTCACCGTCACTGCCGGCACCGCCGCCCTCCACGCTGTCCCGGGCCACGGCCCGGGGAATGGGCCGGCCGCGTGGGACGGGGCCGGGAGCCACCACACCCGGTGCGGCGGCCTCCCTCCAGCATCCCATCCCGGGACGACGTCCCGGCTGGCCGTGGCCGGCCCGCCTCGGGGCCCCGCGCCTTCGGGCCGGTGCAGCGGCGGCTGGGTGCGACCGCTGCGCCGTTGTCTGGTGACGCGGGGCCCCGGAGGGGGGACCGGAGTCGGACCCGGTCCCCCAGGACGGACCGCGCCGAGAGTAGGGACCGGCAACGCGGGAGGGAACCACCGGGGGTCCTCCGGTGACGAAC
This sequence comes from Modestobacter sp. SYSU DS0290, assembly GCF_054050955.1. Classification (NCBI taxonomy): domain Bacteria; kingdom Bacillati; phylum Actinomycetota; class Actinomycetes; order Geodermatophilales; family Geodermatophilaceae; genus Modestobacter; species Modestobacter sp. SYSU DS0290. The sequence continues at coordinate 84,642 of NZ_JBJHAI010000014.1, forward strand.
GGGTCAGACCGTTACCCGACCGTTACCTCGATCCGGCGTGCCGTGTCGACATGGCGACTCGTGGCCGGTGCCCGTGTCGCCATGTCGACACGGATCGACGTCACGGGTCACCCGCCGGTCGCCGGGACCACCAGCGTCGCGACCGCTTCGACCACCCGCAGCGGTGGGTCGAGCAGCCGGGCCGCCGACGCGCCCCGGGCCGGTTCGGCCCGGGCGACGACCTCCGCCCAGCAGCGCAGCTCCCGGCTGCGCCGGCCCACCCGGACGACCTCGCAGGAGGCCTCGAGCACGTCACCGGCCTGCACCGGGGCGAGGAAGCGCACCTCCGAGTACCCGGCCAGCAGGCCCTCGTCACCGTCGGTGCGGATCGCCACCTCGGTGGCGACGTCGCCGAACAGGCCGAGGGTGTACGCGCCGTCCACCAGGTCCCCGCCGTAGTGGGCGTGCGCGTACGGCACGTAGCGGCGGTGGGTGACGACGAGGCCCAGGCGGGGGTCGGTCATGCGGTTGCCTCCTCGGGGACGAGTGCGTGCACCAGGTAGCTGGCCACCTCGCCGGGCGTCGTCCCCCGGCCGAAGACCTTGTCCACGCCGAGCTCGGCGGCCATCGCGGGGTCGAAGCGGGGCCCGCCGACCACCAGCAGCGGTCGCGACTCCCCCATGGCCTCCCGGAACGCCCCGGCGAGCTCGCGGGTGTTGCGCAGGTGCGCGTCCTTCTGGGTGACCACCTGGGACACCAGGACGGCGTCGGCCTGCCGGGTGCGGGCAGCGCGGACCAGCTCCGGCACGCTCACCTGGGCGCCGAGGTTGGCCACCTGCAGCTCCCGGTAGTACTCCAGGCCCTTCTCCCCCGCGAACCCCTTGAGGTTGAGGATCGCGTCGATGCCGACGGTGTGCGCGTCGGTGCCGATGCACGCCCCGAGCACGACCAGGCTGCGCCGCAGCCGGGTCTTGATCGCGGCGTTCACCTCGCTCGGCGACAGCAGCGGGTAGGCCCGCTCCTCGACCTGCACGGCGTCCAGGTCGACCAGGTGCCGCACGCTGCCGTAGACGACGAAGAAGGTGAAGGAGCCGCCGATGCCGTGGCTGTGCACCACCATCGCCGGCTCGATGCCCATCTTCTGCGCCAGCTGCAGCGCCGCACCCTCGGCCCTCGGCCCGGGCGGCACGGGCAGGGTGAACGAGGTCTGCACCATCCCGTCGCCGGTGGTGTCCCCGTACGGCCGCACGATCCCCTCAGGCATGGACGCGCTCCAGCAGCTCGGTGGCCGGGTCGTAGTGGTCGGCGGCCTTGACGACGACGCCGTCCAGCCCCTTCCCGCCGTCCGGGGACCGCTTGGTGATGCCGAACGTGCCGTCGGCGATCGCCTGGATCAGCCCCAGCGGCTGGTCGGCGATCCGCTCGAGCAGCGCCACCGCCTCGGTGAGCACGGTGTGCGCCCGGCGGTCGATGAACCCGCCGGGCTGCGGGGCGAAGTCCTCGTGCAGGTTCCCGGCGGCCTCCAGCACGTACCGCACGTTGCGCAGCGCCAGGTCGCGGTCGGACAGCCAGGGGGTGACCACGGCCTCGGTCATCATCCCGACCAGCAGGATGCCCTGGCCGGTGAGCGCCCCGGCCAGGTTGAAGAAGCCGTCGAGCAGGTAGCCGCCGAACACGTCGCCGGTCATGTGCTTGGTGGGCGGCATCCACTTCAGCGGCGCGTCGGGGAAGAGCTCCCGGGCCAGCAGGGCGTGCGCCAGCTCCAGCCGGAACGACTCCGGGACGGCGGGGTCGATCTCGAACGCGTGCCCCAGGCCCAGCTGCCAGTCGGCGAGCCCGGCCTCCTTCGCCAGCGTCTCGTTGAGCAGCTGGCTGACGGTGACGGTGTGCGCCTCGTCGACGGCGTCGGCGGTGGTGAGGTAGTTGTCCTCGCCGGTGTTGATGACGATCCCGGCGCGGGCGTGCACCATGCGGCTGAACCGCTGGTCGACGAAGGTGCGGCGGGGGTTGATGTCGCGGAAGAGGATCCCGTACATCGCGTCGTTGAGCATCATGTCCAGCCGCTCCAGACCGGCCAGCACGGCGATCTCGGGCATGCACAGCCCGGAGGCGTAGTTCGTCAGCCGGACGTAGCGGCCGAGCTCCGCGCTGACGTCGTCCAGCGCGGCCCGCATCAGCCGGAAGTTCTCGCCGGTGGCGTACGTGCCGGCGTACCCGGTGCGGGTGGCGCCCTCGGGCACGTAGTCCAGCAGCGACTGCCCGGTGGAGCGGATCACGGCGATGACGTCGGCGCCGGCGCGGGCGGCCGCCTGCGCCTGCGGGATGTCCTCGTGGATGTCGCCGGTGGCCACGATCAGGTAGATCCACGGACGGCGGGGTGGGTCGCCGTGGGTGGCCACCAGCTCGTCCCGTCGGGCCCGGTTGGCGTCGATCCGGCCGATCCCGGCTCCGACGGCGGCCCGGGCGGCCTCGCGGGCGTGCTCCGCAGCCGCCCCTTCGGGGACGGTGAACCGGGCGGTGCCCGCCCCCACCCGCTCGGCGAGGTCGTGCAGGGTGCCGCCGTCCCGCAGCGCGTGCCAGACCGGCAGCGCGACGCCGTGCTCCAGGCCGACCTGGTCCCGGACGGCGTCCACCACGCGGTTCACCCAGGGCACCCGGTCCTGCTGCTCTCCCCCACCGCCGGTGACCGGGTCGGTGCCGGTCAGGCCGGCGAGGCGCAGCACCGCGCGCTCGACGGAGACGGTGGTGTGTGCCGTGGCCAGGTCGACCACCGGCGCGGCCGCCCGCGCGGCCAGCTCCCGGGCCCGCACCACCAGCTGCGGGTCCAGCGCCAGCTTGCTCACCGCAGTCCCCGGGCTCTCTGTACCGAGAGCTCCGGGCTTTCGGTGCAGAAAGCCCGAGGTGGGTGGGTCATCGGGGGTCTCCGATCGGGTGGCCGGCGACGATCAGCCGGCGGCAGGCCGGGCGGGCGCGGGCGCTCAGGACGGCGGAGAGGGTCAGCTCGGTCGCCCACAGGGCGAGGTCCGCCGGCGCACCGACCGCCAGCGGCCCTTCGGGGTGCTCGGCGCGCGCGGCCACCCAGCCGCCGTGGGTTGCGGCGTCGAAGGCGTCGAAGGGGCGCATCCCCGAGCCGGGGGTCGTGTGGTCGACCGCTGCGTACACCCCGCCCCACGGGTCCATCGGGGTCACGGGTGCGTCGCTGCCCAGGGCGACCGGGACGTCGGCGTCGACCAGGTCGGCCAGCGGGTTGGTCGCCACCGCCCGGTCCACCCCGAGCCGCTCGGCGTACATGCCCTCCGGGCCGCCCCACAGCGCGTCGAACGCCGACTGGACGCTGGCGACCATGCCCCAGCGGCGCAGCTGGTCCATCGCGTCGAGGTCGACCATCTCCAGGTGCTCCAGCCGGTGCCGGCAGGCCCGGACGGCGTCCCGCCCCAGCTCGTCGACGACGGCGCCGACGGCGGTGAGCACCTGGGCCACCGCGGCGTCGCCGATGACGTGGAAGCCGGCCTGGACCGAGGCCTCCGTGCAGGCGCGCAGGTGCTCGACCAGCTGGCCGGTGTCGAAGCGCAGCGCCCCGGTGGTCTCCGGCCGGTCGGTGTAGGGGCTGCTCAGCGCCGCGGTGTGCGAGCCGAACGCCCCGTCGCAGAACAGGTCGCCGCCAGCACCGGCCAGGCCCAGGTCGGCGACGACGTCCAGGCCGCCCCGCTCGAACAGCTCGCCCCAGTAGCCGAGCACCCGGGGTCCGGGCTGCTCGGCGGCCAGCTGCAGCAGCCCCGCCAGGTCGTCGGCGCCGGAGACCTCCGGACCGGCCATCTCGTGCACCGTCCCGATCCCCAGCGCCGCGGCCGCGTCGAGGGTGGCCCGCTGGGCCGTGCGCCGCTGCACCGGGTCGACCGAGCCGTAGGCCAGCTGCCGCGCGGCGTGGTGCGCGTCCAGCCGCAGGCGGCCGTCCGCGGAGAAGCCGGCCAGCTCGGTGACCCGCGGCAGGCGGTCCAGCAGCGCGGTGGAGACCGTCGCCGAGTGGACGTCGATGCGGGCCAGGTACGCCGGCCGGTCCCCCACCACAAGGTCCAGGTCGTGCCGGGTCAGGCCACGCCCCTCCGGCCAGGCGGTCTCGTCCCAGCCGGTGCCCAGCACCACGCCGGTCGGGGTCGCCGCGGCGTGGTCGGCGACCCGGGCGAGCGCCGACCGCAGGCTGTCGGCGCCGGCCAGGTCCAGCCCGGTGAGCGCCAGCCCGGTGGCGGTGGCGTGCACGTGGGCGTCGACGAACGCCGGCGTGAGCAGCGCTCCCCCGCCGTCCAGCACCCGGTCGGCCGACGGGGCGTCGGTCGCGTCGCCCAGCCAGGCGATCCGGCCGTCGACCACGTGCACCGCCCGCCCCGGCCGGTCGCCCACGGTGACGTCGGTGACCAGCAGGTTCACCGCACCACCCGCGGGTCGATCAGGGCCCGCACCCCCGGCGTCCGCCGGTACAGGTCGATCGCCAGGGCCGCGTGCCCCGGCGTGTAGCCGTTGCCGACCAGCATCGTCACGTCTGCTGCCATCCCCTCTGCTCCGAGGGCCGCCGCCGAGAAGGAGGTGGCCATGGAGAAGAAGACCACGGTGCCGCCGTCGGCCGTCGCGAGGACCGCTCCGTGCTCCGCGCCGGGGACGTCGACGCAGACGACGGTGACGTCGACCGGCTCCCCCACCGCGGCCGCGACCGCCAGCGGGTCGGTGGCGTCGGCGACGACGACCTCGTCGGCCAGGCCCGCCGCCCGCAGGGCCGTGGCCTCGGCGTCGTCCCGCACGACGCCCACCAGCCGGCCGGCGCGGGCGTCCCGGGCCGCGGCCAGGCTCAGGCAGCCGGACTTGCCGGCCGCGCCCAGGACGGCGACCGAGGGGCGGTGCCCGGCCCGGTGCACGACGCGCTCGGTGGCGGCCGGCGCCCCACAGACGTCGAGCACCGCCAGCGCGACCGGATCGGGCACGTCCTCGGGGAGGACGGCGGCGATCGAGCGGGCGAACAGGATCGCCGTTCCGGAGGTGGGCACCTGCTCGCTGCGCCCGTCCCAGCGGGCCAGCCCGTCAGTGATCCGCAGCGGGGTCAGGGTGAGCGAGACCAGCGTCGCCACCGGGTCGCCGGGCACCAGGCCCAGGGGCGACCGGTCGCCGACCTCCGCCACGACGCCGACCAGCATCCCGCCGGAGCCGGTCACCGGGTTGTGCATCTTCCCGCGGCTCTCGACGATGCCGAGCACGGCAGCCCGGACGGCGTCCCCGTCGCCGCCGTGCGCCTCGGACAGCTGGCGGAACGAGGCGGCGTCGAGGTTGAGCCGGGAGACCGCGATGCGCACCTCGTCGGGGCCGATGCGCGGGTCGGCGTCGAGCCGGGTGGCCGCCTGCGGCAGCACCCCGGGCGGGTCGAGCACCCGGTGGACGCCCAGGGTGCGGTGCAACGCGTCGATCACCACCGGCACCCGTCCTTCGTCTTGCGTACGGAGTTGGTGGAGAACCTATCGCGGATCCGACCGATGACCGAAGGAGTTCCCGTATGGTCGCCGCACGGAGTCGCCAGGGTGTGTGCGTGCGCGTGCACCCCCACGGAGGACGGAGCAGCGGTGCTGGAGCAGCCCTACGAGTACCTCGCCCGGGAGCTCGTCGAGCCGGACTGGCGCCGGCTGCCCGGCTTCGCCGGGGTGACGGCGGCCGAGTGGCGCAGCGCCCAGTGGCAGCGTGCGCACTGCGTGAAGAACCTGCGGCAGCTGCGTGGCGTCTACGGGGACCTGCTGGACGAGCCGTTCTACGCCGACGTCGAGGCCGACCAGGCCGGACGGGCGACGATGTCCCTGCTCCTGCCGCCGCAGGTGCTCAACACCATGGTGCCGGCGGCGGTGCCCACCACCGCGGCGATGCTGGCCGACCCGGTGCGCCGGTACATGCTCCCGGTGGCCTCCGACCGGCTGCCCGGTGAGCTGGCCAGTCACCCGCACGCCTCCCGCGACTCGCTGCACGAGCACGAGATGTGGGCCGTCGAGGGGCTCACCCACCGCTACCCGACCAAGGTGCTCGCCGAGCTGCTGTCGACCTGCCCGCAGTACTGCGGGCACTGCACCCGGATGGACCTGGTCGGCAACTCGACCCCCGCGGTCGCGAAGCTGAGGTTCGAGCTCCGGCCGGTCGACCGGCAGGGCGCGATGCTGCAGTACCTGCGCGACAACCCGGGCGTGCGCGACGTCGTCGTCTCCGGTGGTGACGTCGCGAACCTGCCGTTCCGGAACCTGGAGGCGTTCGTCGCCGGGCTGCTGGAGATCGAGTCGGTGCGCGACGTCCGGCTGGCGTCCAAGGCGCTGATGGGGCTGCCGCAGCACTGGCTGCAGGACGACGTGGTCGCCGGCATGACCCGGCTGGCCACCACCGCCCGCGAGCGCGGGGTGGCCCTGGCCGTGCACACCCACGTCAACGCCGCCCAGTCGGTGACCCCGCTGGTCGCCGAGGCCGCGCGGGCGCTGCTGGCCGCCGGGGTGCGGGACGTGCGCAACCAGGGCGTTCTGCTGGCCGGGGTCAACGCCACCGCCGGGCAGCTGCTGGACCTGTGCTTCGCCCTGCTCGACGGCGCCTCGATCACGCCCTACTACTTCTACATGTGCGACATGATCCCCAGCGCCGAGCACTGGCGGGTCTCCCTCGCGCACGCCCAGACGCTGCAGCACGACCTGATGGGCTACCTGCCCGGTTTCGCCACCCCGCGGATCGTCTGCGACGTGCCCTACGTCGGGAAGCGCTGGGTGCACCAGGTCGCCGAGTACGACCGGGAGCGCGGCATCAGCTGGTGGACGAAGAACTACCGCACCGGGATCGAGCGCACCGACGCCGCCGCGCTGGACCGCCGGCACGTCTACTACGACCCGGTGCACACCCTGCCGGCGTCGGGGCGGGCCTGGTGGGCCGAGCAGCGCGCCGGCGCCCTCTCCCCCGTCGGCTGAGCCCGGGATCAGGTGACCTGATCGTGCTTGCTCCTGGCTCATGCCACACCGTGAGCCAGGAGCGAGCACGGTGAGCCAGGACGCCGCCGCTCGGCCCGACAGGCGTTTCCGGCCCGGACGACAGCGGTAGCCAGGACCGGTGGACCTGCTGTGCACCGACCGGCTGCGGCTGCGCGCCTGGACGACGGACGCCGCCGACCTCGCCCGGCTGGCCGACCTGTACAGCCGGGACGAGGTGACCCGCTGGCTCGGCGGCCCGCCGACGGTCCCGCCGGCGGAGCTGGTGCAGCGCTGGGAGCTGGTGCACCAGCTGGACTCCCGGCACGGGTGCTGGGCGATCGAGCCCCGCGACGGCGGCCCGGTCGCCGGCACGCTGCTGCTCAAGCCGCTGCCCAACGGGGTCGGGGAGGTGGAGGTCGGCTGGCACCTGCACCCGGACAGCTGGGGCTCCGGTTACGCCACCGAGGCCGCCCGCGCCGTCGTCGACCGGGCCTTCGACGAGGGGCTGGCCGAGGTGTACGCGGTGGTGCGGCCGGACAACACCCGCTCGCTGGCCGTCTGCGACCGGCTCGGCATGACGCCACTGGGCCGCACGCGCCGCTGGTACGGCACCGAGGTCGAGGCGTTCCGGCTCAGCGCGCCGGAGGGGTGAGCGACCGGTGGAGTGGTTCAGCGACCCCGACGCCTGGCTCAGCCGGCTGGTCGTCACCCGGGGCGTGGCGGTGGTCTACCTGCTCGCGTTCGTCGCGGCGCTGCGCCAGGGTCCGGCGCTGCTGGGCACGCACGGGCTGACCCCGGTACCCCGATTCCTGCAGCACAGCTCGTTCCGCCGTGCGCCCAGCCTCTTCCACTGGCGCTGGTCCGACGGGCTCTTCGCCGGCGTCTGCTGGGCGGGCATCGCACTGTCGCTGGCCGCCGTCGTCGGCCTGGCCGACCGGTTGCCGGTGGCCGGCTGGATGGCGCTGTGGCTGGCGCTGTGGGCGCTGTACCTGTCGATCGTGAACGTCGGCCAGATCTGGTACGGCTTCGGCTGGGAGACCCTGCTGCTGGAGACCGGCTTCCTGATGGTCTTCCTCGGCCCGGCGCACGTCGCGCCGCCGACGCTGGTGCTGTGGCTGCTGGCCTGGCTGCTGTTCCGGCTGGAGTTCGGTGCCGGGCTGATCAAGCTGCGCGGCGACCGGTGCTGGCGCGACCTCACCTGCCTGGACTTCCACCACGAGACCCAGCCGATGCCCGGCCCGCTGAGCTGGTGGTTCCACCGGCTGCCGCCGCGACTGCACCGCGTGGAGACGCTGGCCAACCACGTCACCCAGCTGGTGGTCGTCTTCGGCCTGCTGGCGCCCCAGCCGGTCGCCGGCGTCGCCGCGCTGGTCGTCGTGGTCACCCAGGGCTACCTGGTCATCAGTGGCAACTTCGCCTGGCTCAACTGGCTGACCCTGGTGCTCGCCCTGGGGCTGGTCGACGGCAGCTGGTACGCCGCCGTGCTGCCGGTCGACCCGCCGGCGCAGCTGGCCCCCCCGACCTGGTTCGCGGCCGTCTCGATCGCGCTGACGGTGCTGGTCGCCGTGCTCAGCGTCGCCCCGGTGCGCAATCTGCTGTCCCGGCAGCAGCGGATGAACACCAGCTTCGACCCGCTGCGGCTGGTGAACAGCTACGGAGCCTTCGGGTCGGTCACCCGGGTGCGCCGGGAGCTGGTGGTCGAGGCGACCGACGAGCCGGGGCCGGACGCCGTCTGGCGGGAGTACGAGTTCCGCGGCAAGCCCGGTGATCCCCGCCGTCGCCCGCCGCAGTGGGCGCCGTACCACCTGCGGCTGGACTGGCTGATGTGGTTCGTCGCCCTCTCCCCCGCCTACGGCCGCAGCTGGCTCACCGCGTTCCTGGGCAAGCTGCTGGCCGCTGACCCGGCCACGCTGCGCCTGCTCCGCTCGGCGCCGTTCGGGGACCGCCCGCCGGCCGCCGTCCGGGTGCTCCTCTACCGCTACCGGTTCACCACCCGCGCGGAGCGGCGGGAGACCGGCGACTTCTGGCACCGCACCCTCGAGCGCGAGCTCGTGCCGCCGCTCACCCGGGAGGAGCTGGGGCCGGTCCGTTGAGTCAGCGGCCGCGGCGGGTCAGGCGGCGGCGCAGGCGGGCCGCCGGGTGCGGCGTCTCCGGCTGGCCCTTGCGGCCCTGGGCGTGCTCGGTGTCCCCCGCCGCGACCTGCTCCGGCGTCGGTGCGGAGCCGCCGAGGTGGGCGGGCAACCACCAGCGGTCGTCGTCCCCGGACGGCTGGTCTGGGTAGGTCCGCTGGGCCTCGGCCACCAGCTCCTCCATCGCGGCCCGGGTGCGCCGCAGCAGGACCTGCGCCTTCTCCCCCGGCTCGGGGACGATCGGCTCGCCGACGACGACGGTCACCGCCACCCCGCGCTTGAGCACCACCCGGTGGCCCTTGGTCGCGATCCGCTGCCCGCCCCACACGGCGGCCGGCAGGATCGGCACCCCGGCGTCCAGGGCCATCCGCGCGGCGCCGGCCTTCAGGTCCTTGACGGTGAACGAGCTGCTGATCGTCGCCTCCGGGAAGACGCCGACGACCTGGCCGTCCTTCAGTGCCCGGACCGCGGAGTCGAAAGCCGCGGCGCCGGCCTTCCGGTCGACCGGGATGTGCTGCATCGCCCGCATGAACGGCCCGGCGAACCAGTGCCCGAAGACGGAGGCCTTCGCCATGAACCGGACCAGGCGGTGCTGGGGCAGGGCCGCCAGGCCCAGGAAGGTGAAGTCGAGGTAGCTGACGTGGTTGCTGCACACGATCGCGCCGCCGGAGGCGGGCACGTGCTCGCCGCCGCGGACGTCGAACCGGAAGCCGAAGAGCCGGAACACGACCAGCGCCATCCGGATGACGAACCGGTAGGGCCGGTCACGGGGGTCCGGACGGGGCCCGAAGAGGTCGCGACGGACGATGTCGCCCCAGCTGGCGGTGTACATGAGCGGACCCTAGCCAACGGTTCCGTAGGTTGGCCCGCTCACCTGGTGTGGGTGGCTGCGACCGCCTCCCGGACCACGGCGGTGAGGTCGCCGGTCCCGGTGAACACCGCCCGCTGGAGGCGCGCCCCGGTACCCCGGCTGCGGACCTCGGCAAGGCCGTCGGTGACGCGCTCGAGGTCCCCCGCGTCGTCCAGTGCGGAGCGGACGTGCGCCAGCAGTGCGGCGACCACCTGCCCGGCGGGCGCCGGGCGACCCGACCGCGGGTCGACGAGGACGTCGTCCAGCCCGGACCGACCGGCGCGCCAGGCGGCGACGCGCACCAGCTCGGTGGGGACGTCGGGCGCGGCCATCCCGGCCCGCCACTCGCGCGCGGCGGTCTCCACCAGGGCGCGGACGAGCCCGGCGTGCAGCACGGCGTCCGCCACCCGCAGCACCACGTCGGCGACCCGCACCTCGACCGTGGGCCAGGAGGCGGACAGCCGGGCGTCGAAGTAGACCATCCCCTCATCCAGCACGGTGCCGGTCGCGGTGAGGTCGGTGATCAGCCGGTGGTAGGCCTCCGGGCTGCCGAACCGCCCGGTGGGGCCGGCGGAGGGCCAGCGGTTCCAGACCTGGGAGCGGAAGCTGGCGTACCCGGTGTCCCGGCCGCCCCAGAACGGGGAGTTGCTGGTCAGCGCCGTCAGCACCGGCAGCCAGACCCGGATCCGGTCCAGGACGGCGACGCCCTCCTCGTCGTCGTCGACCGAGACGTGCACGTGGCAGCCACAGGTCAGCACCTCCTCGGCGGTGACGCCGAACGCCTCGACCATCCGGGCGTACCGCCGGCCCGGGGTGGCGACCGGCTGCACCGGCACCGGCGAGGTGGCCAGAGCCGCCACGCGCGCGCCCACCGACGCTGCGGCGGCATCGGCGCGGGACCGCCACCAGATGAGCTCGGCGGTGACGTCGTCCAGGTCCCGGCACACCCGGGTGCCCAGCTCGATCTGCTGCTCCTTCAGCTCGGGCACCAGGTGCGCCTCGGCCGAGCCGTCGTCGTCCCGCTGTTCGGCTCGGTCGTGGTCGTCGACGGTCTCCGCCTCCCCGCGGCGGGCCGCCGTCTCGAGCGCCTCGGGGGCCAGTGGTACCGGGGTCCCCGACTCGGCGACGACCAGCAGTTCCTCCTCGACTCCCACGGTGCGCACGTCGCCATGATCACCGGTGCGGCGGCTGAGGTGCCTCATCGGGCCCGCGGTGCGCTCACCAGCGGGTGGCGTCACTGCTGCGGCGCCCGGAGGGTGCCGTGACGTCGGTCTCGGCAGGTGACCACGACGAGATGTCGCGACATTGTTGGGGATAACGGTAGTGTCCGGTCATGTCGGGTCGCTGGCACCCACCCTTGCCGGACATGCCTGTCCCGCCGCCGGAGCGCGCCTGGGGGCGGCTGTCGGCCCCACGGGGGTACGAGGTGCAGTGGCGCCGGCTGGTCGAGGCCGCGCTCGAGCTCGACCTGGGGCCGGACGACCTCGCGGCCGGCGGGCTCGAGGAGCTGGCCGCCGCGCGGGAGTGGAAGCCGGCGACCGTCACGCTGTACAGCAAGGTCGCCCGCTACGGCGGGCTGGACCTCCCGCTCCCCGCCACTCCTGAGCCGGATCCCCCGGTGCTGGACCTGCGGCCGCTCACCGAGATGCGCAGCGACGACCCCGAGCACCTGCGCACCGTGGCGTGGTGCGCCCTGGCCTTGCAGTGGCCGGCGACGGTGGGCCAGTTCCGGTCACTGCGCCGGGACCAGGTCGAGGTGTCCGGGCGAGGGCTGCGGATCAGCACCGACGACGGCGACTGGACCGTCCAGGGCGCCACGCAGGCATGGACGGCGTGGGAGGCGACCCGGGACCGCTTTCCCGCGCTGGCCGCCAGCCCGTGGGTGCTGCCCGCGCTGCGCCGGGGACCCGGCGTGGACAGCCGGGTCGGCGGGCGGTTGTCCACCCAGGCGCTGCAGACCACGTTCGCCAAGCACGCCGCCAACACCGGGCGCCACCTGCAGGCGACCGCGCTGCCCCGGCACCGCCCGGCGGCCGATGCCCTGGCCGTGGTGTACCTGACGCTGTCCTACGACTCCTACCGTCGCCTGGCGCTGGCGGCGGGTGCGCCGCCCGTCGCCGTCCGCGGCACGGTTCGGGCGCTCCGCAGCGTGCACCGGTCGTCCCGGCTGGCCGGCTGACACCGTCAGCAGAGGGCCAGCTGCTCGGGTTCCGCGGCCGGCGTCCGGGCCCGATCCGCAGCCGGGGACGGCAGGCTGCCGGCGGGGAAACCGGCCGACTCGTCGCCGGGCAGGCCGGTCGCCGAGCCGGTGGCCAGGCCGCGGGCCGCGCCGCCGCTCTGCCGGTCCAGGCCGTGGCGGGCGAGCAGCGGGGCGACCCGGCCGGCCAACCAGGACCGGTACTCCGCGGGGACGTAGGCACCCCGGCCGTAGAGCTTCCGATAGCGCGGCACCAGCGTGGGGGGCTCCCGGGACAGCCAGGCGGTGAACCACTCCCGCGCGCCGGGGCGCAGGTGCAGGGGCAACACGGTGACCCCGGTGGCACCGGCGGCGGCGATGGCCGCGATCGCGGTCTCGAGGTGGTCGACCCGGTCGGTGAGCCCGGGGAGCACCGGGGCGAGGAACACCCCGCACGGCAGCCCGGCGTCGGTGATCGCCCGGACCAGGTCCAGTCGCGCCCGCGGGGTGGGGACGCCGGGCTCCAGCGCCCGGTGCAGGTCGTCGTCCCAGATGGCCATCGACACCCCCATCCCGATCGGCACGTCCCGGGCGGCGGCGGCCAGCAGCGGGACGTCACGGCGGGCCAGCGTGCCCTTGGTGAGGACCGAGAACGGCGTCCCCGACCCGGCGAGCGCAGTGATGATCCCGGGCATCAGCCGGTAGCGGCCCTCGGCCCGCTGGTACGGGTCGGTGTTGGTGCCCAGTGCAACGTGCTCCCGCTGCCAGGAGGGGCGGGCCAGCTCGCGGCGGAGCACCTCGGCGATGTTGGTCTTGACCACGATCTGCTCATCGAAGTCCTTGCCGCTGTCGAACTCGAGCCATTCGTGCGTGCTCCGGGCGAAGCAGTAGGTGCACGAATGGGAGCAGCCCCGGTAGGGGTTGATCGTGTGCCCGAACGGCATGGCCGAACCGGCCGGGACGGCGTTCAGCGCGCTCTTGGCCCGCACCTCGTGGAAGGTCAGCCCGGGGAACTCCGGCACCTGCACCCGGCGCAGCAGACCGCGGACCGTGGGCAGCCCGGGCAGCGTCGTCGGCTCGTCGAGGTCGAGCTTCTGGGCGTCCCACCGCATGCCGCCCATCCGAACACACGTTCGAACCGCTGTCCAGTGACCCCTCGCAGGGCCCCGCCGCGAGCGTGCGAGGGGCGGGGGGCGAGGAGGCCCTTTCTCAGATCGGCGGGCGCTTCTCGTAGGCGGTGGAGAGCACGACCGTCGTCCGGGTCGTGACGTTGGCCGCGGCCCGGATCTCCTGCAGCAGCACCTCGAGCGCGTCGGGTGAGGCCACCCGCACCTTGAGGATGTAGCTCTCCACGCCGGCGACCGAGTGGCACTCCTCGATCGCGCTCAGGTGCGCCAGCCGGGCCGGGGCGTCGTCGGGCTGCGCGGCCTCGATCGGGGTGATCGACACGAACGCCGTCAACGGCAGGCCGAGCAGCTTGGCGTCCAGGTGGGCGCCGTACCCGGTGATCAGCCCGCGCTGCTCCAGCCGCCGTACCCGCTGGTGCACCGCGGAGACCGACAGCCCGACCCGCTCGGCGAGGTCGGTGTAGCTGGCCCGCCCGTCCCGGGCCAGCGCCGACAGCAGCGCCCGGTCGACGTCGGGGGCCGGGCCGGGGTCAGCCGGGGAGTTCGACGAGCTCACGGGGGCCCTCGTTCAGCGTGCGGACGCCGTCGTCGGTGCAGACCACGATGTCCTCGATCCGGGCACCGCATCGGCCGGCCAGGTAGATGCCGGGCTCGACGGAGAACGCCATCCCCGGCTCCAGCGGCAGGTCGTTGCCGGCGACGACGTAGGGCGCCTCGTGGGTGTCCAGCCCGATGCCGTGCCCGGTGCGGTGGATGAACTGCTCGCCCCAGCCGGCGTCGGTGATCACGTCGCGGGCCACCGCGTCGATCTGCTCGCACGTCGCGCCCGGGCGCACCGCCGCCGTCGCCGCCTCCTGCGCGCGCTGGAGCACCGCGTACCACTCGGCGGTCTCGGCGTCGGCCGAGCCGCCCACCACGTAGGTGCGGGTGCAGTCCGAGCGGTAGCCGGTGGCGGTCTCCCCGCCGATGTCCACCACCACGAGGTCACCGGCCTGCACGACCCGGTCGGAGAGCTCGTGGTGCGGGCTGGCCCCGTTCGGCCCGGAGCCGACGATGGTGAAGTCGACCCCGACGTGCCCCTCGGCCAGGATCGCCGCGGCGATGTCGGCACCCACCGCGGCCTCGGTGCGCCCGACCCGCAGCCACTCCCCCATCCGGGCGTGCACCCGGTCGATCGCGGCACCCGCGAGCGCCAGCTCCTCGACCTCGGCCGGCGTCTTCACCATCCGCAGCCGGTCGACCACCGGGGCGGCGAGCTCCAGGGTCGAGCCCGGCAGCGCGCGCTGGATGCCCAGGGCGTGCTCGGCCCAGGTGCGGTTGCCCACCGCCACCCGCTGCGGCGCGGACCCCAGCCGCCCGGTGAGGGCGTCGGCCAGCCGGGCGAAGGGATCGTCGGTCTCGTCCCAGGCCAGCACCTCCAGGCCCAGCGCGCCGGCCGGGGACGCCTCGACCATCGGCGCCTCCAGCCGGGGCACGACCAGCAGCGGCTCGCCCCGGCGGGGCACGGCCAGGGCGGTCAGCCGCTCCATGGCGTGCGCGTCGTACCCGCAGAGGTAGCGCAGGTCCGAGCCCGGCGTGACCACGACGACGTCGACGCCGACCTCGTCGGCGACCGCTCGGGCGGCGTGCACCCGGTCGATGGAGACCAGCGGGGACGAGGCAGCAGATCCGGACACCTCGGCAGACTAACCACGGCCACCGGCGTGGTCCCCCGTCGTCACCAGGCCGTTACCGTCGCGCGCGTGACGACGATGCTGCTGGACGCCGCCAGCCTCTACTTCCGCGCGTTCTACGGCGTCCCCACCTCGGTGACCTCACCCGACGGGCGGCCGGTCAACGCGGTGCGCGGGTTCCTGGACATAACCGCCCGGCTGGTGGTGGCCCACCGGCCGCAGCGGCTGATCGCCTGCTGGGACGACGACTGGCGGCCGGCGTTCCGGGTCGCCGCCGTCCCCTCCTACAAGGCGCACCGGGTGGCGCCGGAGGGCGGGGAGGAGACCCCGGACGAGCTGGCGCCGCAGGTGCCGGTGCTGGTCGAGGTGCTCGCGGCCGCCGGGCTGGCCCGGGTGGGTGCGCCGGGGTACGAGGCCGACGACGTCATCGGCACGCTGGCCGCCCGCGCGCGGGGCCCGGTCGACGTCGTGACCGGTGACCGCGACCTCTTCCAGGTGGTCGACGACGCCCGTGGCGTGCGGGTGCTCTACACCAACCGCGGGATCACCGACCTGGAGTTCGTCGACGAGGCCGCGGTCGCGGCGAAGTACGGCATCCCGGGCCGCGCCTACGCCGACTTCGCGGTGCTGCGTGGCGACCCGAGCGACGGGCTGCCCGGCGTCGCCGGGGTGGGCGCCAAGACCGCGGCCGCGCTGATCAACGAGTTCGGGTCCCTCGCCGGGATCCGGGCGGCCGCCGCCCGCACCGTCGTGCCGAAGGCGCCGCTGACCAAGGCGGTGCTGGCGAAGCTCACCGCCGCCGCGGACTACCTGGCCGCGGCACCGGCGGTGGTCGCCGTCGTCACCTCGATCGACCTGCCGCCGGTCTCCGGTGACCTGCCGGCCCGCCCGGCCGACCCCGGCACCCTCGCCGCGCTGGCCGAGCGCCACGGGCTGGAGTCCTCGGTCCGCCGGCTGGGCGCGGCCCTGGGCTGGCCGGAGGACGCGCTGGGCTGAGTCGGGTCAGCGGTCGGCCCAGGTGTAGGCGCCGTCGGCGCCGGTGACCTGGATCGTCACCGTCACCGGATCGCCCTCGGCGGTGGTCCCCGCGCACTCGTAGGTCCCGCCCTCCGCCACCGGC
Organism: Modestobacter sp. SYSU DS0290; assembly: GCF_054050955.1. NCBI lineage: Bacteria > Bacillati > Actinomycetota > Actinomycetes > Geodermatophilales > Geodermatophilaceae > Modestobacter > Modestobacter sp. SYSU DS0290. The sequence goes on from NZ_JBJHAI010000014.1 coordinate 100,664, forward strand.
ATCGGCTCCTCGCAGCGCAGCTCCAGCGGGACACCGCGCAGCTCCTCGTACTGCGCGGCGACATCGCGCTCGACCGCGTCGGGGTCCAGCCGGGTCGAGCCGAACCCGGGCGTGAGCAGCACCACCAGGGCGAACAGGGCGACGGCGAGCACGGCGAGGACCCCCCGGCGTGAGCGGCGGGGCGGAGGCGTCGGTGGGGCTCCCCAGCCAGGCTGCCCGTACTGGAACTGCCCGTACGGGGGTTGCCCGTACGGGGGTTGCCCGTACGGGGGTTGCCCGTACGGGGGTTGCCCGTACGGGGGCTGTCCGTACGGGGGTGGCGCCCACTGCTCGCCGTGCGGTGGCTGTCGGTACGGCGGTGGAACCGGGGCGGGCCGCCCCGCGGGCGGCCCCCAGCCGCCCTGCCCGACCCAGCCGGGCGCCGCCGGACGAGGGTCCCGATCGGGCTCCGGCGGGCCCTGCGGTGGCTGGCTCATCGGAGTTCCTCCGTCGAGGGATCGGGCGGCTGCGATTGTGTCCCACGCCGGGACGCCGTGCCGTCAGCCGGTGACCGCCACCGCCACGACCCCGCGCCGCACCCGGCCGACGGCGGACCGGGCCACCCCGGCCAGCGGCTCGTCGGCGACCTTGGCCAGCTGGTCGAGCAGGTCGATCAGCTGGCGGGCCCAGCGGACGAAGTCCCCGCCGGACAGCTCGGTGCCGGCCTGCTCGGCGCCGGCGAGCACCCGGTCCAGCGACTGCCCGTCGGCCCACCGGTAGGCCGCCCAGACGAACCCCAGGTCCAGGTCGCGCGTGGCCGGCACGCCGTGCTCGGTCTCCACGTCGAACAGCCGGGTGCGCACGCGGCGCATCTCGGCCAGTGCGCCGGCGACCTTGCCGGCCGGCACCGACGGGGTGGCCAGGCTCTCCCGACGGGCCTCGAACACCAGCGCCGAGACGCAGGCCGCGAGCTCGGCGGGGGTGAGACCGCGGAACGCCCCGGCGCGCAGGCACTCGGCCGCGAGCAGGTCGGTCTCGGTCCACAGCCGGGCCAGCTGCCGACCGGCGTCGGTCACCCGGTCGGGCTCTCCCTCGTCGGCGGCGGGCTGCGCCTCGGGCACCAGGTAGCCCAGCTCGGTGAGGACGTCGCAGGTGCGGTCGAACTGGCGGATCAGGGAGCCGGTGCGCTCGGCCATCTGCCGGTGGAGCCGCTCGGCGTCCCGCACCTCGCGCAGCCAGCGGTCGGCGGCGCGCACCCGCTCCTCCCGGTCGGGCAGCCCGTGCACGGGGTGTGCGCGCAGGGCGTGCCGCAGGTCGGCGAGCACCGGGTCGTCGTCGGCGGCCGAGCGGCTCTTGGTGCGGCGCGCACCCAGCCCGTTCTCCGCCCGCGCGTTCCGCAGCGTGGAGGCGAGGTCGCGGCGGGCGTGCGGGCTGCGGTGGTTGAAGTTCTTCGGCACCTTGACCCGGGCCAGCGCGCTGACCGGGCTGGGGAAGTCGACCGCCGCCAGACGACCGGCCCAGCGGTCCTCGGTGAGCACCAGCGGCCGGGGGTCGGCGAGCTCGGTGACGCCCGGGTCGAGCACCACGGCGAGGCCCTGGCGGCGCCCGGACGGCACCCGGATGACGTCGCCGGGGCGCAGCGCCTCCAGCGACTCCGCGGCCTCGAGCCGGCGGCGGGCCTGGGTGTCGCGGGACAGCGCCTTCTCCCGCTCCGAGATCTCCAGCCGCAGCTTCGCGTAGCCGGCGACGTCCAGGGCGGCGTCGGTGAGCCCGCCGCTCATCTCCCGCTGCAGCTGGGCCGCCGTCTCCTCGTGCCGGGCGGCGGACCGGGCCAGGCCGACCACCGAGCGGTCGGCCTGGAACTGGGCGAAGGAGGAGCCGAGCAGCTCCCGCGCCCGCGCCCGGCCCAGCGTGCCGACCAGGTTGACCGCCATGTTGTAGCTGGGCCGGAAGGAGGACTTGAGCGGGTAGGTGCGGGTGCTGGCCAGCCCCGCGACGGCCGCCGGGTCGACGCCGGGGGCCCAGACCACCACCGCGTGGCCTTCGATGTCGATCCCGCGCCGTCCCGCGCGGCCGGTGAGCTGGGTGTACTCCCCCGGCGTGACGTCGACGTGCGCCTCGCCGTTCCACTTCACCAGCCGCTCGAGGACGACGGTGCGCGCGGGCATGTTGATGCCCAGCGCGAGGGTCTCGGTGGCGAAGACGGCCTTGACCAGGCCGCGGACGAAGCACTCCTCGACGGTCTCCTTGAACGCCGGCACCAGCCCGGCGTGGTGCGCGGCGAACCCGGCCAGCAGCCCCTCCCGCCACTCCCAGAAGCCCAGGACGTGCAGGTCCTCCTCGGGCAGCGACCCGGTGCGCCGGTCGATGACCTCGGCGATCGCCGACCGCTCGACCTCGTCGGTCAGCCGCATGCCCGAGGCCAGGCACTGGTGGACGGCGGCGTCGCAGCCGTTGCGGCTGAAGACGAAGGTGATCGCCGGCAGCAGCCCGGCGCGGTCCAGTCGTTCGACGACGTCGGGCCGTGACGGCGGCCGGAAGCGCGGCTTGTGGCTGAACCCGCCACGGGAGCCGCCCCCGCCGCCGGAGAAGGAGTCGTACCGGCGCTCCTGCTCGTGCACGAAGCGGACCAGCTCCGGGTCGACGACGGCCCGGCCGCGCTCCCGGGTCGACTGCCCGCGCGGGGTCTGCTCCCACTCCCCCGCGTGCGCGGCGGGGCGCAGGGCGAACAGGTCGAAGACCCGCCCCCCGACGAGCATGTGCTGCCACAGCGGGATCGGCCGCACCTCGCTGACCACGACGGCGGTGTCCCCGCGGACGCTGACCAGCCAGTCGGCGAACTCCTCGGCGTTGCTCACCGTCGCCGACAGCGAGACCAGCCGGACGTGCTCGGGGAGGTGGATGATCACCTCCTCCCACACCGCGCCGCGGAACCGGTCGGCGAGGTAGTGCACCTCGTCCATGACCACGTAGCCGAGGTCGGTGAGCGCCGGGGAGTCGACGTAGAGCATGTTGCGCAGCACCTCGGTGGTCATGACCACGATCGGTGCGTCGCCGTTGATGGCGTTGTCGCCGGTCAGCAGGCCGACCCGCGCCTGCCCGTACCGGTCGACGAGGTCGTTGTACTTCTGGTTGGACAGCGCCTTGATCGGGGTCGTGTAGAAGGCCTTCCGGCCCTCCTGCAGCGCCTTGTGGACGGCGAACTCCCCCACGACCGTCTTGCCGGCGCCGGTGGGCGCGCAGACCAGCACGCCGGAACCGCGTTCGAGCGCCTCGCAGGCCTCGACCTGGAAGGGGTCGAGGCTGAAGCCGAGCTCTGCGGTGAAGTCGGCGAGGGTGGGGTGCGCGGCACGCCGGCGGGCAGCCGCGTACCGCTCAGCCGGGCTGGACATGCCCCCACAGTAAGGACCTCCCTGCCCCCCGCCACTCGCACGCTCGCGGCGAGCCCCTGCAGGAAGGCCGTCAGGTCAGGAGCGCTCGACCGGGTCCGGCTCGTCGAGTGGGCTCGCGGTGGTGTCGAGGCCACTGGGGGTCGTGTCCAGCGCCGACGGTCCGCCGACGAACGGGGAGGCCTCGTCGTCGTCGAGCCCGGCCAGGCCCGCGGCGGCTGCCTTCTTGGCCCGCCGCCGGTCGACGAAGCGGGCGATCTGGATGGCGAGCTCGAACAGCACGATCATCGGCCCGGCCATCGCGAGCATGGTGAACGGGTCCTGGGTGGGGGTGATGAACGCGGCGAAGACGATGGTGAGGAAGAAGATCCACCGCCGGCCCTTGGCCAGCGTCTCGTGGCTGAGGACGCCCACCAGGTTCAGCGCCACCGCCAGCAGCGGCACCTCGAAGCTCACCCCGAAGGCGATCAGCAGGGAGAGCGCGAAACCGATGTAGTCCTGCGCGGTCAGCGCGATGACGGTGCCGCTGCCGGCCAGACTGAGCAGCAGCTCCAGGCCGGCGGACAGCGAGATGTAGGCGAGCGCCGCCCCCAGGGCGAACAGCGTGGAGGAGACGGCGACGAAGCCGAACCCGTAGGCCTTCTCGTTCTTCTTCAGCCCCGGGGTGACGAATGCCCACAGCTGGTACAGCCAGAACGGTGCAGAGAGGACCGCCCCGCAGAGGAAGCTCACCTTGAGCCGGATGAAGACGCCGCTCAGCACGTCGGTGATGAGCAGGCCGCACTCCTGCTCGCTGCCGCCGTTGAACCGGAGGTCGTCCGGCAGGCCGCAGTAGGGGGCCCGGATGAAGTCGCCGAGCCCGTGCTCGTACCACCAGAACGCGACGGCGGTGCCGACCAGCAGGGCCAGCAGCGCCTTGGCGATCCGGTTGCGCAGCTCGCGGAGGTGGCCGATCAGGGACATCGTCGCCGCGGCGTCCCGAGGGGGACGCCGCGGGCGGCGGTCACGCGTTCGCCCTGCCAGGGTCACGGGCGGGTGCTCCGAGGGTGCGGTGGATCAGCGACCGTCGGCGGCAGCCGACGCGCGGGCCTGCTCGGCGCGGGCGCGCGCCTCGGCGGCCCGTGCCTCGGCGGCGCGGAGCTCCGCCTCGTAGTCGACGGCGGCGGGGGTGACCGGCGTCGGGGGGACGATCTCGCCGCGGACCGGGGTGGTCTTGGCCTCGTCCTTGGTGCGGACGTCGTCGTCCTTCATGCCCTTCATCTCGCTCTTGAAGATGCGCATCGAGCGCCCCATCGAGCGGGAGGCCTCCGGCAGCTTCTTGTAGCCGAAGAGGAGCAGGACGGCCAGGATGATCAGGCCGATCTCCATCGGGCCGAGGTTCATCGGGTCCTCCGAGTGGTCGTGGTGGCGCTGACTCTACGCCGGGGAGACGGTCGGACAGCCCCTCGACGAGGGTGTGCAGCCGCCGTCCACCTGTTGTTCAGCCAGCTGGTCAGCGGGGCGCCGACGCGGGGTCGGTCGGGCTCGCGGCGCGCTGGGCGGCCGCCCGGTCGAGGGTGGCCTGGACCTCGGCGAGGACCGGCCGGACCTCACCGTCGAGGCGGCGCAGCTCACCGGTGAGCCGGCCCAGCGCCCCGATCAGGGTGTAGGTGATGCTGCCGAGCACCACGACGGCCAGCACGGCGACGACGATCCAGACGACCAGCAGCACGGGAAGACCCTAACCGGACCGGTGGTCGCTGTCGCCGGCATCCGCATAGCGGGCCAGGGCGGCCCGGGCCTCGGCGGCGACCTGGGCGGCCAGCCCGGCCGGCTGGTCGACCACGGCGGCGCCGCCGAGGGAGGCGACCAGCCGGCGGGCCCAGGCGAGGTCCGACGTGCGCACCGCGATCGCCAGACCACCCGGCGGGTCGTCGACCTCGGTCTGCTCCTCCACCGGGTAGTAGTCGGCCACCCAGCGGGCGGCGCGGGCCAGCCGGAGGCGGACGAGCGGTTCCGTGCCGCTGGGCTGGTAGAGGCCGGACTCCAGGTCGCGCTCGTGGGCCTGTGGCGGCGGGGCCGCCGGGGAGTCGAGCACGGTGACGTCGTCGATGCGGTCCAGCCGGAACAGCCGCACGCCCTCGACGTTGCGGCACCAGGCCTCCAGGTACCAGTGGCCGTCGACCAGCAGCAGGCGCATGGGGTCGACCACCCGATCGGTGCGCTCGTCGCGGCTGGGCACGTAGTAGCGCAGGTGCAGCGCGCGCCGGCGCTCCAGCCCCTGCCGGACGACGGCGAGGGACTCCTCCCCCGCGCCCACGCTGACCGCGACCGGGGCGGCGAGCTCCGCGGGCTGCCCCGCGGCGGTGGCGACCTTGGCCAGCGCGCGGCTGACCGCCTCGCCCTCGGCCAGCCCGGGCAGCTCGAGCAGCGTCCGCAGCGCCACGATCAGCGCGACCGCCTCGTCGGTGGTCAGCCGCAGCGGGCGCACCATGCCGGCGGTGAAGGTGACCCGCACCCGGTCGCCCTCGAACGCCAGGTCGATCAGGTCACCGGGCCCGTGGCCGGGCAGCCCGCAGACCCACAGCAGGTCCAGGTCGCGGCGCAGCTGGGCCTCGGGGACGCCGAAGTCGGCAGCGGCGTCGGCCAGCCGGACGCCGTCCGGGCGGGACTGCAGGTAGGGCACCAGGGCCAGCAGGCGGGTCATCCGCTCGGCGGTGCTCGCCGCCGTCATGCCCGCTCCCCCAGCGCGGCCAGCCGGGTGAGGCGTTCGACGACTGCCTCGCGCATGCGGGGTGGGGACTCGACGAGCACGTCGGCACCGTAGGCGGCCAGCTGGTCGGCCAGCGCCCACGGCTCGGTGGTGCGCAGCTCCAGCCGGTCGTCGCCGTCCTCGCTGGTGCCCAGGACCGTGGCGTGCCGGCGCAGGCCGATCGCCGTCCCCGGGCGGGCCCGGACGACGACGACCTGCTCCTCGCGCTGCTCGGAGCCGGCCACCACCGACGCCAGGTCGAGGTCCGGCGGCGGGGCGAAGGCCCCCGCCGGGCCGCTGGCCTTCGGCGTCCCGGCGACGCGGGAGAGCCGGAAGACCCGCGGGGCCTGCCGGTCCAGGTCGTGGCCGACCAGGTACCAGCGGCCGTGCCAGGCGACGACGCCCCACGGCTGCACCCGGCGGCGGGCCGGGCGCTGCTCGTCGGGACGGCGGTAGTCGAAGGTGAGCACCCGGCGGTCGCGGGCCGCGGCGTAGCAGGGCTCGAAGGCCGGCTCGCCGGCGTCCAGGCGCGGCTGGATGGGCAGCACCCGGCCCGGGTCGACGTCCACCCCGGCCGCGCGCAGCTTCACCAGCGCGCTCTGCGCCGCGCCGGCCAGCTGGGCGGACTGCCACAGCCGCAGGGCGAGGCCGACCGCGGCGGCCTCCTCGCCGGTGAGGGTGATCTCGGGCAGCTCGTAGTCGGCGCGGGCGATCCGGTAGCCGTCCTCGGTGTCGAAGACGCTGGTGCGGCCGGTCTCCAGCGGGACGCCGATCTCGCGCAGCTCGGCCTTGTCCCGCTCGAACATCCGCTTGAACGCCTCGTCGGCGCGGTCGGTGCCGTCGTCGGGCTCGTAGCCGGGGACGGTGGCCCGGATCTTGGCCGCCGACACGTACTGCCGGGTGCCGAGCAGGGCGATGACCAGGTTCACCAGTCGTTCCGCCCGCTTGGCTGCCACGGGCACAGGTTAGTGCTCCGGCTGCCCGTGGCTCGCCCGCTGGTTAGCCTGCGACGGTGACGACTCCCCCCTCCCCTGCCCCGGCCTCCCGGATCCGCTGGCGACGCGGGCGGGTCACCGAGCTCGGCCGGGCCTGGCGCGACGCGCAGGAGATGACCGTCAAGGTGTTCGACGACGGCGCGATCCGCGCCCTCGCGCATCCCTCGCTCGTGGGCAGCCCCGAGGTCGGCGACGAGGTGCTGCTGAACACCACCGCGTGGGCGCAGCAGCTGGGCACCGGCGGGTACGCGCTCGTGGTCGCGGTGCCCGACCGGCTGCCGCCGGACCCGGAGGGCCCCGGTCACCTGGTCAAGGGCCGGTACACGCCGCTGCAGGTGACCGTGCAGGGCGTCGACGAGCAGGAGACCGAGCACCACGAGGCGATCGCTGCCGCCGAGGACCTCGGTGGGATGCCGGTGGTCGTGGCCGACCTGCACTCGGCGCTGCCGGCCGTGCTCGCCGGCGTGCACGTCACCGACCCGGCGTTGCGGGTGGCCTACGTGATGACCGACGGCGGGGCGTTGCCTGCGGCGTTCTCCCGGACGCTGGACGCCCTGGGCCCGTCACTGGCCGGGGTGGTCACCGTGGGGCAGGCGTTCGGCGGCGACCTGGAGGCGGTCACGGTGCACACCGGGCTGCTCGCCGCGCGGCACGTGCTGCGGGCCGACGTCACCGTGGTGGCGCAGGGCCCGGGCAACCTGGGCACCGGGACGCCGTGGGGCTTCTCCGGGGTCGCCGCCGGGGAGGCGTGCAACGCGGTGCACGTCCTCGGTGGGCAGACCATCGGGGCGCTGCGGATCTCCGACGCCGACCCGCGGCCCCGGCACCGCGGCGTCTCCCACCACTCGCTGACCGCCTTCGGCCGGGTGGCGATGGGCGGGGTGACCCTGGTGGCGCCGCGCGGCATCGGGTCGGAGCTGGGCGCTCAGGTCGAGGAGGACCTGGCGAGCCAGCCCGAGCGCAACGTGGTCGAGTGGGTGGACACCGAGGGGCTCGACGACGCGCTGGCCGGCTCGCCGGTGCAGATGTCGACGATGGGCCGGGGCGTCGCCGAGGACCGCGCGTACTTCCTGGCCGCGGCCGCCGCGGGCCGGTTCGCCGCCCAGCTGGCCCTGTTCGGCGCCCCGCCGGCCTGATCTACCCCGCCGCTCCCCCGGTCTTCCCACGCTCTCCGTGGGCTTCCCCCGCGCTGCAGCACGTGGGAAGCGGGTAGGGGCCGTGGAAGGCGGACGGTCAGCGCCAGCCGCGGAAACCGCCGCACCGGCTCACATGCTGGAGATGAGCTTCTCCACGCGCTCGTCGACGGACTTGAACGGGTCCTTGCACAGCACGGTGCGCTGAGCCTGGTCGTTGAGCTTGAGGTGCACCCAGTCGACGGTGAAGTCGCGGCGCTTCTCCTGCGCCCGCCGGATGAACTCACCGCGCAGCTTGGCCCGGGTGGTCTGCGGGGGCACGTTCTTGGCCTCGAAGATGAGCGGGTCGTGCGCCACCCGCTCGACCTGCCCGGCCTTCTCCAGCAGGTAGTACAGCCCGCGGCCGCGGCGGATGTCGTGGTAGGCGAGGTCGAGCTGGGACACCCGCGGGCTGGACAGCGGCAGGTCGTGCTTGGCCCGGTACCGCTCGATGAGCCGGTACTTGCTGGCCCAGTCGACCTCCCGGTCGATGAGGCCGAGGTCGCCGGTGTCGACCGCCTTGAGCGTGCGGCCCCACAGCTCGAGCATCTGCCGGTGCACGGGGCCGAGGCCCTCCCGGTCGACGAACTCCGCCGCCCGGTCGTGGTACTCGGTCTGGATCTCCAGGGCCGACATCTCGCGGCCGTTGGCCAGCCGCACCTTGCGCCGTCCGGTCATGTCGTGGCTGATCTCGCGGATCGCCCGGATCGGGTTCTCCAGCGTCATGTCCCGGATCACGACACCCTGCTCGATCATGCGGAGCACCAGGTCGGTGATGGCGACCTTGAGCAGCGTCGTCGTCTCGTTCATGTTGGAGTCGCCGACGATGACGTGCAGCCGGCGGTACTTCTCGGCGTCGGCGTGCGGTTCGTCGCGGGTGTTGATGATGGGCCGGGAGCGGGTGGTGGCGCTGGAGACGCCCTCCCAGATGTGCTCGGCGCGCTGGCTCACGCAGTAGACGGCGCCGCGGGGGGTGTGCAGCACCTTGCCGGCGCCGACCACCATCTGCCGGCTGACCAGGAACGGGATGAGGACGTCGGCGAGCCGGCCGAACTCGCCGTGCCGGCCGACGAGGTAGTTCTCGTGGCAGCCGTAGCTGTTGCCGGCCGAGTCGGTGTTGTTCTTGAACAGGTAGATGTCGCCGGTGACGCCCTCCTCCTCGAGGCGCTGCTCGGCGTCGACCATCAGCCCCTCGAGGATCCGCTCGCCCGCCTTGTCGTGGACGACCAGCTCGGTGAGGTCGTCGCACTCGGCGGTGGCGTACTCGGGGTGGCTGCCCACGTCCAGGTAGAGCCGGGACCCGTTGCGCAGGAAGACGTTGGAGCTGCGCCCCCAGGAGACGACCCGGCGGAAGAGGTACCGCGCGACCTCGTCCGGGGAGAGGCGACGCTGCCCCCGGAAGGTGCAGGTGACGCCGTACTCGGTCTCGATGCCGAAGATCCGTCGTTCCACCTCACCGAGCCTATGCCGCCGCGGGGGGGGGGGGGGGGGGGGGGGGGGGGGGGGGGGGGGGGGGGGGGGGGGGGGGGGGGGGGGGGGGGGGGGGGGGGGGGGGGGGGGGGCGGGGGGGGGGGGGGGGCGGCGG
>NZ_JBJHAI010000015.1:0-103111 GCF_054050955.1 Modestobacter sp. SYSU DS0290
GTCCACCACAACCCGAAACTACCGCGCCCGCCTGCGCAGGGGGGGGCGAACCCAGCTGGGGACCGCGGGGGGGGCCGCCCCCACCGCGCTGACCGGCCGGCTCACCGCCCCGGCCGACCTGCCCGACGCCGTTCCGACTGGAGTCTGAGATGGACGCCTTCACCACGCACACCGGCACCGCCGCCCCGCTGCGGCGCAGCAACGTCGACACCGACCAGATCATCCCGGCCGAGTACCTCAAGCGGATCACCCGCACCGGCTTCGAGGACGGGCTGTTCGTCGCCTGGCGCACCAACGAGCCGGACTTCGTGCTCAACCAGCCGCAGTACGCGAACGCCTCGATCCTGGTCGCCGGCCCGGACTTCGGCACCGGCTCCTCCCGGGAGCACGCGGTCTGGGCGCTGCTGGACGGCGGCTTCCGGGTGGTCATCAGCTCCCGGTTCGCCGACATATTCAAGAACAACTCGACCAAGGCGGGGCTGCTCACGGTGCTGCTGCCGCAGGCCGACGTCGAGGCGCTCTGGACGGCGGTCGAGGCCGACCCGGCCACCGCGGTGACCGTCGACCTGCAGGCCAAGCAGGTCACCTACGCCGATGTCACCGTCCCGTTCGAGATCGACGACTACACCCGCTGGCGGCTGCTGGAGGGGCTCGACGACGTCGGGCTCACCGAGCGCCACCTGGACGACGTCGCGGCGTTCGAGGCCCGGCGCCCGTCCTGGAAGCCCCAGGCGCTGCCCGCCCTCCCCGCCTGATCACTGCCCGTCCTCCCGCACCGGTGGTGGTGCGGGAGGACAGGCAGTGGTGCGGGGGGACGGGCGCTCGCGCGGTCGGGTCCGCCGTCAACCGCTGGCGGCCGCGACCCGTCCGGCCGCCCCGGTGGGCCGGCCCGCGGGGGCTGCGGGGTCGGCGCTGAAGTCGCGGTAGTAGTCGGCGGCGAGGGTCCCCGGCCGGCCGCTGAGCGCCCACACGCTGCCCTTGGCCGCCGGTGGCCACAGCGCCCCGGCGGTGCCGTGCCAGCGCACGCCCAGCGACAGCAGCACCGAGGGGATGGCCCCACCCTGGCTGCAGACGACGGTCACGCCGTCGGCCGGGGCGTCGGTGGTCAGCAGCCGCTCGACGAGGGCCAGCCCCGCCTGCGGGTCGGCGCTGAACCCCTCCTCACCGAGCTCGGGCACCTCGTCCACCAGCAGGCCCAGCTCCTGGGCCAGCGGCGTGACGGTCTCCCGGCAGCGCAGCGGTGGCGCGGTGAGCACCCGGACGGGGCGGAACACCGGCAGCACCGCGGCCAGCGCGGCCGCCTGCCCGTGGCCCCGGCGGTCCAGCGGCCGCTCGTCGTCCGGGCCGTCGAAGTCCGCCCGCTCCCCGGCCGAGGCGTGCCGGACCAGCAGCAGCTGGGGCATCCGCGGGACGTCGGTGCGCGCCAGGTCGTCGAGCACCGCGCGGTCGTGGTCGTGGGTGACCAGCCGGCCGGCGTCCGGTAGCGGCAGCCAGCGCAGCTCGTCGACCTCCTCGTTGGGCACGAAGTCACCGCCGGCGGCGCGCATCACCCAGTAGTCGACCCGCTTGGGGCCGTGCCGGTGCTCGTACCGGGTCTGCACGCTGCGCCGGCCGACGACGGTGCGCAGCCCTGTCTCCTCCTCGACCTCGCGCACCGCGGCCAGCAGCGGGTGCTCCCCGGGGTCCAGCTTGCCCTTGGGCAGGGACCAGTCGTCGTACTTCGGCCGGTGCACCAGGGCCGCCTCGAGGACGCCGTCGGGGCCCGGCCGCCACAGTGCGCCGCCGGCGGCCGGGATCAGCGGGGCCGGCTCAGGCAGCGTGCTCACCCCGCCCGGTGAGCAGCTCCAGCTGGTGGTCGCGCTCGCCGGTGCGGCGCCAGGTGCCCTCGGCGGACAGCTCCCAGCACCGGACGTCGGGGGCGAGTGCCCGATCGAGGACGTCCTGCAGCTGGCGCTGCGCCGCCGGGTCGTTGACCCGCAGCAGCACCTCCACCCGGCGGTCGAGGTTGCGGTGCATCAGGTCGGCGCTGCCGATCCACCACTCCGGGGAGTCGTCGTTGACGAAGCTGATCGCCCGCGAGTGCTCCAGGAAGCGGCCCACGATCGAGCGCACCCGGATGTTCTCGCTCAGCCCCGGGACGCCCGGCCGCAGCGCGCAGATGCCGCGGATCAGCAGGTCGACGGGGACGCCGGCCAGCGAGGCCTCGTAGAGCGCGTCGATGATCTGCTCGTCGACCAGGGAGTTGACCTTGATCCGGATGCCCGAAGGGCGCCCCTCCGCGGCGTGCCGGGCCTCGCGGCGGATCCGCTCCACCAGCCCGGTCCGCACGCCTCGGGGCGCCACCAGCAGCGACCGGTAGGTGGTCTGCCGGGAGTAGCCGGTCAGGGTGTTGAACAGGTCGGTGAGGTCGGCGCCCACCCGCGGGTCGGCGGTGAGGATGCCCATGTCCTCGTAGATCCGGGCGGTCTTCGGGTTGTAGTTGCCGGTGCCGATGTGGCAGTACCGGCGGATCACCCCGTTCTCCATCCGGACCACCAGCGCGGTCTTGCAGTGCGTCTTGAGCCCGACCAGGCCGTAGACGACGTGGCAGCCGGCCCGCTCCAGCGAGCGGGCCCAGCTGATGTTGGCCTCCTCGTCGAAGCGGGCCTTGATCTCGACCAGGACGACGACCTGCTTGCCGGCCTGCGCCGCCTCGATCAGCGCCGAGACGATCGGGGAGTCGCCGGAGGTGCGGTACAGGGTCTGCTTGATCGCCAGCACGTTCGGGTCGGCGGCGGCCTGCTCGATGAACCGCTGCACGCTGGTGGCGAAGGAGTCGTAGGGGTGGTGCACCAGCACGTCGCCCTCGCGCAGGGTGGCGAACACGCTCTTGGGCGTCTCGCCCTCGCTCAGCCGGGGGTGCGTGGCCGGGACGAACGGCTCGTCCTTGAGCTCGGGCCGGTCCAGGTCGTAGAGCTCCATCAGCGAGGCCAGGTCGAGCAGCCCGGGCACCGAGACGACGTCGGCGGGGCTGATCTCCAGCTCGGAGACCAGGACGTCGAGGATCTGCGGGTCCATCGTCGCGGTGACCTCCAGCCGCACCGCCGGCCCGAACCGGCGCCGGGCGAGCTCCCGCTCCAGCGCCTGGAGCAGGTCCTCGTCCCGGTCCTCCTCGACCTCCAGGTCGGCGTTGCGGGTGACCCGGAACAGGTGGTGGTCCAGCACGTCCAGGCCCGGGAACAGCTGGCCCAGGTGTGCGGCGATGAGGTCCTCCAGCGGGAGGAAGACCGACGTGGCGTTGCCGCCGTGGGCCCCGCCCGGCCCCACGGGGATGAACCGGGGCACGTTGTTGGGCACCTTGACCCGGGCGAACCGGGGCGCGCCGGTGTCGGGGTCGCGCACCGAGACGGCCAGGTTCAGCGAGAGCCCGCTGATGTAGGGGAAGGGGTGCGCCGGGTCGACCGCCAGCGGGGTGAGCACCGGGAACACCTGGTCACGGAAGTACTCGCGCAGGCGCATCGCGTCGGAGTCGGCCAGGTCGCTCCAGTGCAGGATCCGGATGCCCTGCTCCTCCAGCAGCGGGGTGACGTCCTTGGTGAAGACGCCCCCGTGCCGGTGCATGAGGTCCTGGGTGCGCTCGGTGACCCGGGTCAGCTGCTCGCGGATGGTCAGCCCGTCGGGGGAGCGGACGGTGAGCCCGGTGCTCTGCCGGCGCTTGAGGCCGGCGATCCGGACCATGAAGAACTCGTCGAGGTTGCTGGCGAAGATCGAGAGGAACTTCACCCGCTCCAGCAGCGGGAGGCTGTCGTCCTCGGCCAGTTCGAGCACCCGGGCGTTGAAGTCCAGCCAGGAGAGCTCGCGGTTGAGGAACCGGTCGGCGGGGAGCGTCGGGGCGGCGGCAGGCACGGGTCGATCCTGCCTCACCTCGGTGACGGGCAGGTGTCCGGCAGGAGCGCCGCGCTCCGCGGCCCGAGTCCCAGCTGCGCGGCGGCCCGCAGGTCGGCAGGCGTGTCGACGTCGCGGCGCAGCCCCGGCCAGCTCCCGCCGAGGGGGACGGCGCCGCTGCCGGTGTGCGCAGCGGCGGAACCGGGCCCGAAGCGCGGGTCCAGCCCGGCGCCCCCGGTCGCGCACAGCAGCGTCGTCCCGGTGCCGGCGGCGTCGGCGACGAACGCCCGCGGGTGCGCCGCCGCCTCCTGCAGGGCGGCGGTCAGCTCCGCCGGGCGCAGCGCCGGCAGGTCCGAGGAGAGCGTCGCGACGGCCGTCGCGCCGCGGCGCCGGGCGTGCGCCGCCCCGTGCGCCAGGGCGGCGTTGAGCCCCCGGTCGGGCTCGTCGCCGACGGTGGCCGCGCCCAGCGCCGTGACGACGGCGACCGCGCGCGGCTCGTCTGTGACCACCAGCACCCCGGCGACGGCGGGCCCGGCCAGTGCGGCGGCGACGGTGTCGGCCAGCAGGGCGAGCACCAGCTCCTCGTGCCGGGCCGTCGCCCCCGCGCCGAGCCCGGTGGTCAGCGGGGTCAGCCGCGTCTTGGCCGACGCCAGCCGCTTGGCCGGCACGACCACGGACCACTGCTGCACCCGGTCATGTGAGCACACCGGGCCGGGAGCCGCCGGTGCGGCCCGTGTAGGACAGGGGGCGCACCGCCGTCCCGGCCCCAGTCAGGAGCACCGTCGATGACCTCCACCCCCGAGCAGGTGGCCCGCACGACCGACGTCGTCGCGGCCGCCGCGCCGTACCTGGAGTCGTGGCTGGAGCACCAGCGTCGCCGGGGCCGGGTGCCCGGGGTGCAGGCGGCCGTCCGGGTCGGCGGCCGGCTGGTCCTCGACGTCGCGCTCGGGGTCGCCGACGAGACCACCGGCGCACCGCTGACGCCCCGGCACCTGTTCCGGATCGCCTCGCACTCCAAGACGTTCACCGCCACCGCGGTGCTGCAGCTGGTGGAGGCCGGCCGGCTGCGGCTGGACGACCCGGTCGGGCAGTGGGTGCCGGACCTGCCCGCCGGCGTCGGGGCGGTCACCGTCCGGGAGCTGCTGGGCCACCAGTCCGGCCTGCTGCGCGACGGTGCGGACAACGACTTCTGGCAGCTGCTGCACGCCTTCCCGGACGAGTCGCGGCTGCGCGAGCTGGTGGCGGGCGACGACGCCGTCGTCTTCGGGCGCAACGAGCACTTCAAGTACTCGAACGTCGGCTACTCCCTGCTGGGCCTGGTGATCGAGGCGGTGACCGGCACCGGCTACGCCGAGCACGTCCAGCGGGCCGTGGTGGAGCCGCTCGGGCTGGCCGACACCGGCCCGGAGTGGGACCCGGCCCGCGCGGAGGAGTACGCGGCCGGGCACACCGCCCTGCTGGAGGGTGAGACGACCCGGCTGCGCATCCCGCACGTCGACACCCGGGCGATGGCCGCGGCCACCGGGTTCTGGTCCACCGCCCGCGACCTGTCGGCGTTCTTCGCCGCGCACGCGACCGGCGACGAGCGGCTGCTGCCCGAGGCGGCCAAGCGGCTGATGCGCCGGCCGGAGTCCGAGATCCGCGCCCACGGGCAGGAGGCCCGCTGGTACGGGCTGGGGATGGACCTGCGCACCGTGGGCGAGCGCCGGCTGGTGGGCCACAGCGGCGGCTACCCCGGCCACATCACCCGCACCTGGCTCGACCCCGACGCGCAGGTGGTGGTCACCGTGCTCACCAACTGCCTGGAGGGCCCCGCCGACGTGCTGGCCCGGGGCCTGTTCGGGCTGATCGACCTGGCGCTCGCCGCGCCGGACGGCGCCACCGGGCAGCCCGACCCCACCCGCTTCGCCGGCCGCTTCGCCAACCTGTGGGGGGTCACCGACGTGGCCCTGCTCGGGGGCCGCCTCGTGCTGCTGCACCCGGGCTCGCCCGCGCCCGCGGACGAGCACCTGGAGCTCACCGTGCTCGACGAGGTGACGCTGCGCCAGGAGTCGGTGGCCGGCTTCGGCTCGGCGGGGGAGACCGTCGACTACGAGTGGGCCGACGACGGCGCGGCCTCCGCCGTCCGCATCGGCGGCATCACCTCCTGGCCGGTGGAGGCGTTCCGCGCCCGGCGGGCCGCGCAGGTGGCCGGGGAGCCGGGGTGAGCGGCCTGCTGCTGCGCCGCGCCCGGCTCGGGAGCGCCGTCCGGGACGTGCTCGTCGACGGGGGCCGGGTGACGGCGATCGCCGACGAGCTCGGCACCGCCACCCCCGGGCTGGACGGATGGCCCGGGGACGGCGACCGGCCGGAGGTGGTCGACCTCGACGGCGCGGTGCTGCTCCCCGGGTTGCAGGACGCGCACGCCCACCTGGAGCAGTGGGCGGCGGCCCGCCGGCGGATCGACGTCTCCACCGCCGGCTCCCCGGAGCAGGTGGCCGCGCAGATCGCCGCGGTGGTGGCCGCCGCACCACCGGACGAGGGCGCCGTCGTGGTCGCCCAGGGCTTCCGGGACGCGCTGTGGCGCACCCCGCCGCACGCCGCGGTGCTGGACGCCGTGCTGCCGGGGCTGCCGGTGGTGGCGGTCAGCGGCGACCTGCACACCGCGTGGTGCAGCACCGCGGGCGTGCGGCGGCTGGGCCTGCGCACCGCCGACGGCGTGCTCCGGGAGCACGAGGCGATGGAGGTCTACGCCGCCGCGGAGTCCGCCGGCCCCGACGTGCGGGACGAGTGGGTGCTGTCCGCCACCGATGCCGCGGCCGCCCGCGGGGTGACGGCGGTGGTCGACCTGGAGTTCGACGACCTGGTCACCGCGTGGGCGCGGCGTGCGGCCTTGCGACCGGGCGGGCCCGCGCTGCGGGTGACCGCCGGCGTCTACGTCGACCGGCTGGACGAGGTGCTGGCCGCGGGCCTGCGCAGCGGCGACCCGCTGCCCGGGGTCACCGACCCGGTGGCCGCCGACCGGCTGCGGCTGGGGCCGCTCAAGGTGTTCGTCGACGGGTCGCTCGGCACCCGGACGGCGTACTGCACGCACGCCTACCCCGGGGTCACCGGGCCCGGGGCGCACGGGGTGCTGCGCACGTCGCCGGCCGAGCTGGAACGGTTGCTGCGCCGGGCGGCCTCGGCCGGGCTGGACCTGGCGGTGCACGCCATCGGCGACCGGGCCACCACGGTGGCGCTGGACGGGTTCGCCGCCGTGGGCGCCCCGGGGCGGATCGAGCACGCCCAGCAGGTCGCCGACGTCGACCTGCCGCGCTTCGCCGAGCTCGGTGTGGTGGCCAGCGTGCAGCCGCGACACGCGCTGGACGACCGGGACGCCGCCGACCTGCACTGGGCCGGGGCCACCGACACGGCCTTCCCCTACGGTGCGCTCGCCGCCGCCGGCGCGCAGCTGGCCCTGGGCTCGGACGCCCCGGTGGCCCCGCTGGACCCGTGGGACGGGCTCGCCGCGGCCGTGCACCGGTCGCTGGACGGGCGCGCCGCCTGGCACCCCGAGCAGCACCTGGACCTGGCGGTGGCGCTGCGCGCCGCCAGCGGTGGCCGCGACGCGGTGCGGGTGGGGGACGTCGCCGACCTCGTGGTCGTGGCCGAGCCCCCGGCCACCGTGCTGGCCCGGGACGGCGCCGCCGGCCTGCGCCGCACCGAGGTGCTCGCCACCCTGGTCGGCGGCCGGTTCACCCACCGCGGGGACGCGCTCGGGCAGGGCCGCTCGCGCACCGCCGGGAGCCGGGGGGCACGATCATGAGCTGGGTCACCCGCGCGGCAGGCGCCGGCCCCGGGACAGGAGGGGTGCTGGTGTCGCAGGACGAGGGGGTGGCGGGCGACGGCCCGGGCGGCGCCCGGCCACCGCGCCGGGTCACCCGCAGGCCGGTGCCGTTCGCGCTCTGGCTGTGCGTGCTCGTCGTGTACCCGGCCGCCTCGCTGGTGTTCCGGCTGCACTACCGGAACAGCGACCGGATCCCGCCGACGGGCGGGGTGCTGCTGGTCGCCAACCACGTGTCGGTGCTCGACCCGCTGGGCTGTGCCCGGCTGGTCTGGGACGCCGGACGCGCGCCGCACTTCCTGGCCAAGGACGCCGTCTTCCGGGGCCTGGCCGGCACCATCCTCCGTGCGGCCGGGCAGATCCCGGTCTCCCGCGGGTCCAGCGCGGCCAGCTCCTCGCTGCAGGCGGCGAAGGCGGCCCTCGACGCCGGTGCCGTGGTGGTGATCTACCCGGAGGGATCGGTGACCCGGGACCCGGACTGGTGGCCGATGCAGGCGCGCACCGGCGTCGCCCGGCTGGCGCTGGCCACCGACGCGGTCGTGCTGCCGGTGGCCCAGTGGGGGCCGCAGCGGGTGCACGACTACCACGCCAGGAAGCTGCACCTGCGGCTGCGCACGCCCGTGGAGTACCGGGTCGGGGAGCCGGTCGACCTCTCCGGGCAGCGGGCCGAGGTACGCGCCGGCCGGGCGCTGAGCCCGGAACTGCTCCGTGAGGTGACCGACCTGCTGATGACCCGAGTCCGCGACGAGCTCGGCGAGGTGCGGGGGCAGACCCCGCCGACCGCCGTCCACCCGCGCCCCTCCCGCCGTGCGCTGCCCGGGGACGCCGCGTGACCCGGGCCGCGGTGCTCGGCGCCGGTTCCTGGGGCACCACCTTCGCCAAGGTGCTGGCCGACGCCGGCTGTGCCGTGACGCTGCACGCCCGGCGTCGGGAGCTGGCCGAGGCGATCGCCGGCACCCGGGAGAACACCGAGTACCTGCCGGGGGTGCGCCTGCCCGACGCGGTGCGGCCCACCGGCGACGCCGAGGAGGCGCTGGTGGGCGCCGACGTGGTGGTGCTGGCCGTCCCCAGCCAGACGCTGCGGCAGAACCTCTCCGCCTGGGTGCCCCTGCTCCCGCCGGACGCCACGCTGCTCTCGCTCATGAAGGGCGTGGAGCTGGGCACCACCAAGCGGATGAGCGAGGTGATCTGCGAGGTCACCGGCGCGGGTACCGACCGGGTCGCCGCGCTGTCGGGCCCCAACCTCGCCCGGGAGATCGCCGAGGAGCAGCCCTCGGCCACCGTGATCGCCTGCGCGGACACCTCCCGCGCGGAGGCCCTGCAGGCCGCCTGCCACACCCGGTACTTCCGCCCGTACACCAACGCCGACCTGGTGGGCTGCGAGCTCGGCGGCGCGGTGAAGAACGTCATCGCGCTGGCCTGCGGCATCGCCGAGGGGCTGGGCTACGGCGACAACACCCGGGCCTCGCTGATCACCCGGGGTCTGGCCGAGACCACCCGGCTGGGCCTGGCACTCGGCGCCGATGCCGCCACCTTCGCCGGGCTGGCCGGGCTCGGCGACCTCGTGGCCACCTGCTCCTCCCCGCTGTCCCGCAACCGCACCTTCGGCGAGCACCTGGGCCAGGGCATGTCGGTCGCCGAGGTCGAGCAGATCACCCGGCAGACCGCCGAGGGGGTCAAGAGCTGCCGGTCGGTGCTGGACCTGGCGCGCGCCCACGGGGTCGACGTGCCGATCACCGAGGCCGTCGTCCGGGTGTGCCACGAGGGCGAGTCGGCGGCCCGGATGGTGCGGGAGATGATGTCCCGCGAGGCCAAGCCCGAGTGACCGCTCCCGCGTGACCCGAGCGCGCCTCCCGGACCGCAGGAGGACCCCGTGAGCACCACCGATCCCGCCCCGGACCCGGCCCTCGCCCCGCAGCAGCTGCTCGGCGACGGCAGCCGGCTGGTGCACGCCGGTGACGAGCCGGTCGTCCCGGGCACCCCGCTGCGTCCCTCGCCGGTCTTCGCCGCTCCCTACCACCTGGGCGACCAGCCGCCGGGGGCGCAGGGGGCGGACTCCTACGCCCGCCCGGACAACCCGACCCTGCGGGTGTTCGAGCGGGCGGTCGGCGAGCTCGACGGCGGTGACTGCCTCTCCTTCGCCTCCGGAATGGCCGCGATCAGCTCGGCGGTGCTGGCGCTCGCCCAGGCCGGCGACCGGGTGGTGCTGCCCTCGGACGGCTACTACGCCAGCCGGGTGCTCGGCCGCGACGAGCTGGAGCGGCTGGGCATGCGGGTCGAGCTGGTGCCCACCGTCGAGATCGAGGCGGTCGCCGCGCGGGGTGGGCTGGCCGGCGCGCGCCTGGTGCTGCTGGAGACGCCGAGCAACCCGCAGCTGGACGTCTGCGACATCGCCGCGGTCGCCGAGGCGACCCGCGCCGCCGGGGCGGTGCTGGTCGTCGACAACACGACCGCCACCCCGATCGGCCAGCGCCCGCTGGCGCTGGGCGCCGACGTCGTCGTGGCGTCGGACACCAAGGCGCTGACCGGGCACAGCGACGTGCTCCTCGGCCACGTCAGCACCGCGCGCACCGAGACCGGCCGCCAGCTGAACGCCCGGCTGGCCGCCTGGCGCAAGACCACCGGCAACGCCCCCGGCCCCTTCGAGGCGTGGCTGGCGCACCGCTCGATGGGCACCCTGGACCTGCGCCTGGCCCGGCAGGCGGCCAACGCCGCGGCGCTGGCCGAGGTGCTGGCCGCCTCGCCGGCGGTCCGCGGGGTGCGTTGGCCGGGCCGGCCGGAGGACCCTTCCCACGAGCTCGCGCAGCGGCAGATGCTGCGGCACAACGGGGTGCTCTCGGCGGAGTTCGCCGACGCCGGGGCGGTGGCGGCGTTCGTCGCGGCCACCCGGTTCTTCCAGGCCGCGACCAGCTTCGGCGGGGTGCACACCACCGTCGACCGGCGGGCCCAGTGGGGCGGGGACGCGGTCCCGGGCGGGTTCGTGCGCTTCTCCTGCGGCATCGAGGACACCGCCGACCTGGTCGCCGACCTCGAGGCCGGGCTCGCCGTGCTGCCCGCCGTGGCCCGCTGAGCGCTCGGCTAGGGTCGGCGGCGATGACGGGGAAGCCGGGCAGGACGAGGGTCGCGGTCGTGTTCGGCGGGCGGAGCGCGGAGCACGCGATCTCCTGCGTCTCGGCCGGCAGCGTGCTGGCCGCGCTGGACCCGGAACGGTACGAGGTGGTGCCGGTGGGCATCACCCGCGACGGCAGGTGGGTGCTGCACGACGGCGCCGCGCTGGCCATCGAGGGCGGGCAGCTGCCCGAGGTCACCGGCGGCACCGCGGTCTCCCTGGTGGGCGACCCGGCCGGGCGGGGGCTGGCGGTGCTGGACGCCGGGCAGGCGATCGGCCGGCTGACCGAGGTCGACGTCGTCTTCCCGGTCCTGCACGGCGCGTACGGCGAGGACGGCACCATCCAGGGGCTGCTGGAGATGTCCGGCCTGCCCTACGTGGGCTCGGGGGTGTTCGCCAGCGCCGCCTCGATGGACAAGGAGTTCACCAAGAAGCTGCTGTCGGCCGCGGGCATCCCGCAGGGCGACCACGTGGTCCTGCGCGACGCCACCGGAGCGCTGCGCGCCGACCCGGAGCTGCTCGACGCCGCGGCGCGCGAGCGCCTGGGGCTGCCGGTCTTCGTCAAGCCCTCGCGGGCCGGCTCCAGCATCGGGATCACCCGGGTCACCGACTGGGCGCAGCTCCCCGAGGCGGTGGCGACGGCGGCCGCGGTCGACCCGAAGGTGATCGTGGAGGCCGCCGTCCCCGGGCGGGAGGTCGAGTGCGGCGTGCTCGCCCGGCCCGGCTCCCCGGTGCCCGACACCAGCCTGCCGGCGGAGATCCGGTTGCGGCCGGGCACCGACTGGTACGACTTCGACGCCAAGTACCTCGCCGACGCGGTGGAGTTCGACGTCCCGGCCGACCTCACCCCGACGCAGACCGCGGCGGTGCAGGAGATGTCCCGCCGGGCCTACCTGGCGATGGACTGCCGCGGTCTGGCCCGGGTCGACTTCTTCGTCTCCACCGACCCGGCCACCGGCGCCGACCGGCTGGTGGTCAACGAGGTCAACACGATGCCCGGCTTCACCCCGATCTCGATGTTCCCGCGGATGTGGGCGGCCAGCGGTGTCAGCTACCCGGAGCTGGTCGACCGGCTGGTGCGCAGCGCACTGGACGGCGGATGACCTCCCGGCTGCTGCCACGCACGGCCGTGGCGGCGGTCCTGCTGGCGGTCGCCCCGGCCTGCGCCGGCTGCGCCGACTCCTCGACCCCACCGGCGGCCTCGACCGGGCCGGTCGCGAGCAGCACGGCCGGCACCGGGACGCTGCCCACCGACGCCCGGGGCATGGAGCGGCTGCTGCTCGACCAGGTGCCCTCCGGACTGCCCCGGGTCCCCGACGACGACCTGGACCCGCCCGCGGGGGAGAAGACCGTGGACGACGTCGCCGGCTACGGCGAGGACGCCGAGCGGCAGCAGCAGGTGCTCGGCGAGTACGGGTACCTGCGCGGCTGGGAGCGGTTCTGGCGCGAGGGGCCGCGGATCACCAGCGTCTTCCTCGACCAGTTCGAGGGCGCGGACGGCGCGGCGGCCTACGCCGAGGACCTGGCCCGCAACGACGCCGAGCACTACGGGGGCGCCCTGGACCGCTCACCGGCCGGCCTGCCGGAGGACTGCGTGCTCATGGCCGTGCCCGAGCCGCTGCCCGAGCACGGGCTGGAGGGGCCACCGGCGTTCGCCTGGTGCACCCGCGGGGCCTTCACCGTCTCGGTGGCCTCGGTGCAGACCACCCCGGAGGAGGCGCGGGCCGAGCTGACCGCCGTCGTCGCCGACCAGCTGGACCGGCTCCCGGCGGACTGAGCGGCCGGTCAGTCCGCCGGGGCGGGGACCGGGTCGGTGTAGGGCAGCGCGGTCGCGATGATCGGGCTCAGCGCCGTCGGGCCGGCGCTGTCGGCGCTGGCCGGCACGCGGACCTCCACCGGCACGAGCCGGTCGACCGTCGTCCACACGTTGACGTCCGGGTCGGCGGTGTCGACGAACCACTGGACGCCGTTCACCTGGATCGCGGAGGTGCCGACCTGGTACCCGGCCGGCGGGTCGACGCCGCAGACCAGCACGATCGCGGGGTCGCCCCAGGCGTAGGCGAACAGCGAGTCGGAGTCGACCATCCGGGAGGTCTCCCCGGCCAGCTCCAGCGGCAGCTGCTCCATCAGCACGGGGCACGCCAGCTCGGCCTCCGGCGTCACGTCCGGGGTGTCGACCTCGACCGGCGGCAGGTCACCGCGCGGCGACGTCGTTCCGGTGACCTCGGCCACCGCGTCGTCGTCCGGCTCGTCGTCCCCGCCGAGGACGTTGACCAGCACGAGCAGCGCGACCAGCAGCGGCACCGCCACGGCCAGCGCGATCAGCGCGGCCCGGCGCAGCGGGTCCGGCCCCGGCGCCGGGGCGGGCGCGGGGTCGGCGGGGGAGTGCGGTGCGGTGCTCAGGGCTCAGATGTTGACGACGGGACAGGTCAGCGTGCGGGTGATGCCGTCGACCGACTGCACCCGGGCCACGACCAGCCGGCCGAGCTCGTCGACGGTGTTCGCCTCGGCCCGCACGATCACGTCGTAGGGGCCCGTGACGTCCTCCGCCTTGGTCACGCCGGCGATCTCGCTGATGCTCGCGGCGACCGCGGCTGCCTTGCCGACTTCGGTCTGGATGAGGATGTAGGCGTGGACCACGGGTTGACCTTCCTCGGGCGTTCCCACATCGAGAACGGCTGGGGGCGATTCCGGCCCGCCGAACGGCGGACCGACCGGCAACGTACCCCAGCGTCCGGAGGGGCCCGGTGACTCGGCCCCGTCCGCTGGTGCCCCGCCCCGATCCCGCCGACAGCGTCGGGGTCGTCGGGGAGTTCGGGCTGATCGCCCGGGTGCTCGCCCGGTCCGGCTCGGCCCGGGTGGCCGAGGTCGGCCCCGGCGACGACGCCGCGGTGCTGCGCGCCCCCGACGGTCGGGTGGTGGCGTGCACCGACGTCCTGGTGGAGGGCCGGCACTTCCGCCGCGACTGGTCCTCGGCCGAGGACGTCGGGCACAAGGCCGCCGCGGCCAACCTGGCCGACGTCGCGGCGATGGGCGCGGTCCCCACGGCGCTGCTGGTCGGCCTGGCCTGCCCCGCGGACACCCCGGCTGTCTGGCTGGAGGGGGTCGCCGACGGGATGGCCGAGGAGTGCGCGCCCTTCGGCGCCGCCGTCGTGGGCGGGGACACGGTGGCCAGCGCCCCGGACT
Organism: Modestobacter sp. SYSU DS0290; assembly: GCF_054050955.1. NCBI lineage: Bacteria > Bacillati > Actinomycetota > Actinomycetes > Geodermatophilales > Geodermatophilaceae > Modestobacter > Modestobacter sp. SYSU DS0290. The sequence continues at coordinate 13,962 of NZ_JBJHAI010000015.1, forward strand.
CGGCGTCGGTCGTCCTCTCGGTGACCGCGCTGGGCGACCTGGGCGGGCGGGCACCGGTCCGCCGCGACGGCGCCCGGCCCGGTGACGTGGTCGCCGTCGCAGGGCGGCTGGGCTGGTCGGCCTGCGGGCTGGCCGTGCTGCGCCGGGGCTTCCGGGCCCCGGCGGCGGCGATCGCCGCGCACCGCCGTCCCGCACCGCCCTATGCCGCCGGGCCGGCCGCCGCCGATGCCGGCGCCACGTCGATGTGCGACACCAGCGACGGGCTGCTCGCCGACGCCGGCCACCTGGCCGCCGACAGCGGCGTGGGCATCGACCTGGACCGCGCGGCGCTGGCCGCCTTCGTCACCGGGCCGCTGCCGCAGGTGGCGGCGGCGCTCGGCGGTGACCCGCTGGGCTGGGTGCTCACCGGCGGGGAGGACCACGCGCTGGTGGCGACCTTCCCGCCCACCGCGGTGCTGCCCGCCGGCTGGACCGTCGTCGGCCGGGTGCACGACGACGCGTCGGGGGTCGAGGTGGACGGGGTGCCGGCCGCGCAGGTGGCCACCGACCTGGGGGAGGGGACCGGGCATGTCCACTTCGGCTGAACCGACGGCGCCGGACGCGGTGCGGCTGCGGCCGCTGGGGTACGACGACCCGGTGGCCCAGCAGCTGATCGAGCGGGTGCAGCAGGAGTACGTGGTGCGCTACGGGGGGCGGGACGACGCGGTGGTCGACCCCGCGGAGTTCTCGCCCCCGCGGGGGCTCTTCCTGGTCGCCGAGGTCGACGGGAAGCCGGCGGCGTGCGGCGGCTGGCGGGTGCACGACGCGGCGTCGGCCACCGTCGAGCTCAAGCGGATGTACGTCGAGCCGGGCTTCCGGCGGCGGGGGTTGGCCGCCTTCGTGCTCGCCGCCCTCGAGCGCAGCGCGGCGGACACCGGGTACCGGCACGTGGTGCTGAACTCCGGGGACCGGCAGCCGGAGGCCCTCGCGCTGTACGCGCGGCACGGCTACGCCCCGGTCCCGGGGTACGGCATCTACGCCGACTCGCCCGACGCGGTCTTCCTCGGCAAGCGGCTGCTGGACGGGGACCTGCCGCGGGGGGACCCGGCCGACGGCTCGGGGGAGGACGCATGGGCGTCGTGACGGTCTCGGCGTCGTTCGGCGCGGGCGGGGCGGAGATCGCCCCGGCGGTGGCCGAGCGGCTCGGGCTGGCGTTCCACGACCGGGTGATCCCCGCCCAGGTCGCCGGCCGGCTGGGCGTGCCGGTCGCCGAGGCGGAGGCCAACGACGAGACGGTCACCCGGGGCCTGTGGCGGCTGGTCACCTCGCTGGGCACCATGCCCGACCCGGTCGGCGGCGTGCTGCCCACCTCGTCGCTGCCCGACGAGCAGGCGTACCGGGCGCAGACCGAGCGGGTGCTGGCCGAGATCGCCGACGGCGCCGGGGGCGTGGTGCTCGGCCGGGCGGCGGCGCTGGTGCTGCGCGGGCGCCCTGACGTGCTGCACGTGCGGTTGGACGGGCACCCCGACCGGCGGCTGGCCGTCGCGGTGGCGCACCTGGGCCGGCCCGAGGCGGAGGTGCGCCGCGAGCGGGACGCAGCCGACACCGCCCGGACCGCCTACGTGCGGCACTTCTACCGGTGCGACCCGGCCGAGGCCCGGCACTACCACCTGGTGGTGGACAGCACCGAGCTCCCGCACGACGCCGTCACCGACCTGGTCGTCACCGCCGCACGGGCCCGGGGCATCGGCCGCTGAGCGGGCCGGCGCGCACACGAAAGACCCCGGAGGTCACGAGGACCTCCGGGGCCGGTGTCCCGGCCGGAGCCGGGGACGGTCAGCGGCGGGGCGTCAGCCCCGGACGACCTTGCCCGCACGGATGCAGGAGGTGCAGACGTTCATGCGCTGGCGGCCACCGCCGGTCAGCGCAGCCCGCACGGACTGGATGTTCGGGTTCCAACGGCGCGGCGTGCGGCGGTGCGAGTGCGACACCGACATACCGAAACCGGGCCCCTTGCCACAGACATCGCACACGGCAGCCACGGCGGATCACTCCCAGAAGTCGTTCAACTGAAGTCGTTTGCAGCGCGGTCGTTCGGACACGGGCACACGAGTACCCACACGCAGACTGGAGACCACTGTAGCCGGTCCCGGCGGGAGCTGTCGGACCGGCCGGGGGAGGCCGGTGCCCGGCAGCGCACGAACGGGGACCGTCGGTGCGCGCAGGTACCCTCCCGTCCGTGCTGCTGGCGCTCGACGACGCGGCGGTCGGCCGGTGGAGCCGTGCCGTCGTCGACACGCTGTCCCGGTCGCGGGGGCGGCTCGACGAGCTGAACGTCTTCCCGGTGCCCGACGGCGACACCGGCTCCAACCTCCTGCTCACCGCCGAGGCGGGGCAGGCGGCGCTGCAGTCGGCCGCGGGCGGCCCGGACACGGGGGAGTCGGCCTGGGCGGTGCTCGCCCGCGGGGCGGTGCTCGGCGCCCGGGGCAACTCCGGCGCGATCCTCGCCCAGCTCCTGCGTGGCCTGGCCGACGGGCTGGCCGACGCCGCGCGGGTCGACGGCCCGGTGTTCGCGGCCGCGCTGGCCGACGCAGCCCGCACCGCCTACGCGGCGGTGGCCGACCCCGCGGAGGGCACCTTCCTCACCGTGGCCCGCGCCGGGGCCGACGCCGCCGTGGCCGCGGTCGAGGCGGGCCGCGACGGGCTGCCCGACGTCGTCCGGGCCGCCGCCGACGGCGCGCTCACCGCCCTGCAGGCGACCACCGGCCAGCTCGCCGTGCTGCGCGACGCCGGGGTGGTCGACGCCGGCGGGGCCGGCTGGTGCCTGGTCCTGGACGCGCTGGTCGGCACGGTCACCGGTGCGGTGCCGGTCCGCCCGCCGCTGGCCGGCCGGCCGCACCGGCACGGGGCCGCCCCGGCACCGCTGGTCGGTCCGCCGGTTCCCGGCGCGGGCAGCGAGGTGCAGTACCTGCTCGCCGACTCCGACGAGACGCGGGTCGGCCGGCTCCGGGGGCGGCTGGCCGAACTCGGCGACTGCCTGGTCGTCGTCGGGGTCGACACCCCCGGCGGGCGCGAGTGGAACGTGCACGTCCACGTCGCCGACGTCGGTGCGGCGATCGAGGCGGGCATCGAGGCCGGTCGCCCGCACCGCATCTCGGTCACCCCGCTGGCCCCGGTGCGCCCGCCGGCGGGCGCGCCCGGCGTCCGCGCCGTCGTGGCGCTGGCCTGCGCCGCGGGCCTGGCCGACCTCTTCGCCGGCGAGGGGGTCACCGTGCTCACCGCCCCGGTCGACGACGTCACCGAGGACGCGGTGCTCGCGGCGGTGCTGGACACCGGCGCCGAGCAGGTCGTCGTCCTGCCCAACCACCCCGAGGTCACCGCCGTGGCCGCGCGCGCCGCCGAGCGGGCCCGCGAGGAGGGCCGCGACGTCGCGGTCGTGCCCACCCGCTCGGCGGTGCAGGGGGTCGCCGCGCTGGCCGTGACCGACCCCGCGCGCCGGTTCGGCGACGACGTGATCGCCATGGCCGAGGCCGCCGCTGCCACCCGCTGGGCCGAGGTCGTCGTCGCCGAGCACGAGGCGCTGACCTCGGCCGGCCGCTGCCACCCCGGCGACGTGCTGGGCAGCGCCGAGGGCGACGTGGTGGTCATCGGCGCCGAGCAGGCCGCGGTCGCCACCGACCTGCTGGACCGGCTGCTGTCGGCCGGCGGCGAGCTGGCCACCGTCGTCGCCGGCGACGAGGCGCTCGGCGACACCGTCTGCGCGCACCTGGCCACGGTGCACCCCACGGTCGAGGTGGTCCGCTACCCCGGGGGCGAGGGCGCGCTCCCGCTGCTGGTCGGGGTGGAGTGACGTGGCGCTGGCGATGGACACCCCGCTCGGCCGGGTGGTGGGCCCCAAGACGGCGAAGGCGATGGCGGAGCAGCTGTCGCTGCACACCGTCCGTGACCTGCTGCGGCACTACCCGCGCCGGTACGCCCGCCGCGGGGAGATGAGCCGGCTGGAGGACCTCCAGGTCGGGGACCGGGTGACCGTGCTGGCCCAGGTGAAGAAGGTCAGCACCCGGCCGATGCGCCAGCGCCGCGGCTCGATCACCGAGGTCACCGTCGGCGACGGGGCGGGCAGCATGCGGCTGGTCTTCTTCAACCACCGGCACGCACACCTCGACGTCGGCGAGTGGGGGCTGTTCGCCGGGACCGTCGGGAAGTGGCAGGGCGACCTGCAGTTCACCCACCCCGACTGCCACGTCATCACCGGGGACGACGACGACTGGGCCCGCGCCCTGGTGCCGATCTACCCGGCGAGCAAGGACGTCTCCAGCTGGGTGATCCAGAAGTCGGTCAAGCTGCTGCTGGACGACGAGCGCTCCCTGTCCCAGGCGCTGGACGACCCGCTGCCCGCCGAGGTGCGGGAGCGGCACGGGCTGGTGCCGCTGGCCACCGCCCTGCGGTACAAGCACCGGCCGGACACCCAGGAGCAGGTCGACGAGGCCGACGAGCGGCTCAAGTGGGACGAGGCGCTGGTGCTGCAGGCCACCCTCGCCGGCCGCCGCCGGGCCGCCGCGCTGGAGCCCGGCATCGCCCGGCCGCGGCGCAGCGGTGGCCTGCTGGACGCCGTCGACGCCGCCCTGCCGTTCGCGCTCACCGACGGGCAGCGCGAGGTGGGGGAGGAGCTGGCCGCCGAGCTCGCCCGGGAGCAGCCGATGAACCGGTTGCTGCAGGGCGAGGTCGGCTCGGGCAAGACCGTCGTGGCGCTGCGCGCGATGGCCCAGGTCGTCGACGCCGGGGGGCAGGCGGCGCTGCTGGCGCCCACCGAGGTCCTCGCCGCCCAGCACGCCCGCAGCCTCGCCGCGGTCCTGGGGCCGCTGGGCCGGGCCGGGGAGCTCGACGGCGACCCGGCCGGCACCCGGGTGGTGCTGCTCACCGGCTCGCAGAAGGCCGCCGCCCGCCGGGAGGCCCGCGCCGCGGTCGCCGACGGCAGCGCCGGCATCGTCGTCGGCACCCACGCGCTGCTGCAGGAGGGCGTCGAGTTCGCCGACCTCGGCCTGGTGGTCGTCGACGAGCAGCACCGGTTCGGGGTGGAGCAGCGCGACGCGCTCCGGGCCAAGGGCAACCGCCCGCCGCACGTGCTGGTGATGACCGCCACGCCCATCCCGCGCACGGTCGCGATGACCGTCTACGGCGACCTGGAGACCTCCACGCTGCGGCAGCTCCCCGCCGGCCGCGGCGGCGTGTCCAGCTCGCTCGTGCCGGTCCGGGAGAAGCCGTCCTGGCTGGACCGGGCGTGGGAGCGGGTCCGCGAGGAGGTCGCCGCCGGGCGGCAGGCCTACGTGGTCTGCCCGCGGATCGGCGACGAGGAGGACGGCAAGGGCGCGGCGCGCGACGACGACGGCCCGGACGGCGCCGACGGCGCCCCGCCGCCGGACGAGGAGGCTGGCAGCGAGCGGCGGCCGCCGCTGGCGGTGCTCGACGTCGCCGAGGAGCTGCGCGCCGGCCCGCTGGCGGCGCTGCGTGTCGAGGTGCTGCACGGCCGGATGGCCCCCGAGGACAAGGAGGCCCGGATGCGGGCCTTCGCCGCCGCCGAGGTCGACGTGCTGGTGGCCACCACCGTCGTGGAGGTCGGCGTCGACGTGCCCAACGCCACGGTCATGGTGGTGATGGACGCCGACCGGTTCGGGGTCAGCCAGCTGCACCAGCTGCGCGGCCGGGTGGCCCGCGGCAAGCACTCGGGGCTCTGCCTGCTGGTCAGCGAGGCGCCCGCCACCTCGGCCACCGGCCAGCGGCTGGCCGCGGTCGCCGCCACCACCGACGGCTTCGAGCTCGCGCGACTGGACCTGGAGACCCGCCGGGAGGGTGACGTGCTCGGTGCGGCCCAGTCCGGACGGCGGTCGGGCGTGCGGCTGCTGTCGCTGCTGGACGACGAGCAGCTGATCGCCGAGGCCCGGGTGGAGGCCACCCGGCTGGTGGAGGAGGGGCGCGGGCTGGCCGACCACCCCGAGCTCGCCGCGGCGGTCGCCGCCCTGGCGCTGGACGAGCGGGCCGACTACCTGGAGAAGGCATGACGCGGCTGATCGCCGGTCAGGCCGGTGGCCGGCGGCTGAAGGTTCCGCGGGCGGGGGTGCGGCCCACCGGCGACCGCGCCCGGGAGGGGCTGTTCAACTCCCTGGGCTCGCTGCTGGACCTCGACGGCGCCCGGGTGCTCGACCTGTACGCCGGCACCGGTGCCCTGGGCCTGGAGGCGCTGTCCCGCGGGGCGGCGGAGGCGGTGTTCGTGGAGTCCGGTGCCGGCGTGCTGCCGGTGCTGCGGGCCAACATCGCAGCCGTGGGCCTGCCCGGCGCGCGCGTCGTCCAGGGCGCCGTGGCCACGGTGGTCGCCGGGCCGGCGCCGGCGGCGTTCGACCTGGTGCTGGCCGACCCCCCGTACGCCGTCCCGGACGAGGAGGTCCTCGGTGTGCTGGGCTCGCTCAGCGCCGGCGGCTGGCTCGCCCCGGAGGCGGTCGTGGTGGTCGAGCGCGCGAGCCGGGACGAGCCCTTCGAGTGGCCGACACCGCTGACCGGGCTGCGCGATCGGCGCTACGGGGAGGCCGTGCTCCGGTACGGTCGCTCGTTGTGAGGCGCGCGGTCTGCCCCGGCTCGTTCGACCCGGTCACCAACGGCCACGTCGACGTGATCCGACGCGCCGCCGCGCTGTACGACGAGCTGGTCGTCGCGGTCCTGGTGAACCCGGGCAAGGCCGGCCTGTTCGACGTCGACGAGCGGATGTCGCTGCTGCGCGAGGCCGCCGCCGACCTGCCGAACGTCGTCGTCGACAGCTTCTCCGGCCTGCTGGTCGACTACTGCAAGGACCGCGACCTGCCGGTGGTGGTCAAGGGGCTGCGCGCCGTCGGCGACTTCGAGTACGAGCTGCAGATGGCGCAGATGAACCGCGAGCTGGCCGGGGTCGAGACGCTGTTCGTGCCCACCGCACCCCAGGTGGGCCACCTCTCCTCCAGCCTGGTGAAGCAGATCGCGCGGTTCGGCGGGGACGTCTCGTCCCTGGTGCCGGCGGCGGTCAACGACCGGCTGGTGGCCCGGGCCCGGGAGGCATCCGCATGACCGAGGTCGTGTACCGGCTGTACGAGACCGTGGACGAGCTGACCACGGTCATCGAGAACGCCCGCAGCGTGCCGATGTCCGGCTCGTGCATGGTCCCGCGCGACCACCTGCTGGACCTGCTCGACGAGCTGCGCGAGACGCTGCCGGAGGAGGTGCACGCCGCCGGCGCGATCGTCGAGCAGCGCACCGAGATCCTGCAGCAGGCCCAGGCCGAGGCCGAGCGGCTGACCGGGCGCACCCGCAGCGAGAGCGACCAGGTCGTCTCCGCCGCGCGCCGGCAGCGCGAGGAGATCGTCGGCACCGCCCGGCGCCAGCGCGACGAGCTGCTCACCCAGGCGCGCGAGCAGGCCGACGACCTGCTGGCCCGCGCCGAGGCCGAGGCGGAGGCGATCGTCGCCGACGCCGAGCGGGTGCGCGACGAGCTGGTCGCCGAGGGGCGGGCGCAGGCCGAGCAGCTGGTCGCCGAGGGGGTGGCCGAGAACGAGCGGCTGCTCACCGAGACCGAGGTGTACCGCACCGCCGTCGCCCGCGCCGACGAGCTGGGCGCCCAGACCGCGGCAGAGGTGGCCCGGATGCGCGCCGAGGTCGACGAGTACGTCGACACGCGGCTGGCCGACTTCGGGAACACCCTCGCCCACATGGCGCGTTCGGTCGAGCAGGCACGCAGCAACCTCAGGACCCCCTGACCCTGCTGCGGCCCCGGCGCCCGGCGGGTGCCCGCCGGGGATCGGGTAGGCTGGACCTCTGTCCGGCTCCGTGCCGTCCCGCGCCGTCCGCGCGGGGCCGTGCCGGCACCCCACATCGACGACGACGAGTACTGACATGCCTGCTGCCTCTGCCCGCCAGCCCGACGCCGCGTCCACCGACGCCCGGCGTCCTGCTGGCGACCCCGCCGCGACCGCTGCCGAGCGGGCCGCCGCGAAGGCCTGGAAGGTCGAGCTCCGTGAGCTGGGCCGCCGGGCCGGCTCGATGCGTGAGTGGGAGAAGACGCTGCCCGCCCCGGAGCGCTGGGGCGTGGAGATGATCGGCGTGCCCGAAGGGGCCCCGGTGCAGCTGCGGCTGCGCCTGGAGTCGGTCATGGAGGGCGTGCTCGTCTCCGGCGAGGTCGACGTCCCGGTGACCGGCCAGTGCGCCCGCTGCCTGGACCCGGTCGAGGACACCCTGACCCTGGACGTGCAGGAGCTGTACGCCTACGAGGGCAGCACGACCGAGGCGACCAGCGGTGAGGACGAGGTCCGCCGGATCGAGGGCGAGACGCTCGACCTCGCACCGCTGGTCCGCGACACCGTCGTGCTCACGCTGCCGCTGTCGCCCACCTGCACGCCGGACTGCGCCGGCCTGTGCGTCGACTGCGGTGAGCGGCTCGACGACCTGCCCGCCGACCACTCGCACGAGGTGATCGACCCCCGGTTCGCCGGGCTCGCCGACCGCTTCGCGCACCTGACCGACACCGCGGAGGGGTCCCAGTCCGGGTCCGCCCGCACCGACCCAGAGGAGAACTGACGTGGCCGTCCCGAAGCGGAAGATGTCGCGCGCGAACACCCGGTCCCGCCGTTCGCAGTGGAAGACGACCGCCCCCACCCTGGCCGCCTGCCAGAACCCGGCCTGCCGCGAGCTCAAGCCGCCGCACCAGGCCTGCCCGACCTGCGGTCAGTACGACGGCCGTCAGACCATCGCGGTCTGACCAGCTCCGCACCCGCTCCCCGCGTGGCGAGCTCGACCACGACACCGGCGTCCACCGCCGACGGCTCCGTGCAGCCGCCGGCGGTGGACGCCGGTGGTCGTTCCCCCGCCGGTGACGAGCACGCCGGGCAGGCCGCCCGCTGGCTGGCCGAGGCCCTGGACGTCTCGCTCCCCGGTGACCTGCTGACCCTGGCGCTCACCCACCGCTCCTACGCCTACGAGCACGGTGGCCTGCCCACCAACGAGCGCCTGGAGTTCCTCGGCGACTCGGTGCTGGGCCTCGTCGTCACCGACGAGCTCTACCGCAGCCACCCCGACCTGCCCGAGGGGCAGCTGGCCAAGCTGCGGGCCTCCGTGGTGAACATGACCTCGCTGGCCCGCGTCGCCCGTTCCCTCGGGGACGGCGGCATCGGCCCGCACCTGCTGCTCGGCCGCGGCGAGCAGACCACCGGCGGCCGGGAGAAGGACTCGATCCTCGCCGACGCCCTCGAGGCGCTGATCGGCGCGATCCACCTGGGCCGCGGGCTGGACGTCGCCAGCGCCCTGGTGCACCGGCTCTTCGACCCGCTGCTGGCCGAGTCGGCCACCCGGGGCGCCGGCCTGGACTGGAAGACCAGCCTCCAGGAGCTGGGCGCCGCCCAGGGACTGGGCGCGCCGGTCTACGTGGTGGAGGACGAGGGCCCCGACCACGCCAAGACCTTCACCGCGTCGGTGCTGCTGGCCGGGACCTCCCGCGGCAGCGGCTCGGGCCGCACCAAGAAGGCCGCCGAGCAGGAGGCCGCGGAGGCGGCCTGGCGGGCGTTGTCGGCGGAGGCGGAGCAGGCCGCAGGGGCGGGGAAGGCCGCGGGGGCCTGAGTGCCCGAGCTCCCCGAGGTCGAGGTCGTCCGGCGCGGGCTGGAGCGCTGGGTCGCCGGGCGCACCGTCGCCGCCGTCGAGGTCCACCACCCCCGCGCCGTCCGGCGGCACCTGGAGGGCGTCGACCACTTCGTCGCGACGCTGACCGGCGCCACGTTCACCGCCGCCCACCGGCGCGGCAAGTACCTGTGGCTGCCCCTGGCCGGCGAGGACGGTGCCCCGCTCGGCCGGGCGCTCGTCGCCCACCTGGGCATGAGCGGCCAGCTGCTGGTGGAGAAGCGCAGCGAGCCCGACGAGGTGCACCTGCGCGCGCGGTTCCGCTTCACCGACGGCGGCCGTGAGCTGCGCTTCGTCGATCAGCGCACCTTCGGCGGCCTGGCCGTGGAGGAGACCGACGGGGAGCAGTTGCCGCCCCGGCTGGCGCACATCGCCATCGACCCGCTGGACCCCGGCTTCGACGAGGCGGCGTTCACCGCCGCCCTGCGCCGGCGCCGCACCGAGGTGAAACGGGCGCTGCTGGACCAGACGCTGATCGGTGGGGTGGGCAACATCTACGCCGACGAGTCGCTGTGGCGCGCCCGGCTGCACGGCGCCCGGCCCACCGACAAGCTCACCCGGGGGCACGTGACGGACCTGCTCGAGGGGGTCCGCGACGTGCTGGGGGAGTCGCTGGCCCAGGGCGGGACGTCGTTCGACTCCCTCTACGTCGACGTCAACGGGCAGAGCGGCTACTTCTCCCGCCACCTGGCCGTCTACGGGCAGGAGGACCGCCCCTGCCCGCGCTGCGGTACGGCCGTGGTCCGGGAGCAGTTCATGAACCGGTCCAGCTACAGCTGCCCGCAGTGCCAGCCGCGACCCCGGCGGCGCGCATGAACGCGCGGCGGGTGGTCGCGCTCGTCGACGGGCTGGTCCAGGGCGTCGGCTACCGGTTCTTCGTGCACCGCACGGCCACTGCCCGGGGCCTGGCCGGGTCGGCGACGAACCTGCCCGACGGCCGGGTGGAGGTCGTGCTGGAGGGGCCGGCCGACGACGTCGCGGCGGTGGTCGCCGCCCTCGACGGCCCCGACGCCCCCGGCACGGTGCGCGGCGTGCAGCTCCGGGACGACGTGGTGCGCGGGATTCACGGCTTCACCACGGGGTGACCAAGACGACATCCACCCGACACGGGGACGCGGTACGCGAGGCGTTGACCCAGGTCGAGGCGGGTGTCACCCTGAGGAGACCAGCCCGTGCAGACCGCCGTCGGCGGTGCACGGGAACCACCCTCCTGTCTGTCGAGAGGCCGCTCAGTCATGGCCAAGGCCCTGTTCGGTTCCGTCGTCGCTCCGCACGAGCTCCGGATGGCCCAGGAGAACGCCGCACTGCGCGCGCGGGTACGCCGCCTGGAGGAGGAGCTCGCCGTCCTCCGCGAGGAGCGCGACACCGCCATCGCCCGCGAGCTGCTCACCCTGGCCGACGAGCAGAACGCGCCCGCGCTCGCCTGACGAAGGCCCGGCACGGCGGCGCTCGGGTGCCTGTGCCCGCCGTTGTGCGCTGATCGTCGGTTCCGACGTCGACGACCGACGACCGGTGCACAACGCCGGTGGCGGAGCCGAGTCGCGCCAGTCCCCACCTGCCCCGGCCGCCCCACGAGCCGGGGCCGTGTCGGTGTGCTCGGTTAACGTCGGATCGGCACCCGTCCCGCCGGCCACCGGAGTCTGCTTCCCGTGCACCTGTCCAGCCTGACGCTCAAGGGCTTCAAGTCCTTCGCGTCGCCGACGACGCTCCGGCTGGAGCCGGGCATCACCGCCGTCGTCGGCCCGAACGGCTCGGGCAAGTCCAACGTCGTCGACGCGATCGCCTGGGTGCTGGGCGAGCAGGGCGCCAAGAGCCTGCGCGGCGGCAAGATGGAGGACGTCATCTTCGCCGGCACCGCCGGCCGGCCGGCGCTGGGCCGCGCCGAGGTCACGCTGACCATCGACAACGCCGACGGCGCGCTCCCGATCGACTACACCGAGGTGTCGATCACCCGCCGCATGTACCGCTCCGGGGAGAGCGAGTACGAGATCAACGGCGACAAGGTCCGCCTGCTCGACGTCCAGGAGCTGCTCAGCGACTCCGGCATCGGCCGGGAGATGCACGTCATCGTCGGTCAGGGGCAGCTCGACGCCGTCCTCTCCGGCCGCCCGGAGGACCGTCGCGCGTTCATCGAAGAGGCCGCCGGCGTCCTCAAGCACCGCAAGCGCAAGGAGAAGGCGCTCCGCAAGCTCGACGCGATGCAGGCGAACCTCGACCGGCTGGCCGACCTCACCGCCGAGCTGCGCCGCCAGCTCAAGCCGCTGGGCCGGCAGGCGGAGGTGGCCCGCCGCGCCGCGGGCGTGCAGGCCGACCTGCGCGACGCCCGGCTGCGGCTGCTCGCCGACGACCTGGTCGGCCTGCGCGACGCGCTGGACAAGGACGTCGCCGACGAGACCGCCGCGCGCGCCCGGCGGGCGGTCGTCGAGCAGGCGCTCGCCGAGGCATCCCGCGCCGAGGCGGCCCTCGAGCGGCAGCTGGCCGCCGACGCCCCGCAGCTCGCCGCCGCGCAGGAGGCCTGGTACCGGCTGTCCACCCTCGGCGAGCGGTTCCGCAGCGTTGCCCAGCTGGCGGCCGAGCGGCACCGGCACCTCTCCGCCGCGCCCCCGGCCGGCCCCGCCGGCCGCGACCCCGAGCAGCTGGACGCCGAGGCCGACCGGGTCGAGACGACCGAGCGGGAGCTCGCCGCCTCCCTGGAGGCCGAGCGCGCCCGGCTCGCCGCGGCGGTGGCCGCGCGCACCGACGTGGAGACCGCGCTCACCGACGCCGAGCGGGCGCTGGTCGCTGCCGCCCGGGCGCTGGCCGACCGGCGCGAGCAGCTGGCCCGGCTCTCCGGCCAGGTGGCCGCCGGGCGCTCCCGGGCCGCCGCCGGTGAGGCCGAGATCGAGCGGCTGGCCGCTGCCGCGGCCGAGGCCGGCGAGCGGGCCGAGGCGGCCGCCGGACGGCTGGCCCGGCGGCGCGAGGAGCTCACCGAGGACGCCGGCGACGACACCGGCCTCGCCGAGGCGCACGCGGCCGCGGTCACCGCGCACGCCGACGCGGTGCGCACCGTGACCGAGCTGACCGCCGCCGAGCGCGCCGCCGAGCGTGACCGGGCCGGCGCGCAGGCCCGTCGCGACGCCCTGGCGCTGGGGCTGGCCCCGGCCGACGGGGCGGCCGCCGTGCTCGCTGCGGGGCTGCCCGGCGTGCTGGGCCCGGTCGCCGACCGGCTCACCGTCACCCCGGGAGCCGAGGTCGCCCTCGCCGCTGCGCTCGGTGGCCTGGCCGACGCCGTCGTCGTCGGCGGGGTCGCCGAGGCCGCCGACGTGCTCACCCACCTGGCCGGCAGCGCCGGCGGCCGGGCCGGGCTGCTGGTCACCGGCGGCCTCCCGCCGGTCACCCGCGACGGCTGGCCCGAGCTGCCCGACGGCGCCCGCTGGGCGCTGGACCTGGTGCAGGCGCCCGCCGAGCTCGGCCCGGCCCTGGCCCGTGCCCTGGAGCGGGTCGCCGTCGTCGCCGACCTCCCCGCTGCCGTGGCGCTGGTGCGCACCCACCCCCGGGTCCGTGCGGTCACCGGCACCGGAGACCTGCTCGGCGCCGACTGGGCCACCGGCGGCCAGGCCAACGCCCCCTCCGGGCTGGAGGTGCGGGCGCGGGTCGAGGAGGCCGCCACGGCGCTGGAGCAGGCGGCCGCGCACGCCGCCGAGCTCGCCGAGCAGCTCGCCGCCGCCCGGCAGGCCGCGACCGAGCGCTCCGCCGAGGTCGACGCCGCGCTGACCGCGCGCCAGGCCGGCGACCGGGCGCGCTCGGCCGCAGCGGCCGAGCTGGCCGAGCTCGGTGCCGCCGCCCGCTCGGCCGTGGCCGAGGCCGAGCGGCTCGACGCCGCCCGCGTGCGGGCCGAGCAGGCCCACGAGCAGGCGGTCGCCGGGCTCACCGAGCTGGAGGAGCGGCTGGCCGCCGCCGAGTCCGCGCCGGTCGAGGAGGAGCCCTCGACCGAGGAGCGGGACCGGCTGCGCGCCGAGGCCACCGCCGCCCGCCAGGCCGAGACCGAGGCCCGGCTGGCGGTGCGCACCGCCGAGGAACGGGCCCGCTCGCTGTCCGGGCGGGCCGAGTCGCTGCGCCGGCAGGCCCGGCAGGAACGCGCCGCCCGGGAGCGCGCCGCCGCCGCCCGCGCCGCCCGCGAACGGGGCGCCCGCGTCGCCGCCGGGGTGCGCGCCGGGGCCGAGGAGGCGCTCACCGCGCTCACCACGTCACTGGCCCGGGCCGCCACCGAGCGGGACGTGCTCGCCGAGGCCCGCACCGGCCGGGAGGCGGAGCTGCTGGCCGTCCGGGCCCGGGTGCGCGAGCACACCGCCGAGCTGGACCGGCTCACCGACGAGGTGCACCGCGACGAGGTGGCCCGCGCCGAGCAGCGGCTGCGCATCGAGTCGCTGGAGGCCCGGGCGGCCGAGGAGTACGGCGTCGACCTGCCCACCCTGGTCGGCGAGTACGGCCCGGCCGCCCCCGTCCCGCCGAGCCAGGCCGAGGTGACCGCGGCCGAGACGGCGGGTGAGCCGGAGCCCGAGCCGGTGCCCTACGACCGGGCCGCGCAGGAACGCCGGGCCGCCCGGGCCGAGCGGGACCTGGCCGCCCTGGGCAAGGTCAACCCGCTGGCGCTGGAGGAGTTCGCGGCGCTGGAGGAACGGCACACCTTCCTCGCCACGCAGCTGGACGACCTCAAGACCACCCGGCGCGACCTGCTCACCGTCGTCCGTGAGGTCGACGCGCGCATCCACGAGGTGTTCGCCCAGGCGTTCGCCGACACCCAGCGCGAGTTCGAGCAGGTGTTCGGCACGCTCTTCCCCGGCGGCGAGGGGCGGATCTTCCTCACCGACCCCGAGAACCTGCTCACCACCGGCGTGGAGGTCGAGGCCCGGCCGCCGGGCAAGAAGGTGAAGCGGCTGTCGCTGCTCTCCGGTGGCGAGCGGTCGCTGACCGCTGTCGCCCTGCTGGTGGCGATCTTCCGGGCCCGCCCCTCGCCGTTCTACGTGCTCGACGAGGTCGAGGCTGCCCTGGACGACGTCAACCTGGGCCGGCTGATCACGCTCATCGAGCAGCTGCGGGACACCTCGCAGCTCATCGTGATCACCCACCAGAAGCGGACGATGGAGATCGCCGACGCGCTCTACGGGGTCAGCATGCGCGGCGACGGCATCACCGGCGTGATCAGCCAGCGCCTGCGCGAGCCACAGCCGGCCTGACCGGACGGCGCGGCCGGTGCTCAGCCCGGGTGGGTGACCGCCAGGTCCACCAGCAGCGGGTGGTGGTCGGACGTGCCGGCGCCGTCGAGCACCCGGGCGTCGGTCACCGCGACCCCGCCGGTCACCCACACCTGGTCGATCCGCACCCGCGGCCGGCGGGCCGGGTGGGTGAGCCCGGTGTCGCGGTGCAGGGAGAAACGCCCGGTCTGGTCGCTGCGCGCGGCCGCCTGCTGCCAGGCGTCGGCGAGCCGGGCCCGCAGCGACTCCAGCTCCGGAGAGCCGGGCTCGGCGTTCAGGTCACCGACCAGCACCCCGGGCTCCGCCGCCGTGTGCAGCTCCGCCACCGCAGCGGCCTGGACGGCGCGGTCGGCCGCCGAGCCGCTGGACAGGTGCGTGGTGGTCACCCACAGCGCACCACCGGGCAGCCCGACCCGGGCGCGCAGCGCACTGCGCGGCTCGCCCCCGCCGGGCAGCGGGTGGACGGCGCGGGCCAGCAGCGGCAGCCGCGACAGCAGCGCGTTGCCGTACTGACGCCGGTCGCCGTCGCTGCCCCCACCGCCCGGCTCGTCGATCGCCGGCCCCCAGGCCAGCTCCATCTCCAGCGCCCGGGACAGCAGCTCGGCCTGGTCGACGCCCTCGCTGCGCGGCCCGAAGTGCCGGTCGACCTCCTGCAGGCAGATCAGGTCCGCGTCGGCGTCGGCCAGCAGCCGGGCCAGCCGGGGCAGGTCGTGCCGGCCGTCGTCCCCGACGCCGTGGTGCACGTTGAAGGTGACCAGCCGGACCGGGGCGGGCGCGCGTTCGGTCATGACCTCAGCGTGGCCGATGCCGGCCTCGTCGCGGAGAGCCGGGTGTCCAGCACCTGGGTGAAGTGCTCGGCGCCGCCCTCGTCGCGGGAGGTGGCCCACAGCAGGAACCGGGCGTCCCGGCCGTCGAGCACCAGCTCGCCGAGCTCGTTGCCGAAGAACGGCCCGGCCTGCTTGCGCCACTGCAGCGGGCTGGGCGTCACCCGGGCCAGCCGGGTCAGCGCACCGGTGAGACCGCGGGCCCAGCGGCTCCAGCCGAGCTTGAAGCCGATCTCGATGACGTGCGGGGCGGCGTTGTGCAGCGGGGAGACGGTCAGCTGGTGCACCCGGCTCTCCATCCCACCCGGCGCGACGAGCTCGGCGGCGTAGGCGTGGTGGACGTCGCCGGAGAGCACCAGCGCCGTCGCCGGCGGCCGGCCGCGCTCGCCTCGCGCCACCTCCAGGAGCATGCGGCCCAGCCGCTCGAAGGACTGCTCGAACGCCGCCCAGTGCTCCAGGTCCGCGGCCTGGCGCAGCTTCTCCATCAGCCGGCCCAGCGGGCGGCCGGCGTGCCGCACCGACAGCGTCTCGTTCCACCGTTCGATGTCGTGCACCGCGTGCGGCAGCAGCCAGGGCAGCGACGTCCCGATGAGCAGGTGGTCGACGCCGTCGGCCACCGCCTGGGAGACCGCGGCCTCGACCCAGGCGAACTCCTCGTCGTCGACGATCTTCCGGTCGGCCTCCTCCAGCGCGCGGCCGGCCCGGGTGTCGACCATGACCAGCCGGGCCGGTCCCCAGTGCCGGACGTAGCTCCACCGGACGCTCAGCGGCTCCTCGTCGGCGGTGCGGGCCATCTCGTCGAGCATCGGCCCGGCGTCCTCACCGGGCGAGCCCAGGATCGCCTGCCAGGTCTCGTTGCCGGCCAGCTCACGTGGGGAGAGGTTGCCCAGGTGCTGGTAGACCCAGTAGCTGACCAGCCCGCCGCTGATCCGGCGCTGCCACCAGTCGGCGGGGGTCACCTCGGCCCGCCAGGCGGCGGAGGTGTTCCAGTCGTCGATCATCTCGTGGTCGTCGAAGACCATCGACGAGGGGATCGTCGACAGCAGCCAGCGGACCTGGGCGTCGCTCCAGGACTCCGCGTAGAGCCGGCTGTACTCCTCGAAGTCCGCCGCCTGGGCGCCCGGCGGCTGGGACAGGTCCCGCCGCGCCGCCATCCAGCTGCGGGTCGCCGGGGTGATCTCGTCGGCGTACACCTGGTCCCCGAGCAGCACCAGCGCGTCGGGCCACTCGTCCTCGGGCATGTCCAGCAGCCGGCGGGCGTAGGCGTCCAGGGCGTCCGGCGGGATGTTCTCCCGGACGTCGACCGTCGTCGGGGTGGCGTACCGGCAGGAGCCGAAGGCCAGGCGGAACGGGCCGGGGCGACCGGCGGTGCGGATCCGGCTGGCCGGGAACGCCGACTGCGCCGGCGGCCAGACCCGGGCGCCGTCCAGGTGCACCTCGTAGGGGGTGCTGGTGCCCGGCTCGAGGTCCTCGACGACGACCAGGGCGTAGTGGTGCCCGTTGACGCAGAAGGTGCGCGCCGTGCGGCCGAGCACGCTCACCTCGCAGGCCCGGTCGGTCTCCACCCACACGGTCGCCGACACCGGGTCGACGTGTCGCAGCAGCGGCCCGAGCAACAGGAGGGGGCGGGCGCCGGGGGTCTCGGGCATGGGCGACAGCCTGCCCCATCGGGCTGTGCACCGGCGAGGACGCGGCTGGGAGACTGCCTCCATGGAGTTCGTGGAGTACGTGTTGATCGCGGTGGCGATCCTCGTCGTCGGCCTGGTGTCCGCCGTCGGTCTGCTGGTCGGCCGTGGGCGCCGCACCACCCGGCTGGACGACGACGCCACCAGCGGCACCACGCTGACCCGGCCCCGTCCGCCCCAGCCCACCGCCCCGCCGGAGACCCACGGTTCGACCGCCGTCGACCCCGCCGACCTCCCGGTCGCCGAGCCGGTCGAGCTGGCCCCGGCCGAGCCGGAGCCGGGCCTGGTCTTCGAGACCCCGCCGCCCTCGGCCGGCCGGCTGGTCCGGCTGCGGTCCCGGCTGGCCCGCTCGCAGTCCTCGCTGGGCCGGGGCCTGCTGACCGTGCTGGGCCGGGAGAAGCTGACCGAGGACGACTGGGAGGAGGTCGAGGAGACCCTGCTGGCCGCCGACGTCGGCGTCGCGGCGACCACCCAGATCGTGTCCCGGCTGCGCACCCAGAGCATGGTGCTGGCCACCGCCTCCGGTGAGGACCTCCGGCAGCTGCTGGTCCGCGAGCTGACCGCCGTCCTCGGCCCCGACCTGGACCGCACGCTGCACGTCGACCGGCACGACGGGCGCCCCGCGGTCGTCCTCGTGGTCGGGGTCAACGGCGCGGGCAAGACGACCACGGTCGGCAAGATCGCCCGGTCCCTGGTGGGCGACGGCAAGAGCGTGCTCCTCGGCGCGGCCGACACCTTCCGGGCCGCCGCCGCCGACCAGCTGGAGACCTGGGGCGAGCGGGTGGGCGTGCTGACCGTGCGCGGCCGCGAGGGCGGCGACCCGGCGTCGGTGGCGTTCGAGGCGGTGCGCGCCGGCATCGAGGGCGAGGTCGACACCGTGCTGGTCGACACCGCCGGCCGGCTGCACACCAAGTCCGGCCTGATGGACGAGCTGGGCAAGGTCAAGCGGGTCGTGGAGAAGCACGGCCCGGTCGACGAGGTGCTGCTGGTGCTCGATGCGACCACCGGTCAGAACGGCGTGGTGCAGGCGCGGGTGTTCACCGAGGCGGTGCACGTGACCGGGGTGGTGCTGACCAAGCTCGACGGCACCGCGAAGGGCGGCATCGTCGTCGCGGTGCAGCGGGAGCTGGGCATCCCGGTGAAGCTCATCGGACTGGGGGAGGGGCCCGACGACCTGGCCCCGTTCGAGCCGGAGGCCTTCGCCGAGGCGATCGTCGGCTGACGCCGGTGCGTCAGTCCTCGGGGCTGATGCGCAGCGCGAGCAGCGCCACGTCGTCGGCGAAGTCGGGGGCGAGCCGGGCCAGCAGGACGTCGCCGACCTCGTCCACCGGCGTGGCCGCCAGCTCGGCCGCGGCCGCGACCAGCCGGTCCAGGCCGTCGTCGAGCGTCGCGTCGCGGCGCTCGACGAGGCCGTCGGTGTAGAGGACGACGGTGTCCCCGGGGGCCAACTGCACCGTGTGGTCGGCGCGGGCCGCCGCCGGGTCCACGCCCAGCAGCACGTCCGGCGGCCGCTCCAGCAGGCTGACCGCCCCGGCCGCGGTGACCAGCAGCGGTGGCAGGTGACCGGCGCTGGCCCAGCGCAGCGTGCGCAGCCCGGCCGTCGCCTGCTCCACCCGGGCCACCACGGCGGTCGCCATCGTCGCCACCCCGAGGTCGTGCAGCGCCCGGTCCAGCGAGTCCAGCACCGCGGCCGGCGGTGCGGCCAGCGTGTGGGCGATGCCGCGCAGCAGGTTGCGCAGCTGGCCCATGGCGGCGGCGGCGTCCCGGTCGTGCCCGGTGACGTCGCCGACCACCAGGGTGGTGGCGCCGCCGGCGGAGAGGAAGGCGTCGTACCAGTCGCCCCCCACCTGCGCCTCCCGCGCGGCCGGTCGGTAGCGCACGCCGATCCGGAGGTGGTCCGGCTGGGGCGGCGCGGTGAGCAGTGAGCGCTGCAGCGCCTCCGCCAGGCTGCGGGTGGCGCTGGCCCGCCGTCGCTCGTCCTCCAGCCGGGCGACCCGCTCGACCGCCTGCGCGCACTGCGCCGCGTAGGCCTCGAGGACCTGCAGCTCGTCGTCCGCCAGGGTCCGGGGATCGGTCCAGCCGACGGTCCAGGAGCCCAGCAACCGGCCACCGGCACGCAGTGGCAGGGCCGCCCAGGACCGCACACCCAGGCCCTCGGCCACCCGGGTCGCCTCCGGGTCGGACCAGCCGCTCAGCTCGGCGTCCCGGACGATCCGCGCTGCGCCCGACGCGGCCACCGCCATCGGCAGGGCCGAGTCGGTGGCGAGCTCGGCGGTGTAGAGCCGGCCGTTGCGGAACTCGGTCAGGGTCAGCGGCCCCCCGTCGGCCGGGGCGAGGGCCACCGCCGCGGCGTCCACGCCCAGCGCGGCACTGGCGTGCTCGAACAGCAGCTCCAGCAGTTCGCGGGTGGTCTCGGCCTGGGCCAGCGCGGAGACGGTGGTCGCGAGCCCGGTGAGGGACCGGGCGGTGCGCCGCTCCTGCTCGCCGACCTCCCGGAGCCGGGCGTTCAGCTGCTCCAGCTCCCGGGCGCGGCTGAACAGGTCGGACTCCACCTGGGCCACCCGGTGCTGGCCGCGGGCCGCCTCACGGCGGGCCTCGTCCCGGTCGCGGATGTAGTCGGTGATGTCGTCGGAACGGTGCAGCAGCAGCACGACCCGCCCGGCGTCGTCGCGGATCGGCACGTTGCGCGGGCTCCAGAAGCGCTCCTGGTAGGTGCCGTCGGGCATCCGGATGTCGTACTTCTGGATCGCCATGGTGACCGGGCGGCCGGTGTCCCGCGCCTCGGCGAGGGAGGCGGCGAAGTTGGCGACGCCGTCGGCGGCCGGGTCGTCGGGGTTCGCCGGGAACAGGTCGAAGACGTTCCGGCCGACGTTCTCCTCCACCGTCGTCGCGGTCACCTCCCGCCGGGCCTGGTTGGCGTGCACGATCACGAAGTCGGGGGTGAGCAGCAGGAACGGCGCGGGCGCCACCTCGAACACCCGCGCGTAGTCGGGCACGGGCAGCGCTCCAGGGGCCACTCGACGTGCGGGGTGGACGATCCGTCTCCCGTCCGACGAACGTCCCTCGGTCACGTCGCTGCTCCCTCCTCCCCGACGAGTGCGGTCGAGCCGACCGTCCGGGTACCCGCTGCCCGGCCTGCGGCAACGTGGGCTGCCGGACGGGTTCAGCCGACGGCGCGCGGGTCGAAGCCGAAGGGCAGCTCCAGCCGGTGGGCGGCCAGCAGCGCCGGGTCGGCCAGCAGCTCCCGGGTCGGGCCGTCGGCCACGATCACGCCGCGGTCCAGCACGACCGAGCGCGGGCACAGCTGCAGGGCGTAGGGCAGGTCGTGGGTGACCATCAGCATCGTCACCGGCAGCGCCTGGAGGACCTCGGCGAGCTCCCGGCGGCCGGCCGGGTCGAGGTTGCTGCTGGGCTCGTCGAGGACGAGGACCTCCGGCTGCATGGACAGCACGGTGGCGACGGCGACCCGGCGCCGCTGCCCGAAGGAGAGGTGGTGCGGCGGCCGGTCGGCGGCGTCGGCCATCCGGACGGCGGCCAGCGCGTCGGCCACCCGGCGGGCGACCTCGGGCTCGGGGAGCCCCAGGTTGCGCGGGCCGAAGGCGACGTCGTCGGCGACCGTGGGCATGAACAGCTGGTCGTCGGGGTCCTGGAAGACGATCCCGACCCGGCGGCGCACCTCCTGCAGCGAGCGGTCGGTCACCGGGAGCCCGCCGACCTCAACCCGGCCGCGCCCACCCCGCAGGATCCCGTTGAGGTGCAGCACCAGCGTGGTCTTGCCCGCCCCGTTCGGGCCCAGCAGCGCCACCCGTTCGCCCGGCGCGATCCGCAGGTCGACGCCGAACAGCGCCTGATGACCGTCGGGGTAGGCGAACGCGAGGTCGTCCACGACCAGGGACGGCGGGGGAGTGCTCACCCGAGCAGTGAACCCGCCGTCAGCACGGCGGCCGCGGCCAGGGGCAGGGTGAGCGCGAGTGCCCAGGCGCGTGCGCCGACCACGGCGACCGGCCCGGTGGGGATCCGGCCGGTGTACCCGCGGGACAGCATCGCCAGGTGCACCCGTTCGCCCCGTTCGTAGGAGCGGATGAACAGCGACCCGGCGGCCGGGCCCAGCACCTTCAGCGCACCGAGGTGCCGGCCGCGGAAGCCGCGGGACTCCCGGGCCACCCGCATCCGGCGCAGCTCGCCGCCGACGACGTCGGCGTAGCGGATCATGAAGCCGAGGATCTGCACGAGCGCGGACGGCATCCGCAGGCGTTCCAGGCCGCGCAGCATCGCCCGCGGGTCGGTGGTCGCGGCCAGCAGCGTGGCGGCCAGCACCGACAGCGTCGCCTTGGCCAGGATGCTGCCGCCGGCCGCGAGCCCGTTCTCGGACAGCGACAGCCCGAGCACGTCGGTGCGGGGTCCGCGGGCGACGAACGGCAGCAGCACGGCGAACAGGACGAAGGGCACCTCGACCACCAGTCCGCGCAGCAACCGCCCGGGGCGCACGCCGGCGACGGCCGCGACGACCAGCAGCAGCGCCAGGAAGGCGGCGTAGGCCAGCGGCGCCCACCCGGCGTGCACCGGCGTGAGCACCACGACCAGCGCGAAGGTCAGGACGGCGACGAGCTTGGTGTGCGGCTCGAGGCGGTGCACCGGGCTGTCGCCGGGGACGTAGGTCGCCCCCAGCCCACCGTGCGCGTGTCCGGCGCCCACCTCAGTCGTGCTGGGACGCGGGCGCCCGCTCGTGGTCCGCGGACGAGCTCCGGCGGCGCAGCACCAGCGTCAGCCCGCCGGCCAGCACCAGCACCAGCAGCACGCCGACGACGCCGGCCAGGCCACCGGAGAGCCGGGGGTCGTCGATGCCCGCGGTGCCGTAGTCGGCCAGCGGCGAGCCGGCGGCCGCGCTGTCCTGCGCCGTGTGGTCGAAGCCCTGCTCGGCGGCGGTGGCCTCCAGGCCGTCGGGGGCGGAGCTGGCGTAGTGGCTGCCGATCCCGGCGACCAGCAGGGCGACGACCAGGCCGGCCAGCAGGAAGGCGCGGGTGCGCCGCTGCGGCGCGGTCACCGGGCGTCCGTCGGGGTGAGCACCGCCGGCTCGGCGGCCGGCTGGGGCGCGGTGGTGTTCGGGGTGCGGGGCCGACCGGCCGTCTCCGGGCGCGGGGCCAGCGTCGTCGCCGACCGGGTCAGGTGCCGTGCACCGCGGACCAGGTCCGGGCGGACGGCGAGGACCGCGCCGAGCACGGCGACGGTGATCGCCGCCTCGCCCAGCCCGATCAGCAGGTGCACGCCGCCCATCGCGCCGGCGACCGCCGCCAGCGACACGTCGGCGACCCCGCCGAGCCCGAAGAGGCCGGCGAAGACCAGCGCCGCCACGGGCACCGAGAGGAACGCACCCACCCCGGCCGCGGCCAGCAGCGTGGTGCGGCCGGCCGGCAGCACCCGGCGCAGCCCGGCGAAGACGCCGTACCCGACCGCGACGGCGACCAGCGCCATCAGCGTGACGTTCGTGCCCAGGGCGGTGAGCCCGCCGTCGGCGAAGACCAGCGCCTGCACCAGCAGGACGACGGTCATGCCCAGCACCGCCGTCCAGGGGCCGACCAGGACCGCGGTGAGCGCGCCACCGATCAGGTGGCCGCTGGTGCCGTAGGCGATCGGGAAGTTCATCATCTGGACGGCGAAGACGAAGGCGGCGGTGAGGCCGGCCATCGGCGCGGTCCGTTCGTCCAGCTCCCGGCGGGAACCGCGCAGGGCCAGCGCGATGCCGGCGGCGGCGACTGCCGCGGTGCCCGCGGTGGTGGCCGCGTCGAGATAACCATCGGGGACGTGCACGCAGACCTCCGGGACGTCGGGTGGTGCACCGGCCGGGGTGGCCTGGGCACTGCCGGCCGCGGCGCCGCGGCGGGACCGACCTTATTGCACACTGCTCGCAGTTGCACCCGGCTTGCAACAAGGTGGCCGGGAGCTGGCGAGCAGGTGACGTGCTGCACTCGAGGCGCCACCGTCCGGGGCCGGCGGGGTGTCCGCAACACGACTGGAACACAACCGGTCGACACGCGCAGCGGAGTTCACGACCACGAAACACGTCGGCGCCGCCGTCGGAAACACGGGGTCGGCACCGTTCACGGCGCGTCGCCCTCCGATGGAGGCGCCGGCTCAACCCGCTGCCCGCACGGGCGGTGGTCGACCCCGAGGCCCCCGGGCCCCCGCTTGCGGCCGATGGCCGACGACACCCTCAGGAGGCTGCCGTGCTCGACACCGGCAACACCGCCTGGATCCTCACCAGCGCCGCGCTCGTGCTGCTGATGACCCCAGGCCTGGCACTCTTCTACGGCGGCATGGTCCGCGCGAAGAGCGTCCTCAACATGATGATGATGAGCTTCGGTGCGCTGGCCCTGATCAGCGTGCTGTGGGTGCTCTACGGCTACTCGATCGCCTTCGGCGACGACATCGGGGCGGGCCTGCTCGGCAGCCCGTTCGAGTTCTTCGGGCTGAACGGCCTGATGGAGGACACCGACGCGGCGCTGCCGACCATGGCGTTCGTCGGCTTCCAGTCCGTCTTCGCGATCATCACCGTCGCGCTGATCTCCGGTGCGATCGCCGACCGGGCGAGGTTCGGCTCCTGGATGGTCTTCGCCGGCATCTGGGCGACGGTCGTCTACTTCCCGGTGGCGCACTGGGTGTTCGCATTCGACGGCGACGACGTCGTGGGCGGCTGGATCGCCAACGACCTCGCCGCCATCGACTTCGCCGGCGGCACCGCGGTGCACATCAACGCCGGTGCGGCCGGCCTCGCGCTGGCGCTGGTCCTCGGCAAGCGCCGCGGCTTCGGCCGGGACGCGATGCGGCCGCACAACCTGCCGCTGGTGATGATCGGCGCCGGTCTGCTGTGGTTCGGCTGGTTCGGCTTCAACGCCGGCTCCGCCCTCGCCGCGGACAACACCGCCTCGGTGGCCTGGGTGAACACGCTGGTCGCCACGGGTGCCGCGGTGCTGGGCTGGCTGCTGGTCGAGAAGATCCGGGACGGGCACTCCACCTCGCTGGGTGGTGCCTCGGGTGTGGTGGCCGGCCTGGTGGCCATCACCCCGGCCTGCTCGGCGGTCTCGCCGATCGGCGCGATCATCATCGGTGTGGTCGCCGGTGCGCTCTGCGCCCTGGCCGTGGGCCTGAAGTTCAAGCTCGGCTACGACGACTCCCTCGACGTCGTCGGTGTCCACCTGGTCGGTGGTCTCTGGGGCACCATCGCCATCGGCTTCCTGGCCACCGCCGACGCCCCGGCCGCGGTCGACGGCCTCTTCTACGGCGGCGGCGTCGACCAGCTGTGGCGGCAGGTCGTCGGCGCGCTGGCGGTGCTGGCCTTCTCCTTCTTCGTGACGCTGATCATCGGCTACGCGATCCAGAAGACGATCGGCTTCCGGCTCACCGAGGAGGACGAGGTCACCGGCATCGACACCGTGGTGCACGCTGAGTCCGGGTACGACTTCGCCTCCCTGGGCGGCGGTGGCAGCACCGCGCCCCTGGGCGGCCAGGCACGCGCCGAGGCGCGCAACACGGAAGGGAGCCGGGCATGAAGCTCGTCACCGCCATCGTCAAGCCGTTCAAGCTCGACGACGTCAAGAACGCCCTGGAGCTGATCGGCATCGCCGGTCTCACCGTGAGCGAGGTCCAGGGGTTCGGCCGGCAGCGGGGCCACACCGAGGTCTACCGCGGGGCGGAGTACCAGGTCGACTTCGTGCCGAAGGTCCGGATCGAGGTCGTCGTCGGCGAGGTCGAGGCCGCCCGGGTGGTCGACGCGATCGTCGAGGCCGCCTCGACCGGGCAGATCGGCGACGGCAAGGTGTGGGTCACGACGATCGACGAGATCGTCCGGGTCCGCACCGGAGAGCGCGGGGCCGACGCGCTCTGAGAAAGGACCCCGTCCTCCTCACCCCTCGCATGCTCGGGTGAGCCTCGGGACGGGGCCGAGCTGACGTCGGCCGGGGCGGTGGGGTGACCCACCGCCCCGGCCGACGCGTTTCTCCCGGCCCGCTCTCCACCCGCCCCCGCCCCGACCACCGCGAGAGGTGCCGCGTGCTCGACTCCGACGCCCTGCCCCACCTGCCCCGCGCCGAGCGCGTCCAGGCGGTGGACACCTGGCTGGCCGGCCTCCTCGCCGAGGCGCTGGCCGGCACCCCGCGTCCGCCTGGCCGGCGTGGGGCCCCGCCGGCGGCGCCGGCGGAGCAGGGCGTGGCACTGGTCGCGGTCGGCAGCCTGGGCCGGCGTGAACTGCCCCCGCACGGTGACCTGGACCTGGTCCTCGTGCACGACGGCCGGCCGGAGATCGCCGCGCTGGCCGACGCGCTCTGGTACCCGATCTGGGACGCCGGGGTGCGCCTGGACCACTCCGTGCGCACCGTGGCGGAGGCGGTCGCGGTCGCCGGGGACGACGTCAAGGCCGGGTTCGGCCTGCTCGACGTGCGCCACGTGGCCGGCGACCCGGAGGTGAGCACCGCGCTGCGCGCCGCCACCCTGGCCTGCTGGCGCCAGCACGCCGGGCGCCTGCTGCCCGAGCTGCGGGACCTGCGGCGGACCCGTGGCCGGCAGGTCGGGGAGTTGGGCTTCCTGCTCGAGCCCGACCTCAAGGAGGCCTACGGGGGCATGCGGGAGGGGCAGGTGCTGCGCGCGCTGGCCGCCGCCCAGCTGGCCGACCAGCCCCAGGACGACGCGGGGGAGGCCTACGCGCTGCTGCTCGACGTCCGCGACGCCCTGCGCGCCCACACCGGCCGGGCGACCGACGTGCTGGTCCGGCAGGAGCAGCGGCCGGTCGCCGAGGCACTCGGTCTGGGCGACGACGACGCACTCCTGCGCCAGGTGAGCCTGGCCGGCCGCCGGCTGGCGTTCGTCGCCGACGAGACCTGGCGCCGGGTGGACGCCTCGATGGTCCGCCGGCCACGGGCCCGTTACCGGCGGGTGCGCCGGGAGCCACTGGCCGAGGGGCTGGTGCGGCAGGGGGACGAGGTGGTGCTGGCCCGCGACGCCCGGCCGGCCGCCGATCCCGGCCTGGTGCTGCGCGGCGCCGCCGCGGCCGCCCGGGCCGACCTGCTGCTGTCGCCCTACACGCTCAAGGTCCTGGCCGCGCACGCCCCGTCGCTGCCCGAGCCGTGGCCGCCGGAGGTGCGCTGGTCGTTCCTCCGCCTGCTGGCCAGCGGCCGCAGCGCCGTCCCGGTGCTGGAGCAGCTGGACCAGGAGGGCCTGCTGTCCCGGATGCTGCCGGAGTGGGACCGGGTGCGGTCGCTGCCCCAGCGGCACCCGTGGCACCGGTTCACCGTCGACCGGCACCTCGTCGAGGCGGCCGCCGCGGCCGCGGAGCTCACCCGGGACGTCGACCGCCCCGACCTGCTGCTGGTCGGGGCGCTGTTGCACGACATCGGCAAGGGCTGGCCCGGTGACCACACCGAGGTCGGCGTGGTCGTCGTCGGGGAGGTGGCCGCCCGGATGGGGTTCAGCCCGCCGGACGTCGCCACCCTGGTCGCGATGGTGCGCCACCACCTGCTCCTGCCCGACGTCGCGACCCGCCGCGACCTGGATGACCCGCTGACCGTCGACCGGGTGGTCGAGGCGATCGACGGCGACGCCGCCCTGCTGCAGTTGCTGCACGCGCTGTCCCAGGCCGACGGCGCGGCCACCAGCGCCTCCGCGTGGTCACCGTGGAAGGCCCACCTGGTCGCCGCGCTGGTGGCCCGGGTGGCCGCCCGGCTGGGCAGCACGGCGACGCCGGAGCCGGTGCTGGAACCCACCGAGCCGTCGGTGACCGCGCCCGCCCCGGAGATCCCCGGCCCCACGGAGCCGGTCACGGTGGGCGTGGAGGACGTGCTCGACGGTCAGCAGATCACCATCGGCGCGCCGGACCGGCCCGGCCTGTTCAGCCTGTGCGCAGGCGTGCTGGCGCTCAACCAGCTCGACGTGCGGGCCGCCCGGGTGAGCGTGCAGGGCCGGCACGCCACGCAGGTGTTCGCCGTCCGGCCCCGGTTCGGCCGGGCTCCGGTGCCGGAGATCCTCGCCGACGGCGTCCGCGCCGCGCTGGAGGGCACCCTGCCGCTGGCCGAGCGGCTGCGTCAGCGGGAGCACGACTACAGCCAGGACCGCGCGCCGGGGCGCCCGCCGCGGATCTCCTGGTTCGACGCCGAGGCCACCGGGGTCACCGGACTGGTCGAGGTGCGCGCCACCGACCGCGCCGGGCTGCTGCACCGGCTCACCGCAGCGCTGGCCGAGGCCGGGCTGGACGTGAGTTCGGCCACCATCGAGACGCTCGGGGCGGACGCCGTCGACGCCTTCTACGTCGCCGACCCCAGCGGCACCCCCATCGACGCCGGCCAGCGGGAACGCGCCGAGCGGGCACTGGTGGCCGCCGCGCGCGGTGAGGTCCGCGACCCCGCCGGGCTGCCCGGCCGCGACGGATGAGCGGCGCCGCGTCCGGCCGGTCCGCCGGTTCTGTCGGCGGCTCGTGGCACGGTGCACGTGCCGGACGACGACCGGCGACGTGAGACCGACGGAAGGGGAACTCTCGTGAGCGAGCTGCCGACCTGGCCCTGTGTGGGGTGCGGGCACGACACCCGGTTCGAGCAGCCGCCGTGCGTCGACGGGCACACCGAGGACGGCGGCGAGTGCCCGGAGTGGCTGTGCGTCGACTGCGGCGCGGCCATCGTGAACGGCGACGTCGCAGCGGGGGAGCGGCGGCGCGCCGCCTGAGGAGGGCCCCTGCCCCCCGGCGGGACCGCGTTGGCGGCGGGCCCCTGCGGAGGGGCCTTAGGGTGGGTACAGGTGGCGTGACGGCCCCGGGGTGGCCCCGGGCGCCCGAGCCGAGCCGTCCGGGACTCCGGCGGCGGCTGCGCGCCCGACTGCTTGAGGACGTGTTGTGTTCGAGACCCTCTCCGACCGCCTGGACAAGGTCTTCACCGGTCTGCGCGGCAAGGGCCGGCTCTCCGACGAGGACATCGACGCCACCGCGCGCGAGATCCGGATCGCCCTGCTCGAGGCCGACGTCGCCCTGCCGGTCGTCCGCGCCTTCATCGCCTCGGTCAAGGAGCGGGCGCGCGGCGCCGAGGTCTCCCAGGCGCTGAACCCCGCGCAGCAGATGATCAAGATCGTCAACGAGGAGCTCATCGGCATCCTCGGCGGCGAGACCCGGCGGATCCGCTACGCCAAGCAGTCGCCGACGGTGATCATGCTCGCGGGTCTGCAGGGCGCCGGTAAGACCACGCTGGCGGGCAAGCTGGGCCGCTGGCTCAAGGCCCAGGGGCACACCCCGCTGCTGGTCGCCTGCGACCTGCAGCGCCCCAACGCGGTCCAGCAGCTGTCCGTGGTCGCCGGCCAGGCCGGCGTCGACGTCTTCGCCCCCGCCCCGGGCAACGGCGTCGGCGACCCGATCGCGGTGGCCCGCGAGTCGATCGACCACGCGCGGCGCACGATGCACGACGTCGTCGTCGTCGACACCGCCGGCCGGCTGGGCATCGACGCGGAGCTGATGGCCCAGGCGGCCGGCATCCGCGACGCCGTGCAGCCCGACGAGACCCTCTTCGTCGTCGACGCGATGATCGGTCAGGACGCGGTCACCACGGCCACCGCGTTCCAGGAGGGCGTCGGCTTCTCCGGCGTGGTGCTCACCAAGCTCGACGGTGACGCCCGCGGTGGCGCCGCGCTCTCGGTCCGGCACGTCACCGGCCAGCCGATCATGTTCGCCTCCACCGGCGAGAAGCTGGCCGACTTCGACGTCTTCCACCCCGAGCGGATGGCCTCGCGCATCCTCGGCATGGGCGACGTGCTCACCCTCATCGAGCAGGCCGAGCAGGCGTTCGACGCCGACCAGGCCGAGCGGATGGCCGGCAAGCTCGCCGCCCGCGAGGGGTTCACCCTCGAGGACTTCCTCGAGCAGATGATGGCGATCCGCAAGATGGGGCCGATCGCCAACCTGCTGGGGATGCTGCCCGGCGCGGGGCAGATGAAGGAGCAGCTCAAGCAGGTCGACGAGCGCGACCTGGACCGCACCGCGGCGATCATCCGGTCCATGACGCCGGCCGAGCGGGTCAACCCCAAGATCATCAACGCGTCACGCCGGGTGCGCATCGCGAACGGCTCCGGGATGAGCGTCACCGACGTCAACCAGCTGCTGGAGCGGTTCGCCCAGGCGCAGAAGATGATGGGCCAGATGGCCGGCAGCATGGGCATGCCCGGCATGGGCCCGATGTCGAAGAAGCAGCGCGGCCGGCAGAACCAGGTCCAGGCGCGCGGCAAGGGGAAGAAGGGCAAGGGGAAGGCCAAGGGCGGCCCGGCGCGGCGGCCGATCGGCGCCCCCGGCGCCACGGGCGGCTTCCCCGGTGGGATGCCCGGCCAGCTCCCCGGCGGCCAGCCGCCCGGTGGCCTGCCCGGGCTCCCGCCCGGCCAGGCCCTGCCCGACCTGTCCAAGCTCGACTTCAGCCAGTTCAAGGACGGTCCGTTCAAGGACGGGGGCCGCTGAACCGGTGACCGCCCCCGCCCTGCACCTGTCCGGCGTGGTCCTCCCCGAGGGGGAGCACCGCGACCTGTGGGTGCGGGGCGGGCGGATCACCTTCGAGCCCGTCGCCGGCGCCCAGACGGTCAGCCGCGGCGGGTTCGTGCTGCCGGGCCTGGTCGACGCGCACTGCCACGTCGGGCTCGGGCACGGCGGTGCGCACATCGGCGACCTGGACGGGCTGCGCGCCCAGGCGCTGACCGAGCGGGACGCCGGCGTGCTGCTGCTGCGTGACTGCGGATCACCGGTCGACACCCGGGTGCTGGACGAGCACGAGGACCTTCCCCGGGTCATCCGGGCCGGCCGGCACCTGGCCGCGACCCGGCGCTACATCCCCGGGCTCGCCCTCGAGCTGGAGCCGGGCGACCTCGTCGAGCAGGTCCGGGTGCAGGCCCGGCGCGGTGACGGCTGGGTGAAGCTGGTCGGTGACTGGATCGACCGCGGCGTGGGCGACCTCGCCCCGGAGTGGCCGGCCGACGTCGTCGCCGCGGCGATCGCCGCCGCCCACGAGGAGGGCGCCCGGGTCACCGCCCACACCTTCGGCACCGAGGCGCTGCCCGACCTCATCGGCGCCGGCATCGACTGCATCGAGCACGGCAGCGGGCTGACCGAGGAGCTGGTGGGGGAGATGGCGGCGCGCGGCACCGCCGTCGTCCCGACGCTGGTCAACGTGGAAAACTTCCCCGGCTTCGCGGCGGCGGGGGAGAAGAAGTTCCCCGCCTACGCCTCGACGATGCGGCGGCTGTACGCACGGGCCGGCGCGGTCGTGCGCGCCGCGTACGAGGCCGGGGTGCCGGTGTTCGCGGGCACCGACGCCGGCGGCGGCATCGACCACGGGGTGATCGCCGACGAGGTGCGGGCGCTGCACGCCGCCGGCCTGCCCGCGGAGGCGGCGGTCGCCGCGGCCTCCTGGGCGGCGCGGGAGTGGCTGGGCCTGCCCGGCATCGCCGAGGGGGCACCGGCCGACCTCGTCGTCTACGCGGCCGACCCCCGCGCCGAGCTGGACACGTTGCAGCGACCGCAACGACTGGTGCTCCGCGGCCGCGTCGTCGGCTGAGCACCCCGTCACCCTCCGGGCGACACCGCGACCAGGAGCCGTTCCCCGGTCCGTGGAGCCGCTGCTGGCGTCCCCGGCGGGGAGCCTCCGGCCCCCGCGCCGGAGCCACCTCCGCCCGGAGGTCGGGAGCTCGCAAACCCCTGGACGGCGTCCCGCGGACGCCTGGGACACTCCTCCCGTGCTCCTTCGGATGTCCTCCCTGTTCCTGCGCACGCTGCGCGACGACCCGGCCGACGCCGAGGTCCCCAGCCACCGGCTGCTCGCCCGGGGCGGCTACATCCGGCGCGCTGCGCCCGGCGGCTTCACCTGGCTGCCGCTGGGCTGGCGGGTGTTCCGCAACGTCGAGCGCATCGTCCGCGAGGAGATGGACGCGATGGGGGCGCAGGAGGTGCACTTCCCGGCGCTGCTGCCGCGGGAGCCCTACGAGGCGACCGGCCGCTGGACCGAGTACGGCCCGAACCTCTTCCGGCTGCAGGACCGGCGGGGCAACGACTTCCTGCTCGGCCCCACCCACGAGGAGATGTTCACCCTCCTGGTGAAGGACCTCTACGGCTCCTACAAGGACCTGCCCCTCTCGCTGTACCAGATCCAGACCAAGTACCGGGACGAGGCGCGGCCCCGGGCCGGGCTGTTCCGCGGCCGCGAGTTCACCATGAAGGACAGCTACTCCTTCGACGTCGACGACGCCGGCCTCGAGCGCTCTTACCAGGCGCACCGCGCGGCCTACATCCGGATCTTCGACCGGCTCGGCCTGGAGTACGTGATCGTCTCGGCGATGTCCGGGGCGATGGGCGGGTCGAAGAGCGAGGAGTTCCTGCACCCGACCTCGATCGGGGAGGACACCTTCGTGCGCTCGCCCGGCGGGTACGCGGCCAACGTGGAGGCGGTCAGCACCGTCGTTCCCGAGGCCGTGCCGTTCGACGGCCTGCCCGACGCGCACGTCGAGGACACCCCCGACACCCCGACCATCGAGACGCTCGTGGCGGCGGCCAACCAGCTCTTCCCCGACGCCGGGTACACCGCCGCGTCGACGCTGAAGAACGTGGTCGTCACGCTCGTGCACCCCGACGGCACCCGGGAGCCGCTGGTCATCGGCCTGCCCGGCGACCGGGAGGTCGACGCCAAGCGGCTGGAGGCGCAGGTGAGCCCGGCCGAGGTCGAGCCGTTCACCGACTTCGCCGCCCACCCCGACCTGGTCAAGGGCTACATCGGCCCGCAGGTGCTGGGCAGCGAGAGCAAGACCGGCATCCGCTACCTGGTCGACCCGCGGGTCGTGCCGGGCACCCGCTGGATCACCGGCGCCAACGAGCCGGGCAAGCACGTGTTCGACCTGGTGGCCGGGCGCGACTTCACCTGGGACGGCACCATCGAGGCCGCCGAGGTGCGCCCCGGCGACCCGGCGCCCGACGGCTCCGGTCCGCTGGAGCTGGCCCGGGGCGTGGAGATGGGCCACATCTTCCAGCTGGGCCGCAAGTACGCCGAGGCGCTGGACCTGAAGGTGCTCGACGAGAACGGCAAGCTCGTCACCGTCACCATGGGGTCCTACGGCATCGGGGTCTCCCGGGCGGTGGCCGCGATCGCCGAGTCCACCCACGACGAGCTGGGCCTGCGCTGGCCGCGGTCGGTCGCGCCGGCCGACGTCCACCTGGTGGCCACCGGCAAGGACGCCGCCGTCTTCGAGTACGCCGAGTCCCTCGCCGGCCAGTTGGTCGACGCCGGTGTCACGGTGCTCTTCGACGACCGGCCGAAGGTGTCGCCCGGGGTCAAGTTCAAGGACGCCGAGCTGCTCGGGATGCCGACGATCGTCACCGTCGGGCGCGGGCTGGCCGACGGTGTCATCGAGGTGCGCGACCGGGCGACGGGGGAGCGGTCCGAGGTCGCCGTGGCCGAGGCGGTCGACGCGGTCCTCGCCGCCGTCCGTGGCTGAGCGGTCGCTCGACGAGCAGCTGCGGCTGACCGCCGAGACGGTCGAGGCCAACCTCGGCCACGGCGACCAGGTCCACGCGCCCCGGCCGATCGACCACACCGCCGCCTTCCGGAGCCGGAGGGCGGCGGTGGCGGCCGGGGAGGAGCTCACCGGGGCCGGCTACCGGGTCGACGGGCTGTACCGCCGGCTGCTCACCGTGTGGCTCGAGTTCAGCGCCATGACGGCGGTCGACCACGAGACCGCGGCCGGCTTCACCCGTGAGGTGGTCGGCATCGTCGGGCGGCACGGCGGCCGCTACGACGGCTGGGGCGGGTTCCTCGTCCCGCCTCAGGAGCCGGGCGAGGCGACGAGCTCCACCTCGTAGCCGTCAGCGTCCGCGAGGTAGGCGGCCCGGTGGTCCGGGCCGCCGGTGAAGGGTTGAAGGGCCCCGTCCTCCTCACGGCTCGCTAGCTCGCCGCGAGCCTCTGGACGGGGCCGGACCAGATCACCGGTCACGGTGAACGCGAGGTGGTTCGGCCCCGGTGCGCACCGGTCGTGCCGGGCGGTCAGCAGCCACCCCCAGGATCGTTCCGCACGGGCGAGATCGGGCACCCAGAGCTCGATGCGGTGCAGGGGTCCGGCAGCGGTCATGAGCTCTTCCCTCGCGTCTGGCATCATGGTCTGTCGAACACGGCGGCGGGTGGCCCTCTCACCATCCCCGCCCGTGTCCATCGCCTCGCCCCGGCGTACCCCCACGCGACCGTCCGGCGGGCAACCACACACGTTCGAGGAGCACACCACACACCGTGGCCACCAAGATCAAGCTCATGCGCCTGGGCAAGATGCGCGCGCCGTACTACCGCATCGTCGTCGCCGACGCCCGCACCAAGCGGGACGGTCGCTCGATCGAGACGATCGGCAAGTACCACCCGAAGGAGGACCCGTCCTTCATCGAGGTCGACAGCGAGCGCGCGCAGTACTGGCTCGGTGTCGGCGCCCAGCCGACCGAGGCCGTCGCCGCCATCCTCCGGGTCACCGGTGACTGGCAGAAGTTCAAGGGCGAGCCGGCTCCGGCCCCGATGAAGGTCGCGGCCCCGAAGCCGGACAAGAAGGCCCTCTACGAGGAGGCCGCCCGCGCCGCCGCCGACGAGCCGACGACCGAGGCGACCACCCCGCGCAAGAAGGCCGCCCCCAAGGCCGACGCCGCTGCCGACGCCCCGGCCGCGGACGCCGCCGAGACGCCTGCTGCCGAGTAAGACGTGCTCGAAGAAGCGCTCGAGCACCTGGTCAAGGGCATCGTCGACAACCCCGACGACGTCGTGGTCGACCTGGTCAACGGCCGCCGCGGCAAGACCCTGGAGGTCCGGGTGCACCCCGACGACCTCGGCAAGGTCATCGGCCGCGGCGGGCGCACCGCCAAGGCGCTGCGCCAGGTCATGACCGGTGTCGGCGGCCGCGGCCTTCGGGTCGACGTCGTCGACACCGACGGGCGCTGAGCACTCCCGGCGCCGCAGGCGCCACCCCCGCACACCCCGACACCGTGGTGGTCGGCCGCATCGGCCGGCCCCACGGTGTCCGTGGTCAGGTGACCGTCGAGGTGCGCACCGACGATCCCGACCTGCGGTTCGCCCCCGGGTCGGTGCTGCTCACCGACCCGCCGTCCCGCGGCCCGCTCACCGTCGCGGGGATGCGCTGGCACAGCGGCACGCTGCTGCTCACCCTGTCCCGGCCCGACGGCACGGTGATCGCCGACCGCGAGGCCGCGGACGCACTGCGCAACACGCAGCTGCTCGTCCCGGTCGACGCGCTCCCGGAGCTCGACGAGCCGGACTCCTTCTACGACCACCAGCTGATCGGCCTGGCCGCCGAGCTCACCGACGGGACGCCGCTGGGCGAGGTGACCGCCGTACAGCACGAGGGCGCCGAGCTGCTGGTCGTGCGGCGCACCGACGGCCGCGAGCTGCTCGTGCCGTTCGTCGCGGCCATGGTGCCGACGGTCGACGTCGCCGGTGGCCGGCTCGTCGTCGACCCGCCCGAGGGGCTGCTCGACCTGTGAGCTTCCGCGTCGACGTCGTCTCGATCTTCCCCGAGTACCTCGCGCCGCTGCGCCAGTCGCTGCTGGGCAAGGCCGCCGAGCGCGGGCTGGTCAGCATCGGGGTGCACGACCTGCGGCAGTGGACCGACGACGTCCACCGCACGGTCGACGACGCCCCCTACGGCGGCGGCCCCGGCATGGTCATGCGCCCCGAGCCCTGGGCCCGGGCGCTCGAGGAGGTCCGGCCGCCGGGCACCCGGCTGGTCGTGCCGACCCCGGCGGGCCGGCCCTTCACCCAGGCGGTCGCCGCCGAGTGGGCCACCGAACCCGGCCTGGTCTTCGCCTGCGGCCGCTACGAGGGCATCGACCAGCGGGTCGCGGACTGGGCGGCCTCGGCCGGTCCCGTCTCGGAGGTCTCCATCGGTGACTACGTCCTCGCCGGCGGGGAGTCCGCGGTGTTGGTCATGGTCGAAGCGGTCACCCGGCTGATCCCCGGCGTCGTCGGCAACGCCGAGTCGGTCGAGTTCGACTCGCACGCCGACGGCCTGCTCGAAGGGCCCTCGTACACCCGCCCGGCCAGCTGGCGTGGCCAGGACGTTCCGCCCGTGCTGCTCTCCGGCGACCACGCGGCGATCGCCCGCTGGCGACGCGCGCAGTCACTCCGGCGCACCGCCGACCGCCGTCCCGACCTGCTCGCCGCGCTGCCGGCCGAGGCGCTGTCGCCGGCCGACCGGGCCGCGCTGGACGCCGACCCCCAGCCGTGAGGACCCAGCCGTGACGGACCGGCCCTGGGTGCGGCCGACGGCGCGCGTGCTGGTGCTCGACCCGGCCCAGCGCGTGCTGTTGCTCGGCGCGCGGCTCACCGGCCCGGACGCCGTCCCCGGCGAGGTGCTGTTCTGGTACACGCCCGGCGGGGGAGTGGAGGACGGCGAGGACCTGCGCACGGCCGCCGTCCGGGAGCTCGCCGAGGAGACCGGACTGCACGCCGACCCCGCCGACCTCGAGGGCCCGGTGTGGCTGCGCCGGCACCTGGGCCGGTGGGGCGAGCAGCTGATCGACTCGCGGGAGACCTTCTTCGTGCTGCGCGACGTCCGGCACGAGGTCGACGTCGCCGGGCGCACCGAGCTGGAGCTGCTCGCCGACGAGCCGCACCGCTGGTGGACCGCGGCGGAGATCGCCGCCGGCGGGGTGGCCTTCGCTCCGCAGCAGCTCCCGGTGGCGCTCCCGCCGCTGCTGGCCGGCCCGTGGACGGGCCCGCCGCGCATCGTCAGCTGAAGATGTGGCACAGTAGAGAGCTGCTGCACGCCGTCGGCTCCTGTCGATGGTGGCTCCGCACCTGACGACGACGCCCCGTGACAACGTCCTGCACGAGGTCATGGACGGCGTCGCGGGTGGTGGAGCGCGGCCCCCCGGTACGGACTCACCGGGACCCCGCTGCCCGTTACACGACGAGTTCCCTAGATCTGAGGACTGCTGCGATGAACACCCTGGACGCCCTCGACGCTGCGTCGCTGCGCAACGACATCCCCGACTTCCGCCCCGGGGACACCGTGAAGGTGCACGTGCGGGTCATCGAGGGCAACCGCTCGCGCGTCCAGGTCTTCCAGGGCGTCATCATCCGGCGCCAGGGCGGCGGGATCCGCGAGACCTTCACCGTCCGCAAGG
Source organism: Modestobacter sp. SYSU DS0290 (assembly GCF_054050955.1). Taxonomy (NCBI): domain Bacteria; kingdom Bacillati; phylum Actinomycetota; class Actinomycetes; order Geodermatophilales; family Geodermatophilaceae; genus Modestobacter; species Modestobacter sp. SYSU DS0290. The sequence goes on from NZ_JBJHAI010000015.1 coordinate 50,536, forward strand.
TCAGCTTCGGGGTCGGCGTGGAGCGCACCTTCCCGGTGCACACCCCGGTCGTCGAGCAGATCGAGGTGCTCACCCGCGGTGACGTCCGCCGGGCGAAGCTGTACTACCTGCGTGAGCTGCGCGGCAAGGCCGCCAAGATCAAGGAGAAGCGCGAGGTCGTCGCGCGCTGATCCCAGCGTCTCCGCGTCGAACGGGCCGGCTGCCACGGGCAGCCGGCCCGTTCGCGTCTCCGGCTGGGTGGCGCAGCTGTGAGGTTGCCAGCGGTCCGGCGTTCTGCCGGGCGGGGTGGCGCGCGGACCGTACGCTGATCGACGATGAGCACGCACGGCTCCACCGACTCGTCCTCCGGCCGTCCCGAGCGGGACGCGACCCCGGACTCGCCGTCCTCGCCGGAGGCAGGCGCCGGCCGGTCCGGCGGCCCCGGGCCCGACGGCGCGCCGGCGGGGCAGCGGAGGGGGCGCGCGCCGGCCAAGAAGGGCTCCCTGCTGCGCGAGCTGCCGGTGCTGCTGGTCATCGCCTTCGTGCTGGCCTTGCTGGTGAAGACCTTCCTGGTGCAGGCGTTCTTCATCCCGTCGGGCTCGATGGAGCAGACGCTGCACGGCTGCCCGGGCTGCACGGGGGACCGGGTGCTGGTCAACAAGGTGCCCTACTGGTTCGGCGAGCCCGAGCCCGGTGACGTCGTGGTCTTCCGCGGGCCGGACACCTGGTCCCCGGAGATCACCGTGGCGGAGCCCAGCAACTGGTTCTCCGGGGCGCTGCTGACCCTGGGGCGGGCGATCGGGGTCGCGCCGCCCAGCGAGGACGACTACGTCAAGCGGGTGATCGCAACCGAGGGACAGACGGTCGAGTGCTGCGACCCGGAGGGCCGCGTGCTGGTCGACGGTCAGCCGCTGGACGAGCCGTACATCCACCAGAACTCCCCGTTGGGCACCGGCACCTCGGCCGGCCGGGAGTTCACCCCGGTGACCGTGCCGGAGGGGCGGCTGTGGGTGATGGGCGACCACCGGTCTGCCTCGGCCGACTCCAAGGCCCACATGGGCGACGAGTACGCCGGCACGATCGCGGTGGACGACGTCATCGGCAAGGCCGCGCTGATCGTGTGGCCGCTGGACCGCTTCGGGCTCATCGACAGCCCGGACATCCAGGCCGACGCGGCTGCTGCCACTCCGGCCGGTATGCCGGTCCAGGGTGCCGCTGCGGTCGCGGTGCCCTACGTGCTCGGACTGGCCGGCGCCGTGCCGCTGACCGCCTGGCGCCGGCGGCGCAGGTCACGCGGTGCACGGGCGGCCGGCCCGTCCCGGCGTCCGCCGCGCACCGGCTGGCGGCGTGCCCGCCGGCCGGCGCAGACCCGGCCGGCGCGGGGCTCCTCCGCCCGCTGACGCCCCCACCGGAGGGGCGCGCACCAGCCGCTGTCGAGCAGGCTCGCCGTCCCGCGGGCACTCCCTGCGACGCCGTTCCGGTGCCTTTCGGCAGGATCTGCGCGCGTCCCGCGAAGAAGTTCGCGGAAATTGTTCAAGCAGTCCGTTCACCCGGTCGATGTACATCGCAGAGAGTCATCAGACCCGAACGGAGAGTCAGACAGTGTCTGCACCCATGGCGAGCACCACGCGCGGCGTCACCCGCGTCATGATCCTCGCGGACGCCCCGGTTCTGCGCCGCGGCCTGATCGGCATGATCAACGAGACCGCGGGCATGCAGGCGGTGGGCACCCCCGGGGAGCCCCGCCGGGCGCTGACGCTGGCCGACTCCGCCCGCCCCGACGCCGTCGTGGTCGAGCTGGGTGCCGGTCGGGCCGCGACCCTCAACGCCTGCCGCGACCTGCGCCGCCGCTACCCCCAGATCGCGATCGTGGCGCTGGCCACCTCCGATGACCCGGCCGTGGTCAACGAGGCGCTGGCCGCCGGCGTCCGCGGCTACCTGCTGATGAACACCTCGCCCACGCTGCTGGGCTGGGCGGTGCTCGCGGCTCGCGCCGGCCGCACCGTGGTCGACCCGCAGATCCGCCGCACCGAGGGCGGGGCCGAGCCGGTCGCCAAGCCGCTGACCCCCGAGGTCCCGCTCACCCGCCGGGAGTCCGACGTCCTCGACGAGCTCCTGCAGGGGCAGTCCAACCGGCAGATCGGCCGGAACCTGTTCATCAGCGAGGACACCGTGAAGTCCCACGTCAAGGCGATCCTGCGCAAGCTGGGCGCCCGCGACCGGGCGCACGCCGTGTCGCTGGTGCTCTCCGCCCGCAACCCCGGCTGCACCTGCGGCGCGCACTCCTTCACCGCCACCAACGTCTGAGCCGGCGGGCCGGAGGCGGACGGGCATCGCGCCCACCGCACCCGACCCGACCCCGACGGCCGGGACGTCCCCTGCGTCCCGGCGGGTCAGGGTGTGGCCGCACCTGCGACCACGCCCAGCCGCCACGAGCCGGTCCCCGTTCCCCCGCGGACCGGCTCGTGGTGTGCCCGGGGCGGCCCACCGCCCGCCGGTCGGCCGGTCCCGGGACCACGACGCCCGCGGGCGTCGTAGGGTCGGCACTCGATGCCTGCCCGATCCACCCTCACCGCCTCCCGCGGTGCCTCGCGCCCCCGTGGCGCGACGGCCGCGGAGGCGACCGACGCCCTGTGGGAGATGGAACGCTCCCTGCGCCGCCGCGGGTTCGCCGCGATCGCCGGCGCCGACGAGGCCGGTCGCGGCGCCTGCGCCGGGCCCCTGGTCGCGGCCGCCTGCGTGCTGCCGGCCGGCCGCCGCGGCAGGGTGCCCGGGCTGGCCGACTCCAAGCTGCTCACCGCCGCCACCCGGGAGCAGGTCTACGCCGAGGTCGTGGACCGCGCGGTCGCCTGGTCGGTCGTCGTGATCCCGGTGGCCGAGCTCGACTCCCGGGGCATGCACGTGACGAACATCGAGGCGCTGCGCCGGGCGGTGCACGCGCTCGACCCCGGCCCGGAGTACGTGCTCACCGACGGCTTCCCGGTCAGCGGGCTGGCCCAGCCGTCGCTGGCCGTCTGGAAGGGCGACCGCGTCGCGGCCTGCGTGGCGGCGGCGTCGGTGCTGGCCAAGGTGACCCGGGACCGGATGATGCTCGACCTGCACGCCCGGTTCCCCGACTACGGCTTCGACGTGCACAAGGGCTACATCACCGAGGCGCACAGCGCTGCCCTCGACGCGCACGGCCCCTGCCCGGAGCACCGGATGCGGTTCGTCAACGTGGCCCGCGCGCGGGACGCGCACGCCGCGCGGACACCGGCGCTGCCGCAGAGGCAGGCCATGCCCGATGATGGACCCGTGCCCGCCCAGTCGAACGACCTGCCGGAGCTCGTCTCCGGATCCATCCCGCGGGCTGCCGACCACCGCGCCGGCCTGCCCACGCCGGCACTCGTGGAGCACACGCGATGAGCACCGAGGACCTCGAGAAGTACGAGACCGAGATGGAGCTGCAGCTCTATCGCGAGTACAAGGACATCGTCCGCCAGTTCTCCTACGTGGTGGAGACCGAGCGGCGGTTCTACCTGGCCAACAGCGTCGACCTGCAGGTCCGTGACGCCGGCGGTGAGGTGTTCTTCGAGCTCACCCTCACCGACGCCTGGGTCTGGGACATGTACCGGCCGGCGCGCTTCGTGAAGAACGTGCGGGTCGTGACGTTCAAGGACGTCAACGTCGAGGAGCTGGACAAGCCCGACCTCGAGCTGCCGGACAACCCGCGCCTGCCCTGACCTGGTCTCCCGCACCCCCCAAGGCTGCCCCGGTGGCGTGCTGACCGGCGGTTCGCCGTCCACAGCCGCGCCCGCTGTCCACAGACCCGGCGCGGCCCTGTCCTGATGCCTGCGCCGGTCGCAGGGTCGAGAGGTGCCCAATCTCCCGACCCCACGAGCCGCCCTCGGCGCCTACGGCGAGCGCGTGGCCGTCCGGCTGCTCACCGACGCCGGCATGCAGGTGCTCGACCGCAACTGGCGCTGCCGTCACGGTGAGCTCGACGTCGTCGCCCGCGACGGTGACGCGATCGTCTTCTGCGAGGTGAAGACCCGCCGGGGCACCGGTTTCGGGCACGCCGTGGAGGCGGTCACCGTCGACAAGCGGCGCCGGCTGCGCCAGCTGGCCCGGGCCTGGCTCGCCGCACACGACCACCACGCACCCGACCTGCGCTTCGACGTCGTCGGGGTGCACGTGCCGGTGCGCGGTCCGGTCCGCGTGGCGCACCTGCGGAACGCGTTCTGATGGCGCTGGCCCGGACCTGGTCGGTGGGGCTGGTCGGCGTTCAGGGTGCCCTGGTGGAGGTCGAGGTCGACCTCGCGGCCGGGGTGCCCACGGTCGTGCTCGTCGGCCTGCCCGACGCGGTCGTGCGCCAGTCGGTCGACCGGGTCCGCGCGGCGGTCGTCAACAGCGGGCACGACTTCCCGCTGCGCCGGGTGACCATCGGGCTGTCACCGGCCGCGATGCCCAAGCAGGGGAGCGGGTTCGACCTCGCCCTCGCCGTGGCGGTGCTCGCCGGCGCCGGGGTGGTGCCCGCCGGCCGGGTGCGGGAGCTGGTCCTCCTCGGCGAGCTCGGTCTGGACGGCTCGTTGCGAACGGTGCGGGGAGTGCTCCCCGCCGTCCTGGCCGCCGCCCGCGCCGGTCACCGGCAGGTCGTGGTGCCGGCGGACAACGCCGACGAGGCGGCCCTCGTCGAGGGGATCGAGGTGCTGGCCGCGGAGAGCCTGCGGCAGGTCATCGGCCACCTGGCCGGCGGCGCGGCCATCCCCGGTCACGTCCGGGCGCCGGCAGCTCCCGAACCCCCCGGCCCGGACCTGGCCGACGTCGTCGGGCAGACCGCCGGGCGCCGCGCGGTCGAGGTCGCCGCCGCCGGGGGCCACCACCTGTTCCTCACCGGGCCTCCCGGCGCCGGCAAGACGATGCTCGCCGAGCGGCTGCCGGGCCTGCTGCCGCCGCTGGACGAGCGGGCCGCGATGGAGGTCACCGCGATCGCCTCGGTCGCCGGCACCCTGCCCCCGGGAGCCCCGCTGGTCCGGCGGCCCACCTTCGAGCAGCCGCACCACTCGGCGACGATGGCCGCCCTCGTCGGCGGTGGATCGGGCTCGATCCGCCCCGGTGCCCTCTGCCGCGCCCACCTGGGGGTGCTGTTCCTGGACGAGGCGCCGGAGTTCCCGCGGGCGGTGCTGGACACGCTCCGCCAACCGCTGGAGCGGGGCGAGGTGACCATCCACCGGGCGAACGGCTCGGCCACCTTCCCCTGCCGGGCGCAACTGGTGCTCGCCGCCAACCCGTGCCCCTGCGCGAGCGCCGCCGGCGACACGGCGTGCACCTGCAGCCCGCTGGAGCGCCGGCGCTATCAGTCCCGGCTGTCCGGCCCGCTGCTGGACCGGATCGACCTGCGGGTCACCCTGCCGGCGGTCAGCCGCGCCGCCTGGCTGGACGGCGTCGCGCCACCGGAGTCGACGCAGGTCGTGGCCGGCCGGGTGAGGGCTGCCCGCGCAGCCGCCGCAGCCCGGCTCGCGGGCACCGGCCTCACCCTGAACAGCGCGGTGCCCGGCCGGCTGCTGCGCGAGCGGTGGCCGGTGCCCCGGCGGGCGCTGGCCCTCGCCGAACGGGCCCTGGAACGCGGGTCCCTGTCGGTGCGCGGCTTCGACCGGGTGCTGCGGGTCGCCTGGACGCTGAGCGACCTGGCGGGGTCGACCGTGCCCGGCCCCGACGAGGTGGCCGAGGCCCTCGGCATGCGCCTCCAACGGGTCACGGCATGACCGGCGCCGGGGGCGGAACAGGCGACGCCCTGGTGACCGCCCTGCGCGGCGAGCCCGACGGCGACCCGGAGCGCCGGGCGCGCGCCTGGCTGAGCCGCGCCCTGGAGCCCGGCTCGGTGGGGGTGTGGCGGTTCGTCGAGCGGGTCGGCCCGGTCGAGGCGGTGGTGGCGCTGCGCGCCGGGACGGCACCGCCCCGCGTGCAGGCCGTCGCCGGCGCCCGGGCCGGCGAGGACGCCAGCCTGGCCGACCTCCGGCGGGCGGCGCGGTGCGGCGCCCGGCTGGTGGTCCCCGAGGACGACGAGTGGCCGGCGTACGCGTTGCACTGCCTGACCGTGGCCAGTGCGGAGGCCCCCGACGAGCCGAGGCCCGACCGGACCCGGACGCTGGTCCCACCCCTGGCGCTGTGGGTGCGCGGCGACGGTGCGCTGGCCGACGTGGTCGACCGCTCGGTGGCCCTGGTCGGGTCCCGGGCCGCGACCGCGTACGGCGAGCACGTCGCGGGGGAGCTGGCGCACGGCCTGGGGGAGCGGGGGTGGACCACCGTCTCCGGGGGTGCCTTCGGGATCGATGCCGCTGCCCACCGCGGGGCGCTGGCCGCCGGTGCCCCGACGGTCGCCGTGCTCGCCTGCGGCGTCGACCGCGCCTACCCGGCGTCCCACTCCGCGCTCTTCTCCCGCCTGCTCGACGGGGGCCTGCTGGTGAGCGAGTGGCCGCCGGGCTGCGCACCGCTGCGGCACCGGTTCCTGGTCCGCAACCGGTTGATCGCCGCGCTCACCCGCGGCACCGTGGTGGTCGAGGCCGCGGCCAGGTCAGGTGCGCTGGCCACCGCTCACCGGGCCGGTGATCTCGGGCGCTCGCTGATGGTGGTTCCCGGCCCGGTCACCAGCGCGATGTCGGTCGGCTGCCACGAGCTGCTCCGCGACGAACTGCGCGGTGCCCGGCTGGTGACGACGGCGGCGCAGGTCGTCGAGCAGGTCGGGTCGCTGGGCGCCGACCTGGCCGTGCCGCCGGAACGACCGGGCAGCCCCCGTGACGCGCTGTCCGACGTGGCCCGCCGGGTGCTGGACGCCTGCCCCGTCCGCACCGGCGTCACCCCCGAGCGGCTCGCCGCCGTCGCCGGCTGCGACGTGCTGGACGTGCTGCGGGTGCTGCCTGCGCTGGAGCTCGCCGACCTCGTCGAGTGGACCGGCACCGGCTGGCGGCTGCACCGCCCGCCGAGCCCGGCGACCGGCGCGTCCCGTTGACCGGTTCCACTCCGGCACGGACGCTGCCCCCATGGCGGGGACGACGGAGCTGCGGGCGGGGCTGCCCCCTGCCCTCGCCGAGTCGCTGGACGCCTGGGAGGAGCACCTGCGCGTGCAGCGGGACCTCTCGACCCACACCGTGCGCGGGTACGTCGGCGACGTCGTGTCCCTGCTGGACCACCTGGCCCGCCGGCAGGGGACCACCCCCGCCGACCTCGACCTGGCCACGCTGCGGAGCTGGCTGGCCGCCGGTCGCACCCGCGGCGACAGCCGGTCCACCACCGCCCGCCGGTCGGCCTCGGCGCGGTCCTTCACCGCGCACCTGCGCCGCAGCGGCCAGGTGGCCGAGGACGTCGGCCTCCGGCTGGCCAGCCCCAAGGCGCACCGCACGCTGCCCGGGGTGCTCGGCGCCGACCAGGCGCGCACCGTGCTCGAGCAGGCCGCGCACCCCGCCGACGACGGCGAGGACGCCGCGGCCACCGCGCTCCGGCTGCGCAACGTGCTGGTGCTGGAGCTGCTCTACGCCAGCGGCATCCGCGTGGGGGAGCTGGTCGGTCTGGACGTCGACGACGTCGACCGGGGCCGGCGGCTGCTCCGGGTGTTCGGCAAGGGCCGGAAGGAACGCAGCGTGCCGTTCGGCGCACCGGCCGCCCAGGCGCTGGAGACGTGGCTGGCTCACGGCCGGCCGGCGCTGGTGACCGCGACCAGCGGCCCGGCGCTGCTGCTGGGTGCCCGCGGCGGCCGGCTGGACGCGCGGGAGGCGCGCCGGGTCGTGCACGCGGCGGTCCAGGCCGCCCCCGGCACCCCCGACATCGGTCCGCACGGGCTGCGGCACTCCGCGGCCACGCACGTCCTGGAGGGCGGTGCCGACCTGCGGTCGGTCCAGGAGCTGCTGGGGCACGCTAGCCTCGCGACCACGCAGGTCTACACGCACGTCACGGTCGAGCGCCTGCGCGCGGTCCACGCGCAGGCCCATCCGCGGGCCTAAGAGAGTGGGGGCGGCAACGGTGCGCACAGCGACGGGCGATCAGGGGGATGCAGGTGTCTGAGGCGACGGTCGACCAGCTCGGGGCGAGCGACGACCCGGACGCGGCGGTCGTCGAGCTCTGGGGCCGCTACGCCGTCGACCGGGACACCGGCCTGCGCGACCGGCTGATCCTGCACTACGCCCCGCTGGTCAAGTACGTCGCCGGCCGGGTCGGCAGCGGCCTGCCCGCGCACGTGGAGCAGGCCGACCTGGTCTCCTACGGCACCTTCGGCCTCATCGACGCGATCACCCGCTTCGAGCCGTCGCGGGAGATCAAGTTCGAGAGTTACGCGATGGCGCGCATCCGCGGCGCGATCATCGACGAGCTCCGGTCCACCGACTGGATCCCGCGGTCGGTGCGGATGAAGGCGCGTCAGTTCGAGCGCACGATCGCCGCCCTCGAGAGCCGGCTCCAGCGGAGCCCAACCGAGGAGGAGATCGCGGCCGAGATGGAGATGGACGTCGAGGAGATCCGCAAGTTCCTCGGCCAGCTGTCCCTGGTCAACGTCGTCGCCCTCGACGAGCTGCTCGTCGACGACGACGGCTCCGCCCCGCGACTGGTCGACACCCTCAAGGACACCAGCGCGCTCGACCCGCAGGCGATGGCCGAGCACGGCGAGGCCCGTCAGCTGCTCGCCCGCGCGGTCGAGCAGCTGCCCGACCGGGAGAAGGTCGTGGTGAGCCTCTACTACTTCGAAGGGCTCACCCTGGCCGACATCGGCCGGGTCCTCGGGGTAACCGAGAGCCGCATCTGCCAGCTGCACACCAAGGCGGTCCTGCAGCTGCGCACCAAGCTCGCCGACATCGCCTGAGGTCTGGATCGACCGGGTGCCGGTGATCAGCCAGGCGGAGCTCTGGCTCCAGCTGACCACCGACGACCCGGCCGCGGCGGCGCAGCACCTGGCCACGGCCGAGGGAGTGGCCCGCTGCGACGAGATCGAACCGCTGGGCGAGGGCTCGGCGTTCTGGATCAGCAGCCCGGCCTCGATCGTGCACCTGGTCGCCCAGCCCAACGGCGACTGACGCCCGGTCAGCCGCTCTGCTCGCCCGGGCGGGGTCCCAGCAGGGGTTGCGCCGTCGGCGGGTTCCGGTGGCCCTCCTCCCAGGGGAGCGTCCCCTGGGAGTCCGGCCACACCAGCTGCAGCACCTCGACGCTCCCGTAGAGCTGCTCGGCCACCGCCAGCCGGCCGGTGTCGGCCACGGCCAGGAAGACGACGGGGGAGTCGGCATCGGTGATCGTCGAGGTCGCCGCCCCCGGAGCGAACCGGGCGCCGCCCCGAACGGCTTCGCCCACCAGGTTCAGGTACTTCTCGCCGGCCTCGAACGGCAGCCCGGTCACGATCACCTCCGGGTGCCCGAGCCCGGTCAGGCCCACGGTGTGCGACCAGCGCGGCTCGCCGGGCGAACCGCCGCCGTGCAGCACCGCCCAGCCGAACCGGTCGATGACCGCCTGCAGGTCGCGCAGCACCTGGCCGCCGTCCTGCTCCTCCGGTCCCGAGTCCTTCTTCCGTCGCCAGCGCACGCCCGGACGGTAACGCCTCCGGGAGTCACGGCCACGGCAGCAGACTGATCCGCGGCGGCTGCAGCAGGGAGAGCGGGTCGAGGTACACCTCCCCGTGTCGGAGTCCCCAGTGCAGGCAGGCCTCGACCGGGCAGCCGGTGTGCCCGGCCACCAGGGTGCCCAACGGTGAGCCGCGGGCCACGACCTGGCCGGCGGCCACCGCCGGCTGCACCGGCTCGTACGTCGTGCGCAGGCCACCGGGGTGCTCGACGCTCACCACCGGCCGCCCGGCCACCATGCCGGCGAAGGCCACCACGCCGTCCCCGGCGGAGACCACCGGTGCGCCGATGCCAGCGAGCAGGTCCACGCCCCGGTGCCCCGCGGCGTACGGCGTCGGTGGGGGATCGAACGCCCGGGACACCTCCGGCGGCCCCGGCAGCGGCCACCCCCACACCCCGGCCGGCCCAGGGGAGGACGGCGGGGCCGGAGCCGGCGTCGCCGGCCCCGCCGCGGGGCCGAGCAGGGTCCCGGAGACCAGCACGAGCAGCACGAGCAGGCGGGCGACGGACACCCCGCCGACCCTGGTGCCACCGGCGTCCGGGTGGCGGCCTCCCGCCCCGCTTGTGGACGACGGGTCCCCCTGGGGACGACCCGCGCGGAGCACCGCTTGACACCGCGTATGCTTCTCGGTGCGGCCCGCTCCGGCGGGTCGACTTCGCGTGTCCGCGTCCCGCTGCTCGTGCACCTCGACGAGCCAGGCGGGGAGCTCGTCACCTCGGTCCCACCCTCGCGGCGGGTCGGTGACGCGATCCGGACACCAGGGCGGTGCACCACCCGGTGCCCGCGACAACCGGCACAGCGCGGCCCGGCCCCCGGCCGCCCGCGCACGAGAAGGAAGGCGGCGCCACGTGGCAGTCGTCAGCATGAAGAACCTGCTCGACAGCGGGGTCCACTTCGGGCACCAGACCCGTCGCTGGAACCCGAAGATGAAGCGCTTCATCTTCACCGAGCGCAACGGCATCTACATCATCGACATCCAGCAGACGCTGGGTTACATCGACCAGGCCTACGAGTTCGTCAAGCAGACCGTGGCCCACGGCGGTTCGATCATGTTCGTCGGGACCAAGCGCCAGGCGCAGGAGGTCATCGCCGAGCAGGCGCAGCGCGTCGGCATGCCCTACGTCAACCAGCGCTGGCTGGGCGGCATGCTCACCAACTTCTCCACCGTGTACAAGCGGCTCCAGCGCATGAAGGAGCTGGAGGACATGGAGCAGACCGGCGTCATGGCCTCCCTCTCCAAGAAGGAGCAGCTGGGCCTGACCCGCGAGAAGGCCAAGCTCGAGCGCAGCCTCGGCGGCATCCGCGACATGCAGAAGGTGCCCAGCGCCGTCTGGATCGTGGACACCAAGAAGGAGCACATCGCCGTCGGCGAGGCGCGCAAGCTGGGCATCCCGGTCGTCGCGATCCTCGACACCAACTGCGACCCCGACGAGGTCGACTACAAGATCCCGGGCAACGACGACGCGATCCGCAGCACCGCGCTGCTCACCCGCGTGATCGCCGACGCCGTCGCCGAGGGTCTGATGGCCCGTTCCGCCGCGCAGGCCAACGCCGGTCGCGCCGAGGACGGCGCCCCGGCCGGTGCCGCTGCCGAGCCGCTGGCCGACTGGGAGCGCGAGCTGCTCACCGGCCAGTCCGGTGACGCCCCGGCCACCGAGCTGCCGGAGACCCCGGCCGCCCCGCCGACCGTCACCGCCGAGGAGGTCGCCCCCGTCGAGGGTGTGCCCGCCACCGGCAGCACCGAGACCGGCACCCAGGGCGCCCAGAACGGCTGATCCGCAGGCGCCGCTCCCCGGCCCCACACGGCCGGGGAGCGGCGCCGCTGCACGTCCGCACCCAGCACACCACCCCAGAGGAAGTGACATGCCCGCCTTCACCGCAGCCGACGTCAAGCGTCTCCGCGACGCCACCGGCGCCGGCATGATGGACGCCAAGAAGGCCCTGACCGAGGCCGACGGCGAGTACGACAAGGCCGTCGAGCTGCTGCGGATCAAGGGCGCCAAGGACGTCGGCAAGCGCCTGGAGCGCTCGACGACCAACGGCATCGTGGTCAGCAAGGGCGGCGCGCTGCTCGAGCTCGACTGCGAGACCGACTTCGTCGCCAAGAACGCCGAGTTCGTCGCCCTGGGCGAGAAGCTGCTGGACATCGTGCTGGCCCAGAAGCCGGCCGACGTCGCGGCGCTGCTGGCCACCGATGTCGACGGCCAGACGGTCGAGAAGCTGATCGAGTCCGAGTCGGCCCGCATCGGCGAGAAGCTGGTCCTGTCCCGCTTCGCGCTCTTCGAGGGCACCACGGCCGTCTACCTGCACAAGCGCGCCACCGACCTGCCCCCGGCCATCGGTGTCGCGGTGCAGTACTCCGGCGGTGACGAGGACGCGGCCCGCGCCCTGGCGATGCACATCGCCGCGGCCCGCCCCCGTTACCTGACCCGCGAGGACGTCCCCGCCGAGACGGTGGAGACCGAGCGCCGGGTCGCCGAGCAGACGGCGAAGGAGGAGGGCAAGCCCGAGCAGGCGATCGCCAAGATCGTCGAGGGTCGCGTGAACTCCTACTTCAAGGACTTCGTGCTCCTCGAGCAGCCCTCGATCACCGAGCCGAAGCGCACCGTCAAGCAGGTCATCGGCGACGCCGGTCTGACCGTCGAGCGGTTCGCCCGGTTCGAGGTCGGCCAGGCCTGAGCAAGGACCCCGTCGCCCCCCGTCCCTCGCACGCCCGGGGCGGGGCCCTGCGACGGGGCCGTTCCAGCACGTCACCGCCGGCCCCGTTCCTCCGTGGAGCGGGGCCGGTGGCCTGTCCGGCCCGTGCTGCGGAGGCCCCTGCGCCGGGCATGCGGCAGGATCGATCACCGATCACATCGACACGAAGGACACCTGTGACCGACACGACCCCCGCCAGCAACCCGGAGGGCCTGCTCTTCGCGCCCGCCGCCTCCGCGCCGACCGACGGCAGCGGCTACCGGCGGGTCCTGCTCAAGCTCTCCGGTGAGGCGTTCGGCGGCGGCAGCGTCGGGGTCGACGGCGGCATCGTGCACAACATCGCCGAACAGCTCGCCGAGGTCGTGCACAGCGGGACCCAGGTCGCCGTCGTCGTCGGTGGTGGCAACTTCTTCCGCGGCGCCGAACTGGCGCAGGCGGGCATGGACCGCCGGCACGCCGACTACATGGGCATGCTCGGCACGGTGATGAACGCGCTGGCGCTGCAGGCGTTCTGCGAGCAGATCGGGCTGGAGACGCGGGTGCAGACCGCGATCACCATGGGCCAGGTCGCCGAGCCCTACATCCCCCGCAAGGCCGTGCGGCACATGGAGAAGGGCCGACTGGTCATCTTCGGCGCCGGTGCCGGCATGCCGTACTTCTCCACCGACACCGTGGCCGCCCAGCGCGCCCTGGAGATCGGCTGCCAGGTGCTGCTGATGGCCAAGAACGGTGTGGACGGCGTGTACGACGCCGACCCCCGGACGAACCCGGACGCGAGCATGTACGAGGAGCTGGACTACGCCACGGTCCTCGCCAAGCAGCTCGGGGTCGCCGACGCCACCGCGATCAGCCTGTGCATGGACAACCGCATGCCGATCGTCGTGTTCAACCTGCTGCGTGAGGGCAACATCGCCCGCGCCGTCGCAGGTGAGAAGATCGGGACCCTGATCAGCCAGCCGGCGTGACCGGCCGGCTCCCGGAGGGGTGGCGGTCGCCGCATTCCGACCCGGGTACTGGTCGGCTGAACGCCGATCGACCAGACGGCCAGCACGGCGGCAGCCGCCGCAGGAGGAGAGAACCGTGATCGACGACACCCTGCTCGACGCCGAGGAGCGGATGGACAAGGCCTTGTCGGTCGCCCGCGAGGACCTCGGTTCCGTGCGCACCGGCCGCGCCGCGCCGTCCATGTTCAACAAGATCGCGGTCGACTACTACGGCGCCTACACGCCGGTGCCGCAGATGGCCTCGATCACCGTGCCCGAGGCGCGGATGGCGGTCATCAAGCCCTACGACATGAGCCAGCTGCAGGCCATCGAGCGGGCGATCCGCGACTCCGACCTCGGGGTCAACCCGACCAACGACGGCACGCTGATCCGGGTGGTCTTCCCCCAGCTGACCGAGGACCGGCGTCGCGACCTGGTCAAGCAGGCCCGCGCCAAGGGCGAGGACGCCAAGGTCGCCATCCGCAACATCCGCCGTCGCTCCAAGGAGGAGCTGGACCGCATCGCCAAGGACGGCGAGGCCGGCGAGGACGACGTGCGCCGCGCGGAGAAGGAGCTCGACGACCTCACCGCCACGCACGTGGCGGCCATCGACGAGGCGATGAAGAACAAGGAGACCGAGCTCCTCGACGTCTGATCCCGGTCCGGACCCGCGTGGTGCCCCGATTCCCGTCCCGTCCCGGACCCGAGGGTCCGGGGCGGGAGCCTGTCCCTGGCCGGGCCGGCGTCGCCGAGCCCGGCTGGTCGCCCGACGAGCCGGTGACCGCCCCCCAGCCGTCGGCCGCTGCTCCGGAGACCGGCGCGCTGCGGCGGGTCGGCCGGCCGCCGGTGCCCCCGCCCGGGGCCCGGGTCCGTCCGCCGTCGCCCGACGCCGCCGGCCTGCCGCCGGGCCACCCGAACGAGGAAACCGGGCGGGACGACGCCGGGGAGGGCCTGCTCGCCGACGACGGCGGCCTGCTCGCGAGTGGACGCGGCCCGGCCGCGACGCCCGGTGGCGGTGCCGCGGAGCACACGGCGGTGCACGCGGAGGACCACGCGCCGCTGACCGCAGTGCCCGGCGCACCTGGGGCCGAGGTGACCGGAGAGTCGCCCCAGGACACCCCGGCCGGTGCCGGTCGCGCCGGCCGGGACATGGGCTCGGCGATCGGTGTCGCGCTCGGTCTGGGTGTGGTGGTCGTGGCCACGCTGCTCGTCTGGCGGCCGGCGTTCCTGCTGGTGATCACCGTGGCCGTGCTGATCAGCGTCGTCGAGCTGGGGCGGGCGCTGCAGGCCGGCGGTCACCGCCCGCCGCTGCCCCCGGTGCTGGTCGGGTCGCTCGCGATGATGGCGCTCGCCTGGACCCGCGGCCCATCCGGGCTGGTCGTCGGCTTCCTGCTCACGGCGTTCGCGGTGGTCCTGTGGCGGCTCGGCGACGGTCCGGTGGGCTATCTGCGGGACGCCTCCGCCGCCGTCCTGGTGGCGCTGTACGTGCCCTTGCTGGCCGGGTTCGCCGTCCTGCTGCTGGTCCCCGACGACGGGGTCGCCCGCGTGCTGGCGTTCATCGTCACCGTCGTGTGCAGCGACACCGGCGGGTTCGCCGCCGGCGTGCTGTTCGGCAAGCACCCGCTCGCGGAGAGCATCAGCCCGAAGAAGTCCTGGGAAGGGCTGGCCGGGTCGGTCGCCGCCTGCGTGGTCGTCGGCGTCCTGCTGGTGACCCTGACCTTCTCCGGGCCGTGGTGGGGCGGGGCCCTGTTCGGCGTCGCGATCGCGCTGACCGCCACGCTGGGGGACCTCGGCGAGTCGCTGATCAAGCGCGACCTCGGCATCAAGGACATGGGGAAGATGCTGCCCGGCCACGGTGGGCTGATGGACCGGATGGACTCGCTGCTGCCCTCGGCCGTCGTCGCGTGGCTGGTGCTCTCGGTGGTCGTCCCGGCCTGATCAGGCGGGGCGCACCGCTTCCCAGCTGCGCCCGACCACGGTGAACCCACGCCGGCCGTACCACTGCCGGGGCCAGTCCTCCGCAGCCGCATCGAGCGTGACCAGGTCGCAGCCCGCCGTCGCGGCGACCTCCAGCACGCGGTCGAGCAGCGCGTTGCCGAACCCGCGCCGGCGCACCGACGGGTCGCTGAGCACCGACTCCAGGGACGCCGTCGCGCCGTCCACCCGCAGCTGCGCGGCCGCCACCACGGCGCCGCCGGACCGCACGGCCACGTCGGTGACCTGCACGACCCGGTCGTTGCGGTGCTCCCGGCCGACGAGCTGGCGGACCACCTCGTCCAGGTCGGGCTCCGTCTGCCCCAGCTCCGCCCGCCACGACCGCGCCCAGAGGTCGTGCACCTCGCCCTGCGGGACCAGGTCGGCGCGCCGGTCCACGGCGACCGGGAACGGAGCCCGGCGGGCCATCACCAGGTTCTCGGCGATCTGCCACCCGCGGTGGGCGAGCTCGGCCGCGACCGGCGCGGCGCCCGCGTGCAGGAGCGTCACCGCACGCGTCGGCCAGCCTGCGGTGGCGGCGACCTCGGCGGCCAGGGCCTCGACGTGCCCGGCCGGGACGTCTCCGGTGAGCAGCAGCCGGTTGTCGTCGCGCGAGTGCGGGAAGGCCGGGTCGAGGACGGCGACGCCGCCCGGAACCTGCAGCACGCGTGCCGCCCGGCGGGTGCGCAGCGACACGTCCATCGCCCGGGCCCGGGCGAGCGCGTCGTCGGGGGAGGGGAGCTCCAGGGGGCGGTCCGGCAGCCACGGGACCACGCCCACCACGGCGGTGGTCGGGAGGGAGCCGAGCAGGTGGGGGAAGCGCATCGTCGCCGGGTCCCCGGCGACGCCCGGCTCCCAGCGCACCGGATCGGTCAGCCGGGCCGGGTCGACGACGAGGACGACGAGGTCGTGGCGGTCC
Source organism: Modestobacter sp. SYSU DS0290 (assembly GCF_054050955.1). Lineage (NCBI taxonomy): Bacteria > Bacillati > Actinomycetota > Actinomycetes > Geodermatophilales > Geodermatophilaceae > Modestobacter > Modestobacter sp. SYSU DS0290. The sequence continues at coordinate 66,664 of NZ_JBJHAI010000015.1, forward strand.
CGGGACAGCCGCTGCGCCGGCAGGTGCACCTGGTCCGGCGTCGACAGGTGCACGAAACCGACCTCCGCCAGCGAGGGCGGCCGCACCGCGCCGGCGTCCAGCGCCGCCCGCCAGTCGGCCGGCTCGATCAGGTGCAGCAGGACGCCGTCGGTCACGGGGCCACTGTGCCCGGCGCCCCGGAGGCCGACGGCACCGGGCGTGGCAGCATGCGCCGGTGGCCGAGCGGCAGGACCTCGCAGCCGAGGAGAGCGGACCGGGACCCACCGAGTGGGGGACGACCGTCGGCGTCGGCCCGTGGCCCGGTCCCTGGCCCACCGACCCCCGCTACGACCCCGAGCTGCTCGCCACCGGTGACCGCCGCAACGTCGTCGACCGGTACCGCTACTGGCGGATGGCGGCGATCGTCGCCGACCTCGACCGGCGACGGCATCCCTTCCACGTGGCGATCGAGAACTTCGAGCACGACCTGAACATCGGGACGGTCGTCCGCACCGCCAACGCCTTCCTCGCCGCCGAGGTGCACGTGGTCGGCCGGCGCCGGTGGAACCGCCGCGGGGCGATGGTCACCGACCGGTACCAGCACCTGCGCCACCACCCCGACGTCGCGGCGCTGCTCGCGCACGCCGACGCGGCCGGACTGGTCGTGGTCGGGGTGGACAACGGTCCGGGCGCGGTGCCCCTCGAGACGGTCCGGCTGCCGCGCGCCTGCCTGCTGCTCTTCGGGCAGGAAGGGCCGGGGCTCACCCCGGCGGCGTCGGCCGGGGCGGCGCTCACCGTCTCCATCGCCCAGTACGGCTCCACCCGCTCCCTCAACGCCGGGGTGGCCGCAGGCATCGCCATGCACACCTGGATCCGACAGCACGCCGAACCTCCCGCGGCTGGCGAGACCTCACCAAAGGTCTGACGCGCGTCGTCAGATGTGACCGCCCCGTCACGCCGGGCCGGGGGCGTCCCGCAGGGGAGCATCCGAGGCGCGGTCGACGGGACCGGTCGTGCTCGGGCGATCGGTGGGACGGTCGCCGGTGAGGAGTGGGTGTGGGGTCGGGCCGACCAGAGGTCGATCGGGCGACGGGCGAGCACCCGGCGGAGCCGCGAGCCGGCGCCGGCGACGCCCCGGACGCCGTCGAGCCTGCTGCGGACGCCGGGCCGGTGCAGCCGGCCGACCAGCTGCCCCCGCCGCAGACCGACGGACCCGCCGAGGCCGACCCGCGCGACGCCTGGGAAGAGGTGTGGCTGCCCTCCTGGATCGCCGCGGCCGACGGGGACCCGGGGGAGCGCAGTGTCCCCGGGTCAGCTCCCGCTGAGCAGGTGTCCGGTGACGACGTCCTCGCCGAGGACGCGGCCGCCGGCTCCGAGTCGGACACGGAGGTGCGCACCGCCGACCACCGGGCCGAGCTGATCCGGGCCGCCGCAGAGCTCGATGAGGAACTGGCCGCGCTCCGCCGGGCGGAGGAGGAGCGGGCCGTCGTCCGCGCCGAGGTGGCGCTGGCCGCGTCCCGCCTCGCGGACGAGGTGCTCGCGGTGGAGGCCGCCGCCCGGCCACCCGCGCCGGCGCCTGCCGCCGTCCCGACCGCTGCCCCGGTCGCTGCCCCGGCCGTCGGGCCGCCGGTGCGCTCGGTCGCAGGCCCGCCGGTGCCGCCGCGTCGGTGGGCGCGGGTCCTGGTGCCGCTGGTCGTCCTGGTGATCGCCGGGGTGTTCGGCGCCGTCGCCGGCTTGGGCGGCGGTGGCGACCGCGACCAGCCGGCGGTCGCGGCGGCCGCTCGGGACGCCTCGGGCGACAGCTCGCCGAGCACCTCGGCGAGCCGTCCGCGCCGCCCCTCGGTGGCGCCGCCGGCGGTGCCCCCGGCGGTCGAGCAGCCGCTGCCCTCGGCCTCGGAGTCGGTCGACGCCCCGGCACCGCCCCAGGCGGCCGCGCGCCGCGAGGTGGCGGTCGTCGGCCCGGCCGTCCCGGCGCCGGTGGTGGCCGACCCGCCGGCCCAGGCGCTCGCCCCCGCCCCCCTGGCGCCGCCGTTCGTGGCCCCGGCGCCCGTCCCGGCTCCGCCGGCGGGCGACGGGCCGGGGCGCCTGCCGATCCGGCCGACCACGCCTCCGGTCACCACGCCTCCGGTCACCACGCCGACAGGGGCACCGGTCACGACGCCGCCGACGACACCTCCGGTGACGACGCCGCCTCCGGTGACGACGCCGCCGACGACGACGCCGCCGGTGACGACGCCTCCGACGACGCCTCCGACGACGCCTCCGGTGACGACGCCTCCGACGACGCCGCCGACGACGACGCCCCCGGTGACGCCGCCGACGACGACGCCCCCGGTGACGACGCCGCCGACGACGACACCCCCGACGACGACACCCCCGACGACACCTCCGCTGACGAGCGGACCGACCACCGGCCCGTCGTCGGACCCGACCACGGAGCCGCCGTCCGATCCGGGCGGCCGCGACGCGGACGTGCCGTTGATGGCCCCGGCCGTCCCCCGCTGACCCCTGCGGGGGAGCCATCTCACGCCGCGCGTGTGCCGGAGCGGCCGGGGGAGTGGGACGATGTACACGCCATGACTGCTCTCCCCCTGGTCTTCGACGCCCCGCGCCGCACCAAGCCGCCCCGTCACCTCGCCGACCTGACCCGTGCGGAGGCGCGTGCCGCGGTGACCGAGCTCGGCCACCCGGCGTTCCGCGCCGACCAGCTCGCTCGGCACTTCTACGCCGGCATCACGGACCCGGAGCAGATGACGGACCTGCCGGCCGCCGCCCGCGCCGACCTCACCGAGGCGCTGCTGCCCGGGCTCCTGACGCCGGTGCGGCACCAGTCCGCCGACGGCGGGCGCACCCGCAAGACGCTGTGGCGGCTGCACGACGGGGCCCTGGTGGAGAGCGTGCTCATGCGCTACCCCGACCGGGCCACGGTGTGCATCTCGAGCCAGGCCGGCTGCGGCATGGCCTGCCCCTTCTGCGCCACCGGCCAGAGCGGCCTGACCCGCAACCTCTCCGCCGCCGAGATCATCGGCCAGGCGGTCGCCGCGGCCGCCGCCATGGCCAACGGTGAGATCCCCGGCGGGCCGGGCCGGCTGTCCAACGTCGTCTTCATGGGCATGGGCGAGCCGCTGGCCAACTACGCCCGGGTCCGCAAGACCCTCGATGCGCTGCTCACCTCGGCTCCGCACGGGCTGGGGCTGGCGCAGCGCTCGGTGACCGTGTCGACGGTCGGCGTCGTGCCGGCGATCCGCAAGCTCACCGAGGAGGGCCTCAACGTCACCCTGGCGGTGAGCCTGCACGCCCCCGACGACGAGCTGCGCGACACCCTGGTGCCGATCAACACGCGGTTCAACGTGGAGGAGGTGCTCGGTGCCGCCGACGACTTCGCCCGCCGCACCGGCCGCCGCTACTCCATCGAGTACGCGCTGATCCGCGACGTCAACGACCAGCCGTTCCGTGCTGACCTGCTCGGAAAGCTGCTGGCCAAGCGGCTCGCGCACGTCAACCTCATCCCGCTGAACCCCACCCCGGGCAGCAAGTGGGACGCCAGCCCGCTGCCGGCCCAGCGTGAGTTCGTCGCCCGGCTGCGCGCGGCCGGCGTGCCGACGACGGTGCGCGACACCCGTGGCCAGGACATCGACGGCGCCTGCGGCCAGCTCGCCGCGGCCGACCGGGTCGACGGGGTGCCCAGCGTCGCGGTGGCGACCCCGGAGGTCGAGGAGGGCGTGCCGCTCGGGTCCGAGTCGGACCAGGAGTGAGCGCTCCCGGGGTGCTCCCGGAGGCCGGTGCCCCGGAGCACACCCACGCCGACGTCTCCGGCGGCTGGCTGCGCGCCGCCGTCTTCGGCGCGATGGACGGGCTGGTCACCAACACCGCGCTGGTCGCCGGCGTGGGCGCCGGCGGGGCAGCTGCGCGCACCGTCGTGCTCTCCGGGGTGGCGAGCCTGGTCGCCGGCGCGATCTCGATGGCGCTCGGGGAGTACACCTCCGTGCGAACCCAGAACGAGCAGCTCGAGCTCGAGGTCGCCAAGGAGCGCGGCGAGCTCGAGCGCAACCCGGCCGGCGAGCGGGCCGAGCTGGTCCAGCTGTTCCGCGACCGCGGCGTCGACGCGGACCTGGCCGAGCAGGTGGCCACCCAGCTGTCCCGCGACCCCGAGACGGCGCTGCAGCTGCACGTGCTGGCCGAGATGGGGGTCAGCGCGGCCGACCGGCCCTCACCGCGCGTCGCCGCGGTCTCCTCGTTCCTGACGTTCGCGACCGGGGCGCTGATCCCCCTGCTGCCCTACCTGCTGGGGTGGCCGCTGCTGTGGGCCGCGCTGGCCAGCGGCGGGCTGGGGCTCGCCGTGGCCGGTGCGCTGTCCTCCCGGTTCACCCCGCGGCCGTGGTGGTCCGCCGGTCTGCGGCAGCTGCTGTTCGGAGCCCTGGCGGCCGGGACCACCTACCTCATCGGCCTGGCGATCGGCGTGAGCGTCGGCTGATCCTGCCGTTCCCGGCCCGCCGGGAACGGCAGGAGGCCCGCCCCCGTGGGGAGCGGGCCTCCTGGTGTCCCGGGTGGGTCAGACCGCAGCGCCGGTGCCCCGGTGACGGCGGGTGGCCACGAGGGCGCCGGCGCCGGCCAGGACGAGGACGCCGCCGAGCACCAGCGGAACCGTCACGTCGGCACCGGTGTAGGCCAGCTGGGGGCCCGCGGCGGCGATCGTGACGGGGTACTTCAGCACGGTGCCATCGGCGCGGGTCACCCACAGCTCGTGCTCGCCGGCCTCGACGTCGGTCGGCAGGGTCAGGGCGGCGCTGAGGGTGCCGGTGCCGTCGGCGGTGTGGTCGCCCAGGTCCCGCGGGGTGGAGTGCAGGGTCCAGGCGGTGAGCTCGCCGGGGGTGTAGCCGGTCAGGTTCAGACGAAGCTTCTGCCCGGGGGTGAAGGCCTTCTCGGGGGTGAGGGACTGGCCGGGGGCAGCCGTGACGGTCGTGACCCCGTTGGCGACCGAGACCTGTGCCTTGGCGGGCGCAGCGGCCGGAGCGGCGCTCCCGACGGTGACGGAGGCGACCGGGTAGTCGGTGACCTCCCAGTAGGTGTCGCAGGCGCCGTACACGGCGTAGGTGCCCGCAGCGGTGCCGGCCGGGAACGTCAGCGACGCGGTCCAGGTGCCGTCCTCGGCCACCTCGACGGCGGCCTCCTCCATGCCCTGGACATCGGTGCCGGCATAGGCGAGCACCGTCCCGACCGGGTCCTTGCCCATCTGGATGCACTCGGTGCCCGAGACGGTGAACGCGGTGCCGGCAGCCACGTTGCTCGTGCTGAGCGACAGGGCGGGCAGCGCCTCCTCGGCGAGGGCGACGGAGGGCAGCGCCACGCCGACGACGGCGGCGCCGACGGCCAGCCCGGTCGCGGTGGCGATGCGGAACGGGGACACGCGGGACATGGGGGCTCCGGTTCTCAGTGGCGGCCCGGGGTGGGCCTGTTGGCGCAATGTGTATCGGCTGAGTTCTCCAACTGCTGTAGATGTCGACGGCGACGCGCCGTAGAGCACGTCATCTTCGGACAATTCCGATCAGCGATGTCCAGATCGCCGACCGTGGGGGCTGTGAAGTCGTGACGAACTGCGGCTGACAGTCCAGTTGTTGGACGGTCCTCCGGTCGGCACGTGCCGCTGGGAACGGGGCGGGTGGCGCAGCAGCCGGACACGACGAAGGCCCGCCCCCAGGGTGGGGGCGGGCCTTCCGAGGTGCGGCAGGTCAGCGTGAGCGCCAGGCGTTCTTCCGCCGCCGCCAGTCCCAGACCAGGAGCCCCGCGAGGTAGAGCGCGAAGCCGAGGATCCACAGGTCCTCGACCTGCCCCTCGTGGTTGCCGATCAGGAAGGCGAGCACCACCAGGACCATGAACCAGCCGCCGATGCGGCCCCACTTGCCGGCCTCGCCGTGCCACCCCCAGTCCTCGGGGGTCTCGTGGGTGATGGGGGCCTCGCCCGCACGGACGATGCCCTCCACACGATCGGACTGCTCGACCACCCGGGCGCTGGTCTGGTGGCCCTGTCCCCGGCCGCTGTGCTCGCTCACGGGCGTCATCTTGCCAGGCCGCACGGCTCGGCACCCGATGGGCGCGGGCGTGGCGTCCCGGCGCGGGTGCCGACCCGGTCACCGGGCACAGGCGAGCCCTGCCGCGGCCACCGCCTCTGCGGTCCGGTCCGTCGCCCGCCGGGCGATGGTGCCGCCCAGGGGCTCGCTGACCGGCAGCACCTGCACCTGGCCCAGGTCGGCGTTGGCGAGCCCCGCCAGCTCGGCCATGGACGTGTCCGGGTCGACCGCGACGGCGCCCGAGCCTGTCCAGGCGACCGCCTGGAGGCGCCAGGGGCGCAGCGTGGCGCCCCGCACCTGTTCCGCGAGGGCGGCGAGCACCGTCCCGGCTGCGGTGGCCCGGCCGTCCGGGTCGACGGGGGCCGCGCGCCATGCCCCGTCGACCAGGTGCTCGGGGTGGCGTGAGCGCACGAGTGCCAGGGCGGTCGCCCCGTCGACGTGCTGACGACCGGCCTCGTCGATCTGCAGCCCGGCCGGCTGGTCGCGCACCGGTTCGGCCACCTCCAGCTCCAGCCCGCCGGCTGCGTCGACGACGGCGGCGAACCCGGCCAGGTCGATGGTGACCAGGTGGTCTGTCGGGATGCCGAGGCCGCAGAGACCCGCCACGGTCGCTCGTGCGCCGTCCAGCCAGGTCAGGGCGAGTCGCTCGGTGTTCGTGCTCGTCCGTACGAGGAGGTCGCGGGGCACCGACCAGGCACTGGTCCCGGCATCGGTCTGGTGCACCACGACGACGACGTCGGCGCGGGATCCCGGCACGTCGTCGGCGGTGCCGAACTCCGCGACGTCCGTGCCGGCGGGCAGTCGGTCGCGGGAGTCCAGCCCGACGAGCACCCAGGTGCGGCCGTCCGCGTCGCCGGGGCCGCCGGAGAGGTCCACGTCGAGCCGGTCGACCCGCGCGCCGACGACGGCGACGTCGGCGACCAGGGCGAGGAGCAGGGCGGTGAGCACCAGCAGGCTGGCGCGCAGCCGAGGGCGGTGCGCGAGGGGGCCTGGACGCGCCGAACGCCGGCCAGGGAGACCCTGGCCGGCGTCCGGCGCGTGCGGTGTGGTCATGCTCAGGCCTGCGAGGCCCCCGAGGCGCGGCGACGGGTGACCATGAGGGCGCCGCCACCGAGGGCGACCAGGCCGGTGCCCAGGGCCAGCGGCAGGGCGATGCTCGCGCCGGTGTAGGCGAGGCGGGGGTCACCGGCGCCGGCGACCTCGAACGACTCCTGGAAGTAGGTCACGGTGCCGTTGTAGACCAGCGTGTGGTCGCCGACCGGGGTGCCGGCCGGGACGGTGAACTCCGCGGTCAGCACGCCGTTGCCGTCGGCCTTGAAGGTGCCGACGGTCTGCGGGGTCGAGTGCAGGGTCACTGTGACCTCCTCGAAGGGCTGGAAGCCCTTGATCACCCGGACGACCTTCTCGCCGGGAGCGGCGAGCGTGTCGGTGAGGGCGCTGGTGGCCTTGGTGGCGGCCACGCCCGGGGTGATGGCCTTCGTCCCGAGGACACCGGTGACGACCGGCGGCGCAGCCGTCGGGGCCGGGGTGGTGGTCGGCTGGCTCAGGGCGCCGTCGGCCACGACGGTCACGGTCACCGGGGGGTACGTGCCGCCGTCGACGTAGTAGTCGCAGTCGATCTCCAGCTGGTACGTGCCCGGCGTGATCTCCTGGTACATGCCGATCTCCAGGGTCCAGCTGCCGTCTGCCTCGGCCGTGGTCCAGCCGTCGAAGTAGCTCGGGTTCGGGCCCACGTAGTAGACGTCCGCCGGGTGCAGGGCATCGGCGGGGGCCTGACACCCGGTGCCGGTGACGGTGATGGTGTCGCCCACCTCCACGGTCGCCGACTTGATCGTCGGCTGGGGCAGCGTGTCCGCGGCCAGGGCGGCCGGGGCGAGCGCCACACCCAGGGTGGTGGTGCCGAGGACGAGGCCGGTCGCCACGGTGGCGCGGAACGGGGACACGCGGGTCATGAGCTTCTCCGTCTGATCGGGGGCCCGAGTGCCGAGCCGTCGAGATGAGTATCGGCACGGATTTGGCTGAGCTGTAGCTGTGCACGACGACACGCCGGAGAGAGGACCACAAATGCACGGAAGGGGCGGATGGTGTCCAGATTCCAACTGGCGCACGTTGTGCCATATGGCCATTTCCTTGGTCAGATGACGATCCATCGGACGTTGTGGGGTCGCCGTGTCGTGCCCACCCGGCGTGGGCACTCGGGGTGCCTTGGCAGGATCGGCCCATGAGCGAGCCGCGCACCGTCACCGTGCTGGGGTCGACCGGGTCGATCGGCCGGCAGGCGATCGACGTCGCCCGGCAGTTCCCCGACCGGCTGCGCATCACCGGTCTGGCAGCCGGCGGCGGGGACGTCGGGCGACTGGCCGAGCAGGCGCTGGCACTGGGCGTGCGCACCGTGGCCGTCGCCCGGGCCACCGCGGCGCAGGACCTCCAGCTGGCCTTCTACGCCGCCGCCCAGCAACGTGGCTGGGCGCAGGGCAACTACGCGCTGCCGGAGATCCTGGCCGGTCCGCGCGCCGCCCAGGAACTCGCCGCCCGCCCCGCCGACGTCGTCCTCAACGGCATCACCGGGTCGATCGGACTGGGCCCGACGCTGTCCGCGCTCGCGGCCGGCCGCACCGTCGCGCTGGCCAACAAGGAGTCACTCGTCGCCGGGGGTGACCTGGTCACCGCCGCGGCGGCACCGGGCCAGCTGGTCCCGGTCGACTCCGAGCATTCCGCCCTCGCCCAGTGCCTGCGCGGCGGCGCCCGCGGGGAAGTGGCCCGGCTCGTGCTCACCGCCAGCGGCGGCCCGTTCCGTGGCCGCACGGCCGCCGAGCTGGCCGGCGTCACCCGGGAGGAGGCGCTCGCCCACCCGACCTGGGACATGGGGCCGGTGGTGACGATCAACTCCGCCACCCTGGTCAACAAGGGTCTGGAGCTGATCGAGGCGCACCTGCTCTTCGGCGTCCCCTACGCCGACATCGACGTCGTGGTGCACCCCCAGTCGATCGTGCACTCGATGGTCACCTTCGCCGACGGCGCCACCATCGCCCAGGCCAGCCCCCCGGACATGCGGCTGCCGATCGCGCTGGCGCTGGCCTGGCCCGACCGGTTGCCGGGCGTGCAGCCGGCGCTGGAATGGTCGACCGCCAGCACCTGGGAGTTCATGCCGCTGGACGCCGAGGTGTTCCCCGCCGTCCGGCTGGCCCGGCAGGCGGGTGAGGCAGGGGGCGTCGTCCCGGCGCTGTACAACGCCGCGAACGAGGAGGCGGTCGCGGCATTCACAGCCGGACACCTGTCGTTCCCGGCGATCGTGCAGGTGATCGCGCGTACCCTCGACGCCGCGCCGGACCTCGGCGCACCCACCTGCGTCGAGGACGTGCTGGCCGCCGAGAGGTGGGCCCGGGAGCACGCCCGCGCCGCCATCGCCGGAGGCTTCAGCTGAGCGGGTTCCTCCTGACGGTCCTGGGGATCGTCGCCTTCGCCGTCGGGCTGCTGTTCAGCATCGGCTTCCACGAGTTCGGGCACTTCTACTGGGCCCGGAAGTTCGGCATGCGGGTGCCGCAGTTCTTCGTCGGCTTCGGCCCGACGGTGTGGTCGCGCCGCCGCGGGGAGACCGAGTTCGGCATCAAGGCCGTGCCCCTGGGCGGCTTCATCCGGATCGTCGGCATGATCCCGCCGGCCGAGGAGGGCGAGAGCAAGCGCGCCACCCGGATGCGCAGCTTCATCGCCGAGGTCCGCGGCGCCGCGCTCAACGACGTCCTGCCCACCGACGGGAACCGGGTCTTCTACAAGAAGCCCTGGTGGCAGCGGGTGATCGTGATGGCCGCCGGGCCGCTCCACAACCTGGTGCTGGCCGTCCTCTTCTTCCTGGTCCTGCTGGTCGGCATCGGCCTGCCGACGGTGAGCCCGACCCTGAAGGCCGTGCCCGGGTGCGTGCTCCCCGCCGGCGCGGCGAGCGCGGGCGCCGAGGACCCCTGCGCCGTGCCGATCACCCCGGCCGGCGAGGAGTGCACCCTCGGTGCGCCGGACTGCGCACTGCCCCCGGCCGGGCCGGCCGCCGAGGCCGGGCTCCGGGCCGGCGACACCGTGCTCGCGATCGACGGCGAGCCCCTGCCCGAGGCGCCCGACGACGGCTGGGACGCGCTGGTCGAGACCGTGCAGGCCAGTGCCGGTGAGCCGCTCACCCTGACCGTCGCTCGCGAGGAGGACGGGGGCACCCGGGAGCTCCTCCTGACGGTCACCCCGATCCAGAACACCGTCTACACCGACCCCGACGGGGACGGGGCGCCCGACGGGACCGCCGAGGTCGGGTACCTGGGCGTGGAGTCCGCGCAGACCTACGTCCGGCAGCCGGTGAGCACGTTGCCCGGCTACTTCGCCGACGTGGTCGGCGAGTCGGTGCAACGGCTGATCGGCATCCCCGAGCGCATCCCGCAGCTGTTCCGCGCCGCCTTCCTGGGCGAGGAGCGGGACCGGGAGGGTCCGATCGGGCTGGTCGGGGTCGGCCGGCTGTCCGGGGAGGCGTTCGCCTTCGACGGGTTCACCACCACGATGAAGGTCAGCTTCTTCGTGGGGCTGCTGGCCAGCCTCAACCTGATCCTGTTCCTGTTCAACCTGCTGCCGATGTACCCGCTGGACGGCGGGCACGTGGCCGGCGCGCTCTACGAGAAGGCCCGGTCCACCGTCGCCCGGCTGCGGGGCCGGCCCGACCCGGGCCCGTTCGACATCGCCCGGCTGATGCCGGTGGCCTACGTCGTCGCCGGCCTGTTCGTGCTGCTGTCCGGGCTGCTGGTCATCGCCGACGTGGTCAACCCGATCACGCTGCGCTGAGCGCCGTCGCCGCAGCAGGGCGGCGGTCACACCGGGCGTGGCGGCGCCGCGGTGGCGGGGAGGGGGATACTGATCGGCATGGCGACCCCCGTCAGTCTCGGCATGCCCGCAGCTCCTCCACCGGTCCTCGCGCCCCGGCGCAAGACCCGTCAGCTCGACGTGGGGGGCGTCGGCGTCGGCAGCGACTCCCCGGTCAGCGTCCAGTCGATGTGCACCACCAAGACCGCCGACATCAACGCCACGCTCCAGCAGATCGCCGAGCTGACCGCCTCGGGGTGCCAGATCGTGCGGGTGGCGGTCCCCGACACCGACGACGCCGAGGCGTTGCCGATCATCGCCAGGAAGTCGCAGATCCCGGTGATCGCCGACATCCACTTCCAGCCGCGCTACGTGTTCGCCGCGATCGACGCCGGTTGCGCCGCGGTCCGGGTCAACCCGGGCAACATCAAGAAGTTCGACGACAAGGTCGGCGAGATCGCCAAGGCGGCCAAGGACGCCGGCACCCCGATCCGGATCGGGGTCAACGCCGGCTCCCTGGACAAGCGGCTGCTGGCCAAGTACGGCAAGGCCACGCCGGAGGCGCTGGTCGAGTCCGCCCTCTGGGAGTGCTCGCTGTTCGAGGAGCACGACTTCCGCGACATCAAGATCTCGGTGAAGCACAACGACCCGGTGGTCATGGTGCGCGCCTACGAGCTGCTCGCCGCCCAGTGCGACTACCCGCTGCACCTGGGCGTCACCGAGGCCGGGCCGGCGTTCCAGGGCACCATCAAGTCCGCGGTCGCCTTCGGCGCGCTGCTGTCCCAGGGCATCGGCGACACGATCCGGGTGTCCCTGTCGGCTCCGCCGGCGGAGGAGGTCAAGGTCGGCAACCAGATCCTGGAGTCGCTGAACCTCCGCCAGCGCGGCCTGGAGATCGTCAGCTGCCCCTCGTGCGGGCGCGCCCAGGTCGACGTCTACACGCTGGCCAACGAGGTCACCGCCGGGCTGGAGGGCATGGAGGTGCCGCTGCGGGTCGCCGTGATGGGGTGCGTCGTCAACGGCCCGGGCGAGGCCCGCGAGGCCGACCTCGGCGTCGCCTCGGGCAACGGCAAGGGCCAGATCTTCGTCAAGGGCGAGGTGGTCAAGACCGTGCCGGAGGCGCTGATCGTGGAGACCCTCATCGAGGAGGCCCAGCGGATCGCCGCCGCCCAGGTGGCCGACGGCACCCCCTCGGGCCCGCCCGTCGTCACCGTCTCCTGAACCTGCCGGGCTGAGAGAGCGGGGGCCGGGTGCTGCGCGCGCCATCGGCGCGGGTCCTGGACGCCGACGAGGAGGGCGCCGTCCGCGACCTGCTGGCCACCGACCCGGTCGCCGCCTGCATGCTGGCCGGCCGGATCGAGGCCCACGGGACGTCGGCCTCCGTCCTGGGTGCCCCGCTGTGGGGCCTGTGGTCGGGACGGCGGCTGGACGCGGTCTGCCTGGCCGGGGCCAACCTGATCCCCTTCGCCCGCCCGGGCGCCGAGCAGGCCGCGGCCACCGCCTTCGCCGACCGCGCCCGCCGCGCCGGCCGGCGCTGCTCGACCGTGGTCGGGCCGGCGGCGGCCGTGCTGCCGCTGTGGGAGCTGCTCGAACCCTCCTGGGGCCCGGCGCGTGAGGTCCGGGCCCGCCAGCCACTGCTGGCGATCCAGGGTCCACCGGCCGTGCCGGTGGAGCCCCGGGTGCGGCCGGTCCGGCTCGACGAGCTGGACACCCTGCTGCCGGCGGCGGTGGCGATGTTCACCGAGGAGGTGGGGGTCAGCCCGCTGCGGGTCGACGGCGGCGCCGGCTACCGCGCCCGCGTGGCCGAACTGGTCCGGGCGGGGCACGCGCTGGCCTGGATCGAGGACGGCCAGGTGCTGTTCAAGGCCGACGTCGGTGCCGTGTCCCGCGCGGCCTGCCAGCTGCAGGGCGTGTGGGTCGCGCCGCACCTGCGCGGGCAAGGGGTCGGTCAGCGGGGCACCGCGGCGGTGGTCGAGCACGCCCGCACGGTGATCTCCCCGGTCGTGAGCCTCTACGTCAACGACTACAACGGGGCCGCGCGCGCCACCTACGAGCGGGTGGGGTTCCAGCAGGTCGGCACCTACGCCTCGGTGCTGTTCTAGGCGGTCCCTCCCGCCCGGCCTGTGAGTCCCGGGGCTGGTGGTGCGGCGGCCTCGGTTCCCGGCGCGGCGTCTGCCAGGGTGGGTGCGTGCGTGCACGGGGACTCTCGACGGGACAGGCCGCAGGACGGGCGACGGCGGTGGCGGGGACGGCGGTCCTGCTGCTCGGACCGCTGCTGACGGGGTGCTCGTCGGACCCTTCCGACGACGTCCGCGCCGCGGCGGAGGCGTTCCTGGCGGACTGGTCCTCCGGCGACGTCGCCGCCGCGGCCGGCCGGAGCACCGACCCGGCGGCGGCCACCGCCCTCCTGGAGCAGACCGCGACCGACCTGTCCGGCGCCGACCTGTCGGCCGAGGTCGGCGAGGTCCGGGTCGGGGAGGACGGCGCGGCGACCGTCGACTGGACGGCCACCTGGGACCTGCCCGCGGCACCGGACTGGGAGTACCCGGCGACCCTGGCCCTGACCGAGGGAGAGGACCGCTGGGAGGTGGTCGCCGAACCGGCGACGGTGCACCCCGAGCTCGGCACCGGCCAGCACCTCCAGCTCGCGCGCACGCTCCCCGAGCGCGCGCCGATCACCGACGGCACCGGCGCCCCGCTGTTCGCCGAGACCGAGGTGGTCAACGTCGGCGTCGACCCGGCCCAGGTGACCGACCTCCCCGCGCTGGCCCAGGAGCTCGCCGCGGCGACCGGGGTGGACGCGGCGGAGATCACCGCCGACGTGCAGGCCGCGCCGGCCGGCCAGTTCGTGCCGGTGATCACCCTGCGGCGTCCGGACTTCGAGGCGATCCGGGCCCAGGTCTACGACCTGCCCGGCGCGGTCTTCCCCCCCAGCACCCGGCTGCTGGCCCCCTCCCCGCGGTTCGCGGTCGGGCTGCTCGGCCGGGTCGGCCCGGCCACCCAGGAGGTGCTGGACGAGAGCGCGGCCGACGGCGAGCCGCAGTACGCCGCCGGCGACCAGCTCGGCCTCTCCGGGCTCCAGCGGCAGGCCCAGGAGCAGCTGACCGGCACCCCCGGGTTCACCGTCTCGGTGATCAGCACCGACGAGGCCACCGGCGACACCGGCCGGGTCGTCGCCACCGTCGACCCGGTGCCCGGCACGCCGCTGCAGACGCCGCTGGTGCCCGCGCTGCAGAACGCCGCGGACGCCGCGGTCGCCACCCAGCCGCTGGCCACCCACCTGGTCGTGGTGCGTCCGGGCACCGGTGAGCTGCTCGCGGTGAGCTCGAACGAGGCGGCCAACCCCTCGTACGCCCTCTCGGGCCAGTTCCCGCCCGGGTCGAGCATGAAGACGATGACCGCGACGGCACTGCTGGACGCCGGGGCGGTCACCCCGCAGACGCCGGTGCCCTGCCCGGGGACGACGGTCGTCGACGGCCGGGAGTTCGAGAACGAGGACCAGTTCGACCTGGGCACGGTCCCGTTCACCCAGGCGTTCGCCGAGTCCTGCAACACCACCTTCATCCAGCAGGCGCTCGCCCTGCCCGACGATGCGCTGGCCCAGGCGGCGGCCTCCTACGGCGTCGGGTCGGAGTGGGATCTCCCGGTCGGCATCTTCAGCGGCCAGGTGCCCAGCACGAGCACCGGCACCACCAAGGCCGCCGACGCCATCGGCCAGGGTGACGTGCTGATGAGCCCGGCCCAGCTCGCGCTGGTCGCCGGCGGCATCGCCAGCGGCACCCCGGCCGCCCCGGTGGAGGTCGTCGGTGCGGAGGCGGCCGGGCCGGCACCGGCCGGCCCCGGTGCGGCGGTGCTGGACCAGCTGCGGCCGCTGATGCGGGAGGTCGTGCTGAGCGGCACCGCCACCGCGCTGGGCGACCGGGGCGAGGTCTTCGGCAAGACCGGCACCGCCGAGTTCGGCACCAACACCCCGCCGGACTCCCACGGGTGGTTCATGGGCTACCAGCTGGGCGGCCCGCAGGGCGACATCGCCTTCGCCGTCCTCGTCGAGGCCGGGCAGTCCAGCAGCGCCGCGGTCGCCGTCGCCGACACCTTCCTCGGCAACCTCGGCTGAGGTGTTAGAGGCCGGGCAGGGCGCTGGTGACCGGCGTCCGCCCGGCCGCCGTGCGCCAGCCGACGGCGCGCAGCTCGGCGGCGGCGAGCTCACGCACGGCGAGCTCGCGGGTCGCCGGCTCGGCGGCCTGGTCCAGCAGCCACGTCCAGGACCGGGAGGTGCCCTCCTCCACGGTCGTCGCGAGCGCTGCGGCGTCCACCGGCGAGAGCACCGGGAAGGGCAGCGCGTACCCAGCCTCGGCGGGCACCGGGTCGACCCCGCGCTCGGCCAGGAGGGTGAGCAGCGCGTCGCGGACGTCCCGGTGGGCCTCCTGGGCCGCCGCGACCACGCCGCGGTCGCCCTCGGGCCAGGCCGCTCCGACCACGCCGTAGCCCCAGATGGCCGCACGGGTGGCGGCCAGCGCCTCCTGCAGCGCTGCGTTCTCGCGGTCGGCCGGGGTCGCCGAGCCGCTCGCCGGGGTGCCGCCCTCGGTGCCGTCAGCCATCGCCGTGCCGCCCTCCACCTCGTCGACCGTGTCGCCGTCCGTGTCGCCGTCCGTGTCGCCGTCCGTGTCGCCGTTCGGGCGTCCCCGGACCCGTTCGATCCGTCATGCCAGCAGTGCGTCCTGGCCGCGCAGTCCGGCGGCGATGCTGCCCAGCAGGGCCGCGCGGGCACCGCTGAAGGTGGGCGCAGCGGCGGTGTGCGCGTCGGCCGCGGCGGTCACCTGGGTGCGCAGCCACGCCCGCGCGCCGGCCGGGTCCGGCACCCCGGCGGTCGCGGGGGTCGAGCTGCTCGCGGCCGTGGAGCTGCTCGCCACCCCGGGCGCCGCCGCCTGCAGCCGGTCGAGCTGGGTGCGGGCCTGCTCGGCCAGCGTCCCGGCGCCGGCAGCCAGCTGGGGGTCGGCGGCGAAGGCCTGCTCGTAGGCGCCCACCAGGGTCTGCTGCACCGCCAGCTGCGCCGCCAGCTGGTCGACCTGCTGCGGCGTGACCGCGTCGGCGGGGTCGCCGCCGTCTGCGGTGCAGGCGACCACGGTCGACGCGGTGCCGACCAGGGCGGCCGCGAGCAGGGTGCGCCGGGAGAAGGCGCCCGCGGGCGGGGGAGGGGAGCCGGCAGCGGACATCGGCGTCCATCCTGGCAGCCGATCGGCTCCGGCCCGGGGGTGACGCACCGGTGTGCCTCCCGGAGTCCCTCGCTGGCGGTGAGCGCGTCGGCAGCCGGGCGGTAGCCTGACGGTTCACCCCCACGCGCCCGGGCACCCGCTGTACAGCGGTCCGCTCCCCGGCCCGCGAGGTGACGCCCGCACCGCACGACCACCCGACGCACGCACCACCCGAGCACGTACGGACGACAGGAGGCAGCCGGTGTCCACCCGAGGTGCCCGCACCCCCGAGGCGCTGACCACCCAGCTCGCCGCCTCGCTCGAGCCGGTCGTCACCGCCGCCGGGTACGACCTGGAGGAGCTGGTCGTCCGCCCGGCCGGGCAGCGCTCGGTCGTCCGTGTGGTCATCGACCGGGACGCCGGCGTGAGCCTCGACGACGTGGCCGACCTCAGCCGTGCGCTGTCCGACGTGCTCGACGCCGAGGACGAGGCGTTCGGCCGGTCGCCCTACGTCCTCGAGGTCACCAGCCCCGGGGTCGACCGGCCGCTGACCGCACCCCGGCACTGGCGGCGGAACGTCGGCCGGCTCGTCGGCGTCGCCGTGGGCCCGGACGGCTCGCGGGAGCAGCTGACCGCGCGCGTGCTGCGGGTCACCGACGAGGGCGTGGTCCTCGCGGTGGAGAAGGGCGGCGCCAAGAAGGGCCAGGTCCGCAAGGCCGCCGGGGAGCGGACGGTCACCTGGGCCGAGCTCGGCGAGGCCCGCGTGCAGGTGGAGTTCGCCCGCCCCGCGGGGCACCGGGACGCCGGCCTGGTCGACGAGTCGACCGGTGACGACGACGCCGACGCCGACGACGACGAGGACGACGACGAGGACGACCGGGACGAGGACGCATACCTCGGCACCGGGGACGACGACGAGACGGACCACCAGCAGGACCCGGCCGGTGCCCCCGCGGCCGACGCGAGCGGACGGGCCGGGCGACCGGCCCCGCGCCGCGCGCCGCGGGATGACCGGCCGCGACGAGGAGGCAGCAAGTGAACATCGACGTGACCGCCCTCAAGGCGGTCGAGCGGGAGAAGGGCATCCCCGCCGACACGGTGCTGGAGGCGATCGAGACCGCCCTGGTCACCGCCTACCGGCACGCCGACGGGGCCGCCAAGCACGTGCGCGTGCACGTGGACCGCAAGAGCGGCGAGGTCGCCGTGCTCGCCCAGGAGCTCGGCGAGGACGGCGAGGTGGTCCACGAGTGGGACGACACCCCCGGTGACTTCGGGCGGATCGCGGCCAGCACCGCCAAGCAGGTCATCATGCAGCGGCTGCGCGACGCCGAGCACGAGCAGACCTTCGGCGAGTACGCCGGCAAGGAAGGCGACATCGTCAGCGGCATCATCCAGGCCGACCAGCGGCGCAACGCCAGCGGCGTCGTCATGGTCGACATCGGCAAGGTCGAGGCCACCCTGCCCGCGGCCGAGCAGGTCCCGGGGGAGCGGTACGCCCACGGCAGCCGGCTCAAGGCCTACGTCGTCTCGGTGGCCCGCAGCTTCCGCGGCCCGCAGGTCACCGTCTCGCGCACCCACCCCAACCTGGTGCGCAAGCTGTTCGCGCTCGAGGCCCCGGAGGTCGCCGACGGCAGCGTCGAGATCGTGTCGGTGGCCCGCGAGGCCGGGCACCGCACCAAGATCGCCGTCCGCACCTCGGTGCCCGGGCTGAACGCCAAGGGCGCCTGCATCGGCCCGATGGGCCAGCGGGTGCGCAACGTGATGAGCGAGCTCAACGGCGAGAAGATCGACATCGTCGACTGGTCGGACGACGACGCCACGTTCGTCGCCTCCGCGCTCTCCCCGGCCCGGGTCGCCAGCGCGCGGGTCGTCGACCCGAAGGCGCGGGCCGTGCAGGTCGTCGTCCCCGACTACCAGCTGTCGCTGGCGATCGGCAAGGAGGGCCAGAACGCCCGCCTCGCCGCGCGGCTGACCGGGTGCCGGATCGACATCCGCAGCGACGCCCAGCCGCTGGACGACGGGCCCGCGTCGCCCGGTGTCGGTCGCGCGCCGCTGCGGCCCGGCCCGGCCGAGCAGCGCCCCGGGCTCCGCGGTCCGCAGACGGGGCAGCGCCCTCCCGTGCGGCGTGCGGAACATCCCGGGCGCGCGGCGCGCTAGACTCGTCGATGGCCGACACGTCGATCCCGGTCCGCACCTGTGTGGGGTGCCGGCGACGCGCTCCGGTCACCGAGCTGTTGCGTGTCGTCGTCCGTGACGGGGGGCTCACCCCCGACCCACGGCGGCGGCTCCCCGGCCGGGGTGCGTCCGTGCACCCCACCGGGGAGTGTCTGCAGGCAGCAGTCCGGCGCCGGGCCTTCCCGCGCGCGCTGCGCAGCAGCGTGCCGCTGGAGACCGGTCCGCTCGAGAGCCACGTCGCCCGGTCCGCCGGGCGGCCGGCCCCCGGGCGGGACACCGTCGGACCGGCACCCGGCCGGTCCACCACTCGAATGGGACGACCCTCGGATGAGCAACCCGTGAAGTCGCCACGATGACCATGCACCACTGATTCCGAGGTCGAGCGGGCCCGCCGCCGGCCTCACCAGAGGAGACCCGTGCCAGGCAAGGCCCGCGTACACGAGCTCGCGAAAGAGCTCGGCGTCGACAGCAAGGCAGTGCTCGCCAAGCTCAAGGAGCAGGGCGAGTTCGTGAAGTCCGCCTCGTCCACCGTCGAGGCCCCGGTGGCCCGGCGGCTGCGTGAGGCGTTCCCGTCCGGGGGTGGCTCCGGCGAGAGCCGCAGCAGCTCCGCCCCCCGTCCCGGTCCGCGCCCGGCGCCGCGTCCGGCCGCCCCGAGCGCTCCGGCGGCCAGCGCCCCCGAGGCCCCGGCGGCGCCCGCTGCTCCGGCGCCCGCGCCGCAGGTCCAGGCCCCCGCGCCCCAGGCGCCGGCCGCTCCCGCCGCACCCGCTCCGGCGGCTGCCGGTCCGCGTCCGGGTGCCCCGGGCCCGCGGCCGGGTCCCCGTCCCGCGGCTCCTGCCCCCACTCCGGCTCCCGCCCCGGCCCCGGCCGCGGCGAGCGCTCCGCCCCAGCAGGCTCCGGCCGCTCCGCAGCCCGGGGCCCGCCCGGGTCCCGCGGCGGCGCGCCCCGGTCCCGCCGGTGGTGCCGGCAGCGCCGGTGGCGCCGGTGGCGCCGGTGGCGCCACCCCTGGCGCGCCCCGTCCGGCGGGTGGGCCGCGGCCCGGCCCCCGGCCGGCGCCGCGTCCGGGCAACAACCCCTTCAGCAGCGCGCCGCGGCCCGCGGCCCCGGGCCGTCCCGGCCCCGGTGGCGCTCCCGGCCAGGGTGGTCCGCGCCCCGGCCCGGGTGGCGGTGGCCCGCGTCCCGCGGCCGGTCCGGGTGGGCCCCGTCCCTCCGCCGGTCCCGGCGGGCCCCGTCCCTCCGCTGGTCCGGGTGGGCCCCGTCCCAACCCGGGCATGATGCCGCAGCGTCCGAGCCCCGGCATGATGCCGCCGCGCCCGGCCGGTGGCGGTCGTCCCGGTGCCCCCGGTGGCCGTGGTCGCCCGGGTGGTCCCGGTGGTGGCGGTGGCTTCCGTCCCGGTGGTGGCGGCGGCGCGCCCGGTGGCGCTCCGGCCGGCGGTGGCTTCCGTCCGGGTGGCGGTGGCCGCGGTCGTGGTCGCGGCGGCTCCGGTGCGGGTACCGCGGGTGCCTTCGGGCGTCCCGGTGGTCGCGGTCCGGTCCGTGGGCGCAAGAGCAAGAAGCAGCGGCGTCAGGAGTTCGACTCCATGGCCGCGCCCAGCATGGGCGGCGTGCAGCTGCCCCGCGGCAACGGGCAGACCGTCCGGCTCCCCCGTGGGGCCTCGCTGACCGACCTGGCCGAGCGCATCAACGCCCAGCCGGCCGCGCTGGTGACCGCCCTGTTCCACCTGGGCGAGATGGTCACCGCCACGCAGTCGGTCAACGACGACACGCTGCAGCTGCTCGGTGCCGAGATCGGCTGGGTCATCCAGGTCGTCAGCCCCGAGGACGAGGACCGCGAGCTCCTCGAGACCTTCGACCTCACCTTCGGTGACGAGGAGAGCGGCGACGAGGACGACTGGGACGTCCGTCCGCCGGTCGTCACCGTCATGGGTCACGTCGACCACGGGAAGACGAAGCTCCTCGACGCGCTCCGGCACGCCAACGTGGCGGGCAAGGAGGCCGGTGGGATCACCCAGCACATCGGCGCCTACCAGATCGTCACCGAGCTGGAGGGCAACGAGCGCCCGGTCACCTTCATCGACACCCCGGGTCACGAGTCGTTCACCGCGATGCGTGCCCGCGGCGCGAAGGTCACCGACATCGTGGTGCTGGTCGTGGCCGCCGACGACGGCGTCATGCCGCAGACGGTCGAGGCGCTCAACCACGCCCAGGCCGCCGAGGTGCCGATCGTGGTCGCGGTGAACAAGATCGACAAGGAGGGGGCCAACCCCGCCAAGATCCGCCAGCAGCTCACCGAGTACGGGCTGGTGGCCGAGGAGTACGGCGGCGACACGATGTTCGTCGACGTCTCCGCGACCACCCGCCAGGGCCTCGACGACCTGCTGACCTCGATCCTGCTGACCGCCGACGCCTCCCTGGACCTGCGTGCCAACGTGGGCCAGGACCCGCAGGGTGTGGTCATCGAGGGCAAGCTGGACAAGGGCCGTGGCCCCGTCGCCACGGTGCTGGTCCAGCGCGGCATCCTGCGCCAGGGCGACTCGATCGTGGCCGGCGACGCCTACGGTCGCGTCCGGTCGCTGCTCGACGAGCACGGCAACAAGCTCAAGGAGGCCCTGCCGGCCCGTCCGGTGCAGGTCGTCGGCCTGACCTCCGTGCCGCGTGCCGGTGACACCTTCCTCGTCGTCGAGGAGGACCGGATCGCCCGGCAGATCGCCGACCGCCGCCAGGCCCGGATCCGCAACGCGCAGAACGCGCAGATGCGGAAGCGGATCAGCCTGGAGGACCTGGACGCGGCGCTCAAGGAGACCCGTCAGCTCAACCTGATCATCAAGGGCGACAACTCGGGCACCGTCGAGGCGCTCGAAGAGGCGCTGATGAAGATCGAGGTGAGCGACGACATCTCGCTGCGGGTCATCCACCGCGGCGTCGGCGGGATCACCAAGAGCGACATCGACCTGGCGCTGGCCGACGACGTCATCGTCCTGGGCTTCAACGTCCGGGCCGAGGGGCAGGCCACCGAGCTCGCCAACCGCGAGGGCGTGGACGTCCGGTACTACACGGTCATCTACCAGGCCATCGAGGAGATCGAGGCCGCGCTCAAGGGCATGCTCAAGCCGGAGTACGAGGAGGTGCAGCTGGGCACCGCGGAGGTCCGCGAGGTCTTCCGTGTCCCGCGCATCGGCAACGTCGCCGGCTCGCTGGTCCGCAGCGGCACGATCGTGCGGAACTCCAAGGCGCGCCTCATCCGCGACGGTGCCGTGGTCGCCGACAACCTGTCGGTCGACTCGCTGCGCCGCTTCAAGGACGACGCGACCGAGGTCCGCGAGGGCTACGAGTGCGGCATCGGCCTGGGGTCGTTCAACGACATCAAGGTCGACGACGTGATCGAGACCTTCGAGCTGCGCGAGAAGCCGCGCGCATAAGACTGGTGACGTGGCCCCTGCAGGTGAGTCGTCCGGCTCTCCTGCAGGGGCCCGCCGCGAGTCTGCGAGTGGCGGGGCAGGAGGGTCTTCATCTTCACCGGCACGCTCAGCGCTGACCTGCTGCTGGGTGACGTCCACTCGCTCAAGGGCAAGCGGGCCGTCGTCCGGCCGATCGTGGCCGAGCTGCGGCGCCGCTTCGCCGTGGCCGCCGCCGAGGTGGGCGACCAGGATCTGCACCGCCGGGTGCAGGTCGGGGTGGCCACCGTGGCCGGCGAGGCCGGGCAGGTGACCGACGTGCTCGACGCCTGCGAGCGGTTGCTGGCCGATCGCCCCGAGGTGACGCTGCTGTCGACCCACCGTCAGCTGATCGGCAGCGACGACCTGTAACACCCACCCGGCCCCCTGCCGGGGCCCGGCCCGACCGTGCGCGGGCCGCACCGCAGGGGACCACCACCCGAGGAGATCCGATGGCCGACCCGGCCCGCGCCCGCCGGCTGGCGGTGCGCATCCGCCAGATCGTCTCCGCCACCATCGAGATGCAGATCAAGGACCCGCGCCTGGGGATGGTCACCATCACCGACGCGCGGGTGACCAGCGACCTGCGCGAGGCGACGATCTTCTACACCGTCTACGGCGACGCCCAGGAGATCGAGGACTCCGCCAAGGCGCTCGCCAGCGCCACCGGCGTCCTGCGGTCCACGGTGGGCAAGCAGACCGGCATCAAGTTCGTGCCGTCGCTGACCTTCGTGGCCGACATCGTCCCGGACACCGCCCGCGAGCTCGAGGAGGCCCTCGAGCGCGTCCGCCGGGCCGACGCCGAACTGGCCCGCGCCCGGGAGGGCGCGCAGTACGCCGGCGAGCCCGACCCGTACCGCCGTCCTGCGGTCGACGAGGACGACGAGACGGAGCCCGACGCCGACGACGACGCCGTGGACGACGACGTCGCGGAGCTCACCGACCCGGCCGATGCGCCGGCCACCCCCCGGAGCGCCTCGTGACCGAGACCAGCGACCCGATCGACCCCGAGGGCCCCGACGAGCAGCGGGTGACCCTGGGCGGGCGGGAGGAGCCGGCCACCGGCGACCCGACCGCCGGCGGCAAGCGCGGCGAGATCGGCGAGGTGCCGAGCATCGCCGCCGACGAACCCGACGACGGCAGCACCTACCCGGTCGGCGGTGGCGACGTCTCCGCCGAGCCGCAGCAGCCCCCGCGCGCCGACCCGGGGCCCGACGGCACCCCGTGACCGCCACCGTCTCCGCCCCGCTGGCGGCCGCGGTCCAGGTGCTCGCGGAGGCCGCCGACGGGGGCGCGACGGTCGTGCTCTCCGGGCACGTGCAGCCCGACGCCGACGCGCTGGGCAGCACCCTGGCCCTGGCCGAGGGGCTGCGCCGCCGGGGTGCCCGCGTGGTCGCCACCTTCCCGGCCCCGTTCACCCTGCCCGCCTCCCTCGGTTGGCTGCCCGGCGCCGACCGGCTGAGCGACCCGGCGACCGTGCCGGCCGAGGTCGACGTCTTCGTGAGCCTGGACGCCGCCTCGCCCGGCCGGCTGGGCGAGCTCGCTCCGCTGCTGGGGTCCGCCGGGCGCTCGGTGGTCGTCGACCACCACGCCAGCAACCCCGGCTTCGGCGGGGTCCGGCTGGTCGAGCCGCACGCCGCGGCCACCGTGGCCCTGGTCGCGGAGATCCTGGACGGGCTGGGCGTCGCACTGGACCAGGAGCTGGCGACCTGCCTGTACGCCGGGCTGTCGGCCGACACCGGGTCCTTCCGGTTCGGCAACACCGCCCCCGGCACGCACGAGCTGGCCGCCCGGCTGCTGCGCACCGGCATCGACCACGCCGCGATCAGCCGGCGGCTGTTCGACACCGCGCCCTTCGGCTGGCTGGGGCTGCTGTCCCAGGTCACCGGACGGGCCCGGCTGGAGGCGGAGGTCGGCGCCGGCCTGGTCTGGACCTGGGCCACCTCGGGCGAGGCCCGCGGGCACGGGCTGGCGGCCGACCAGCTGGAGGCGCTCGTCGACGTGGTCCGGGCCACCGCCGAGGCCGACGTCGCCGCCGTCCTGAAGGGCCACGACGACGGCAGCTGGGTGGTCTCCCTGCGCTCCCGCGGCAGCACCGACGTGTCCCGGGTGGCGATCGCGCTGGGGGGCGGCGGGCACCGCGCTGCCGCCGGCTACACCTCCGCGCTCGACCTCGAGGGCACCCTCGCCCAGCTGCGGGCGGAGCTCGGCCGGGCATGACCGAGGCCGCCCCGAGCCAGGCCGGGCGGAGCATCCCGTCGCTCGCGGCGCCCGCGCTGGTCGTGCTCGCCGCCGAGCCGCTGTACCTGCTCGTCGACACCGCCGTCGTCGGCAACCTGGGCACGGTCGCCCTGGGCGGGCTGGCCGTCGGCGGCGGCGTGCTGGCGGTCGTCGCCGGGCTGCTGAACTTCCTCGCCTACGGCACCACGGCCCGCGCCGCCCGCCGGGCCGGCGCTGGGGACCGGGCGGGTGCGGTCGCCGAGGGCGTCCAGGCGACCTGGCTGGCCGTGGGGCTCGGCGTCGGTGCCGCCCTGCTGCTGCAGCTGCTGGCCGGCCCGCTCACCCGGCTGATGGCCGGTGGCGCCGGGCCGGTCGCCGCCGCCGGTGAGCAGTGGCTGCGGGTGGCCAGCGCCGGCCTGCCGCTGCTCCTGGTCGCGCTGGCCGGCAACGGCTGGCTGCGCGGCGTCCAGGAGCTCCGCCGGCCGATGCGCTACGTGCTCGTCGGGAGCCTGCTCAGCCTGGTGCTCTGCCCCCTGCTGGTGCACGTGGCCGGTCTGGGCCTGGTCGGCTCCGCGGTGGCCAACGTGACCGGGCAGGCCGTCGCGGCGGCGCTGTTCGCCCGGTCGCTGGCCGGGGAACTGGCCCGGCAGGACATCGGCTGGCGCCCCCGCGCGGGAGCGCTGCGGGCGCAGCTGGTGCTCGGCCGCGACCTGCTGGTCCGGGCCGCGGTGCTGCAGCTGGCGTTCGCCGCCGCGGCAGCGGTGGTGGCCCGTGCCGGCACCGCCCAGCTCGGCGCACACCAGATCGCGCTCCAGCTGTGGCTCTTCCTGGCCCTGGTGCTGGACGCCTACGCGATCGCGGCGCAGACCCTGGTCGGTCAGGCGCTGGGCGCCCGCCGTCCCGAGGACGCCCGCCGGACGGCCACCCGCGTCGTGGCCTGGGGCGCGGGTACGGGTGCGGTGACCGCAGCCGTGCTGCTGGCGCTGCAGCCGGTGCTCCCACCGCTGTTCACCGACGACCCCGCGGTGCTCGCCCAGACCGACGTGGTCTGGTGGTTCCTGGCCCTGATGCAACCGCTGGCGGGTGCGGCGTTCGCCCTCGACGGGGTGCTCATGGGCGCGGGTGACGTCGCCTGGCTGCGCACGGTCACGGTCGGCTCGGCCCTGCTCGGCTTCGTGCCGCTGTCGTTGCTCTCCGGCTGGCTGGACTGGGGGCTGACCGGGGTGTGGACCGGGCTGACCCTGTTCATCGTGCTGCGGCTGGTCGCGGTCGGCTGGCGGGTGCGGGGGAGTGCGTGGCTGGGTGAGACGGTGACGGCGTGAGCCCGAAGAAGCCCGATGCCGACGTCCCGCCGTCCCTGCTGCTGGTCGACAAGCCCGGCGGGATGACCTCCCACGACGTGGTGGCCAGGGCGCGGCGGGTGCTGTCGGTGCGCAAGGTCGGCCACGCCGGCACCCTCGACCCGATGGCCACCGGCCTGCTCGTGCTGGGCGTCGGTGCCGCCACCCGGCTGCTGGGGCACCTCGCCGGGTCGGACAAGGTCTACGCGGCCACGATCCGGCTCGGGCAGTCCACGGTGACCGACGACCGGGAGGGCGAGGTCATCGCCACCACCTCCGCCGCGGGGGTCACCGAGGACGCCGTACGGGCCGCGCTGGCCGGCCAGGTCGGGGCCCTGCAGCAGGTGCCCTCCTCGGTCAGCGCGGTCAAGGTCGACGGGCGGCGCTCCTACGACCGGGTGCGCGCCGGCGAGGAGGTCGAGCTCGCCGCCCGGTCGGTGACCGTGCACTCGATCGACGTCCACCGGGTGACCCGGCCGACGCCGGACCTGGTCGACGTCGAGGTCACCGTCTCCTGCAGCACCGGCACCTACATCCGCGCGATCGCCCGGGACGTCGGCGCTGCCCTCGGCGTCGGCGGGCACCTCACCGTGCTGCGGCGCACGTCGTCCGGTCCCTTCGACACCGGGCAGGCCCGGCCCGTCGAGGAGGCCGCCGGAGCGCTCGGTGAGCGGGGGAGCGGCCCCGGTGTGCTCGCGCTGGCCGACGCCGCACGTGCCGTCTTCCCGGCCCGGGAGCTCACCGCGGAGGAGGCGGTCGCCCTCGGGTACGGCCAGCGGGTGCCGGCCACCGGCGCGCCCGGCCTGCACGCCGCGGTGGCCCCCGACGGCCGGCTGGTCGCGCTCGTCGAGGACGCCGGCCGGGTCGCCCGGGTCGCCGTCGGCTTCCCGGCCACCTGACCGCGGTGGCACCCTCCGGGGTGTGCGCGGACTCGACGAGCGGCTGGCCGCCCTGGACGCCGAGCTGGCGGTGCTGCCCGGGGTGCTGGTGGCCTTCTCCGGTGGCGTCGACTCCGGCGTCGTGCTGGCCGCCGCCGTCCGGGCGCTCGGTGCCGATCGGGTGGTCGCCGCGACCGCGGTGTCCCCGAGCCTGCCCGCCGCCGAGCAGGCCGGGGCCGCGGCGTTCGCCGCCGGCCTGGGCGTCCGGCACCTGCAGCCGCGGACCGACGAGCTGGCCCGCCCCGGCTACGTGGCCAACGCCGGGGACCGCTGCGCCTTCTGCAAGACCGAGCTGGTGGAGGTGCTCACCCCGCTGGCCGCCGGGCTGGGCATCGCCGACGTCGTCACGGGCACCAACGCCGACGACGTGCGGGCCGGGTTCCGCCCGGGCATCCGGGCCGCCGCCGAGCGCGGCGCGTGGGCGCCGCTCGCCCGGGCCGGGATGACCAAGGACGACGTCCGGTCCGCCGCCCGCCGCTGGGGCCTGCCGCTGGCGGGGAAGCCGGCCGCCGCGTGCCTGGCCAGCCGGATCGCCTACGGGGTGCCCGTCACCGCCCAGGGGCTGACCCGCGTCGAGCGGGCCGAGGCGGCGCTGCGCGCCGCGCTCACCGCGGCCGGCGTGCCCGTGCGGGACCTGCGGGTGCGGGACCTGGGGGAGGACGTGGCCCGGGTGGAGGTGGACGCCGCGCTCGTCCCGGCCGTCGGGCCTGAGCTGCTCGCCGCGGTGACCGGCTTCGCGCGGGTCGAGCTCGACCCGCGCGGCTTCCGGTCCGGGGCGATGAACGAGCTGCTGCCGGACCCGGTCCGCTACCGCTGACCCGGCTGCCGGTGGAGCGACCGGACGATCCGGGCCGCCGCCACGCCCGCGCCGAAGCCGTTGTCGATGTTGACCACGAGCACGCCGGGGGCGCAGGCGGTCAGCATGGTGAGCAGGGCCGCCAGACCCTCGAACGCGGCGCCGTAGCCCACCGACGTCGGGACGGCGACCACCAGCCGGTCGGTCAGCCCGGCGACCACGCTGGGCAGGGCGCCGTCCATCCCGGCCGCCACGACGACGGCGTCGGCCGCGGCGAGCTCCGGGACGACGGCGAGCACCCGGTGCACCCCGGCCACCCCGACGTCGTCCACCCGCCGGCACCCCACCCCGCTCGCGGTGAGGGTGGCGGCGACCTCGGCGGCCACCGGCCCGTCCGACGTGCCCGCGGTCAGCACCAGCACCTCGCCGACCGGCTCGGGCGGGGTGCCCACCCACGCGACCCGGGCCACCGGGTCCACGTGCGCGGCCGGCCAGCGGGCCCGGACGGCGTCGGCGGTGGCCGGGTCGACCCGGGTGGCCCAGGCGAACGGCGCCCGGCCCGCCTCGGCACCGGCGGCCAGCAACCCGGCCAGGCAGCCGACCGTCTCCGCCGGGGACTTGCCGGCCGCGTAGACGACCTCGGGGGTGCCGGTGCGGGCGGCCCGGTCCGGGTCCAGCCGGGCGTACCCGAGGTCGGCGGTGCGCGGCTGCTCGCTCACGCCCGCAGTCTGGCGCACTCGGCGTGTCGTCTCCCCGCCGGACGGGCAGGATGCGGGGCATGAGCGTCGTGAAGATCAACGTGGTGACCATGCCGGAGGACAAGCGCGAGCGGTTCGAGGAGCGGTTCCGGGGCCGGGCCGGCGCCGTGGAGACCACCGAGGGCTTCGAGTGGTTCGAGCTGCTGCGTCCTGTCGAGGGCACCGATGCCTACCTCGTGTACACCCGCTGGACCACCGAGGAGGCCTACCAGGCCTGGCAGTCCAGCCAGGACTTCGACCGCGCCCACGACGGTGGCGGCGACACCCTGGCCCCCGCCGCGGAGCGGTCCCAGAACCACCTGTGGAGCTACGAGGTCGTCCAGTCCTCCGGCCCGCACGGCGAGAAGAGCTGACCCTCCCCGCCCGAGGGGTGGGCCGCCCCGGCTCCGCTGGCCGCGCCGGGGGCGCGGGCTAGGGTGACGGGGCGGCCCGGCACCCGCCGGGCACCGCTCCAGCACGAGCACCAGCAGGTGGGAACCATGACCGACACGCTCGCCGACAGCCGTACCTCCGCTCGGGTCTTCACCGACGGGGTGCCGCTGGTCGTGGAGGACGTGCCGCGCCGGCCCACCGTGGAGCGCGCCGCCGTCCTGGACGACCCCGGCTTCGGGCGGCACTTCACCGACTCGATGTTCGTGGCCCGGTACCGCGCCGGCGAGGGCTGGGTCGACGCCCGGCTCACCGCCTACGCGCCGCTGCAGCTGGACCCCAGCGCCGCCGCGCTGCACTACGCCCAGTCGATCTTCGAGGGGCTCAAGGCCTACGCCCAGCCCGACGGCAGTGTGGCCACCTTCCGGCCGGAGTCCAACGCCGCCCGCTTCGCTCGCGGCGCCCGCCGGCTGGCCATGCCCCCGGTGCCCGAGGACGCCTTCCTCACCGCCGTCGACGCGCTGGTCGACGCCGACCGCGAGTGGGTGCCCACCGGACCGGACCAGACGCTGTACCTGCGCCCCTACCAGCTCGCCGTCGAGCCCTTCCTCGGCGTCCGCCCGGCGCACGAGTACCTGTTCGTGGTCATCGCCAGCCCGGCCGGTGCCTACTTCCCGCGCGGTGTGCACCCGGTCTCGGTCTACCTCTCCGAGGACTACATCCGCGCCGCCCCCGGGGGCACCGGCGACGTCAAGTGCGCCGGCAACTACGCGGCCAGCCTGCTCGCCCAGGAGCAGGCCATCGCCGCCGGCTGCGACCAGGTCGTGTGGCTGGACGCGGTGGAGAAGAAGTACGTCGAGGAGATGGGCGGGATGAACCTGTTCTTCGTCCTCGGCTCCGGCGACGACGCGGAGCTGGTCACCCCCGAGCTCACCGGCACGCTGCTGCCCGGCATCACCCGCGACTCGCTGATCACCGTCGCCCGCGAGCTGGGGCACACCGTGACCGAGCGGAGGTTCAGCGTGGAGGAGTGGCGGGCCGGGGTGGCCGACGGCACCGTCACCGAGACCTTCGCCTGCGGCACGGCCGCGGTGATCACCCCGGTCGGCTCGGTCAAGGCCCGCACCGGTGACTTCGTCGTCGGCGACGGGGAGCCCGGCCCGCTGACCATGCGGCTGCGCGAGCACCTGCTCGACGTGCAGCACGGCCGGGTGGCCGACACCCACGGCTGGCTGCACCGCGTCGCCGCCGCCTCCTGAGCCGGCCGGTACGGGGGAGCGGCGTGCTTCGCTGGCGCGGGCTGGACGCCACGCCCGGTGACCTCGGGCGCACGGTGGTCACCATCGGCATGTACGACGGCGTGCACCGGGGGCACCAGCAGCTGATCGGCGCTGCGGTGGCCCGCGCCCGCGCGATGGGCCGCCCGGCACTGCTGCTCACCTTCGACCCGCACCCGTCGGAGGTGGTCCGGCCCGGATCCCACCCGGCGATCCTCACCTCGGCCGACCGCAAGGCCGAGCTGGTCGCCGGGCTGGGCGTGGACGCGATGTGCGTGCTGCCCTTCACCCAGGAGTTCAGCCGGCTCGGCCCCGGGGAGTTCACCCACACGGTGCTGGTCGAGCACCTGCACGCCGCGCGGGTCGTCGTCGGCCGCAACTTCACCTACGGCCACAAGGCCGCCGGCACGGTCGAGACGCTCACCGCCGAGGGCAGCCGGTTCGGGTTCGGCGTGGAGGGCGTGGACCTGGCCAGCGTCGCGCAGGCGCCGGACCCGGCCGGCGGCGGGGACGTCACGATCTCCTCCACCTACATCCGCGCGTGCGTGGCCGCGGGCGACATGACCTCGGCCGCGCTGGCGCTGGGCCGGCCGCACCGGGTCGACGGGATCGTGGTGCGCGGGGACCGTCGGGGCCGGGAGCTGGGCTACCCCACGGCCAACGTGGAGAGCCCGGCGCACACCGCCGTCCCGGCCGACGGCGTCTACGCCGGGCACCTGGTGCTGCGCGACCACCAGACCGGGGCCAGCGGCGCCCGCCACCCCGCGGCGATCTCGGTGGGCTCCAACCCCACGTTCGCCGGGGCCCGCCGGACGGTGGAGGCCCACCTGCTCGACTTCGACGGCGACCTCTACGGCGAGCACGTCGGGGTGGAGTTCGCCGAGCGGTTGCGCCCGATGACCACCTTCCCCGGCGTCCCCGAACTGCTGGTGGCGATGGCCGACGACGTCGCCCGGACCCGGGTGGTGCTCGGCCTGACCTGACGGCCGACGGCCCCGGCGTGACCGTTGTGTAACCTTGGCGGCGACGTCGGGTGACCGACGTGTGTGCATGCTGCCCCCGTGACCCAGACCGGGGGCCACACGTGACCTGCCCTGGAGGCACCATGGCGCTGGAGAGCGCGACGAAGAAGCAGATCATGACCGAGTACGCGACGGTCGAGAACGACACCGGTTCCCCCGAGGTGCAGGTCGCGATGCTGACCCGACGGATCAGCGACCTGACCGAGCACCTCAAGATGCACAAGCACGACCACCACAGCCGGCGGGGCTTGCTCCTGCTGGTCGGCCGCCGCCGGCGGCTGCTGAACTACCTGGCGAAGACCGACATCAACCGGTACCGCTCGCTCATCGAGCGGCTCGGCCTGCGCCGCTAGCACCACCGAGGGGACCGCTCCGGCACGCCGGGACGGTCCCCTCACTCGTGCGGCACCCGCCGCACGGGCCCACCGGCGGTCTGCCGTCCCCACGAGCGGGCCGGTCCTCGGTAGTGGCCCCCGGGCACGTTCGGCCCGCACCCGGTGCGGGCACACGACACCCGGGAGCTTCGATCGAAGACCGGTCGCCCCGGAGGAGAGGCGGCGCAGGCCGCCGCGAAGAGGACGTCGCCGTATGCGACGTAGGAAGAGGACACGATGTCCGCACCCAGCACCGACACCACCGACTTCGACGCCGAGGACGGCGTCTTCACCGCCACCGCGGTGATCGACAACGGGGCCCTCGGCTCCCGCACCGTCACCTTCGAGACCGGCCGCCTCGCCAAGCAGGCCGCCGGCTCGGTCGTCGCCACCATGGGCGACACCACGCTGCTGTCGGCCACCACGGCCGGCCGTCAGCCCAAGGAGCAGTTCGACTTCTTCCCGCTCACGGTCGACGTCGAAGAGCGGATGTACGCGATCGGCAAGATCCCCGGCTCGTTCTTCCGCCGCGAGGGCCGGCCCTCCGAGGACGCCATCCTCACCTGCCGCCTGATCGACCGCCCGCTGCGCCCGACCTTCGCCAAGGGCCTGCGCAACGAGGTCCAGGTCGTCATCACGGTGCTGTCGCTGGATCCCGACCACCTGTACGACGTGCTCGCCATCAACGGTGCGTCGGCCTCCACCCAGCTGTCCGGCCTGCCGTTCTCCGGCCCGGTCGGCGGCACCCGGGTGGCGCTGATCAACGGCCAGTGGGTCGGCTTCCCGACCCACGCCGAGCTCGAGGACGCCGTCTTCGACATGGTCGTGGCCGGCCGGGTCCTGCCCGACGGCGACGTCGCGATCATGATGGTCGAGGCCGAGGCCACCGAGAAGACCGTCGAGCTGGTCGCGGGCGGGGCCACCGCCCCCACCGAGGAGGTCGTGGCCCAGGGCCTCGAGGCCGCCAAGCCGTTCATCAAGGCCCTGTGCCAGGCCCAGTCCGAGCTGGCCGCCAAGGCCGCCAAGCCCGAGGCGCACTTCCCCCGGTTCCTGGACTACTCCGACGACGTCTACGCCGCCGTCGAGGCCCAGGCCGCCGAGAAGCTCGCAGCGGTCCAGGCGATCGCCGGCAAGCAGGAGCGCGAGGAGGCCACCGACGCGCTCAAGGACGAGGTCAAGGCCGCGCTGGCCGGCCAGTTCGAGGGCCGGGAGAAGGAGATCTCCGGGGCCTTCCGCGCGGTCACCAAGAAGGTCGTCCGGCAGCGCATCCTGCGCGACAAGATCCGCATCGACGGCCGTGGCCTGACCGACATCCGGCCGCTGTCGGCCGAGGTCGAGGTGCTGCCGCGGGTGCACGGATCGGCCCTGTTCGAGCGCGGCGAGACGCAGATCATGGGCGTCACCACGCTGAACATGCTCCGCATGGAGCAGCAGCTGGACACGCTGAACCCGGTCACCCGCAAGCGCTACATGCACAACTACAACTTCCCGCCGTACTCCACCGGTGAGACCGGCCGGGTGGGCTCGCCCAAGCGCCGCGAGATCGGCCACGGCGCGCTGGCCGAGCGGGCGCTGCTGCCCGTGCTGCCCGACCGCGAGGAGTTCCCCTACGCGATCCGCCAGGTCTCCGAGGCGCTGGGCTCCAACGGCTCCACCTCGATGGGCTCGGTCTGCGCCTCGACGCTGGCCCTGCTCAACGCCGGTGTGCCGCTGAAGGCCCCGGTGGCCGGCATCGCCATGGGCCTGGTCTCCGACGAGGTCGACGGCAAGACCGAGTACGTCGCGCTGACCGACATCCTCGGCGCCGAGGACGCCTTCGGTGACATGGACTTCAAGGTCGCCGGCACCAAGGACTTCGTCACGGCCCTCCAGCTGGACACGAAGCTCGACGGCATCCCCTCCGACGTCCTCGCCGGTGCGCTGACCCAGGCCCGCGCGGCCCGGCTGCACATCCTCGACGTCATGCTCGAGGCGATCGACGGTCCCGACGAGATGAGCCCGTACGCCCCGCGGGTCACCACGGTGCGCATCCCGGTCGACAAGATCGGTGCGGTCATCGGCCCGAAGGGCCAGATGATCAACGCGATCCAGGACGAGACCGGCGCGGACATCACCATCGAGGACGACGGCACGATCTACGTCGGCGCCTCGGACGGCCCGTCGGCGCAGGCCGCCGTGGACCGGATCAACGCCATCGCGAACCCGACGCTGCCCAAGGTCGGCGAGCGGTTCCTCGGCACCGTGGTGAAGACGACCGCCTTCGGTGCGTTCGTCTCGCTGCTGCCGGGCCGCGACGGTCTGGTGCACATCAGCAAGCTCGGCGGCGGGAAGCGGATCGCCAAGGTCGAGGACGTCGCCAACGTCGGCGACAAGCTCCAGGTGGAGATCACCGACATCGACGCCCGCGGGAAGATCAGCCTGGTGCCGGTCGCCGAGGGTGACGCCGCGGCCGCCGGCGACGCGGCCCCGGCCGCCGACGCCGCTCCCGCGGAGGCGTGACCACGTCGTACGGCCTGGCCGGGGCCGGGACGGACGCTGCGGCGTCCGTCCCGGCCCCGGCCGGTGCAGGGTCGGGCCGGGTGGGCGAGACGGTCGTGCTGGACGTCGACGAGGTCGGCGGCCGGGTGGAGCGGACGGAACTGCCCGGCGGGCTGCGGGTGGTCACCGAGACGATGCCCGGGGTCCTCTCGGCGACCCTGGGCATCTGGGTGGGCGTCGGCTCCCGGGACGAGAGCCCGGCACTGGGGGGCTCCTCGCACTTCCTGGAGCACCTGCTCTTCAAGGGCACCCGGAGCCGGACGGCGCTGGAGATCGCCACGGCGATGGACGCCGTCGGCGGTGAGATGAACGCCTTCACCGCCAAGGAGCACACCTGCTACTACGCCAACGTGCTCGCCAGCGACCTCCCGCTGGCCGTCACGCTGCTGGGTGACCTCGTCACCGAGGCGCTGAACACGGCACCCGACCTGGAGTCCGAACGCACGGTGGTGCTCGAGGAGATCGCCATGCGCGACGACGAGCCCGCCGACGCCGTGCACGACCTGTTCGCCGAGACCCTGTTCGGCGACTCACCGCTGGGCCGGTCGGTGCTCGGCACCATCGAGTCGATCGAGGCGCTGACCCGCGACGACGTCGACGGCTGGTACCGCTCGCGCTACCGGGTGCCCTCGATCGTCGTCTCGGCCGCGGGACGCGTCGACCACCAGCAGGTGGTCGACCTGGTGACCGCGGCCTTCGGGAACCGGCTGACCGGGACCGGGGGACCGGACCCGCTGCGGTCCGGTGACGACGTCCGGCCGGACGGTCCGGCCCGCCCGGCCGGCCTGATCCACCGGCGCACCGAGCAGACCCACCTGCTGCTGGGGAGCGTCGGCCTCGCCCGGCTCGACGACCGCCGGTACGCCGCTGCGGTGCTCGACGCCGCCGTGGGCGGGGGGATGAGCTCGCGGCTGTTCCAGGAGGTCCGGGAGAAGCGCGGGCTGGTGTACAGCGTGGGATCGTCACTGACCCACTACGCGGGGACGGGCACCTTCTCGGTGTACGCCGGGTGCTCGCCCAAGCGGGTGCCGGAGGTGCTCCGGCTGGTGCGCGCCGAGCTGGCCGAGGTGGCCGCGCACGGGCTGCGCAGCGACGAGGTGGCCCGTGGTCGTGGGCAGCTCAAGGGCGGCCTGGTGCTCGGCCTGGAGGACACCGGCTCGCGGATGAGCCGGCTCGGGAAGAGCGAGCTCTCCTACGGGGAGTACCTGCCGGTGCGCACCGTGCTGGCGCGGCTGGACGCGGTGGACGAGGAGCAGGTGCGGTCGGTCGCCGACGACCTGCTGACCCGGCCCACCTGCCTGGCCGTGGTGGGCCCGTACCGCGAGCGTGACCTCGACGCCCTCCTGGGCTGATCCGTGTCCTCACCGCTGCGGGTGCACGGCGCCCTGTCCCGGGGCGCCTTCGCGGTCGCTGTCCTGATCTCCCTGGCGGTGCTGTTCGCGCCGCCCTCGGACGTGCCGGACAGCCCGCCGGGCGTCGACAAGCTGGTCCACCTGCTGCTGTTCGCCGTGCTGGCGGTCAGCGGACGGTGGGCCGGCGTCGGCCGTTCCGCTCTGGCCGGCATCCTCGTGCTCTACGCAGCGGTCAGCGAGCTGCTCCAGGGCACGGACCTGGTCGGCCGGGACGCCTCCGTGGCGGACCTGCTCGCCGACGTGGTCGGGGTGCTGGTCGGCCTGGCGGCCTGGGCGGCGCTCGCCCGACGGCGCCGCACCTCCCCGGCCTGATCTACCGCTGTCGGGTGGGCCGCCTTGCGCCCGGGGGCCGGGTTGGTGAGCATCGCTGGGTGAGCACACCCCCCACCGCGACCGTGACCGCCCCCGACGCCCCTGCCGGGGAGGCCCCGCTCATCCCGGTCGGCGTGCTCGGTGCCCGCGGCCGGATGGGGACCGAGGTCTGCCGGGCCGTCGACGCGGCCGCGGACATGGAGCTCGTCGCCATGGTCGACGAGCGGGACTGGCTGTTCAACGTCGCCGACGCGGGCGCGCAGGTGGTCGTGGACTTCACCCGACCCGACTCGGTCATGGAGAACATCCGCTTCTGCATCGACCAGAACATCCACTGCGTGGTGGGGACGACGGGCTTCGACGAGGAGCGTCTGGCGACGATCGCCCAGTGGCTGGAACCGAAGCCCGACCTCGGTGTGCTCATCGCGCCCAACTTCGGCATCGGCGCGGTGCTCCTCATGCGCTTCGCGCAGGAGGCCGCTCGGTTCTTCCCCTCCGTGGAGATCGTGGAGCTGCACCACCCGGCCAAGGTCGACGCCCCGTCCGGCACGGCCGCCCGCACCGCGCGCCTGGTCGCCGCCGCCCGGCGGGCAGCCGGTGTCCCGG
This sequence comes from Modestobacter sp. SYSU DS0290, assembly GCF_054050955.1. Classification (NCBI taxonomy): domain Bacteria; kingdom Bacillati; phylum Actinomycetota; class Actinomycetes; order Geodermatophilales; family Geodermatophilaceae; genus Modestobacter; species Modestobacter sp. SYSU DS0290. The sequence goes on from NZ_JBJHAI010000015.1 coordinate 102,301, forward strand.
ACGCCCCTGATGCGACCAGGGAGTCGGACTCCCTGCCAGGCGCCCGGGGCGCGGACGTCGAGGGCGTCCCCGTGCACGCGGTCCGGCTCGCGGGGCTCGTCGCGCACCAGGAGGTCCTGATGGGGGCGGCCGGCGAGACGCTGACGCTGCGGCACGACTCCTACGACCGGGCCTCCTTCATGCCGGGTGTCCTCCTGGCGGTGCGCGAGGTCCGCAACCGCCCCGGGTTGACGGTCGGGATCGAGTCCCTGCTGGGACTCTGAGCGGTCCCCCGTGGTGCGGACGGGGCTCGCGGGGCGCCCGGACACCCGCAGGACACGTGACCTGGCTCGCAGTCTTGCGGCGACCGCACGCGGCTGACCTGGGCCTTCGCCGTGCAACCGGTCCCATGGGAGGCGGAACGGCCACCGACTGGCCATCTGCGGTTTGACGAGCCCCGTCCGGCCACGTAACTTTCTCTCTGCGCCGAGCGAGACCGGGCCGGAAGGGCCGGAAGCCGCGAGGTCAGACCCCCGGGTGTGACAGCGAGCCGTGCACGGCGTAACGTGGGACAAGCCGCCGCGAACGAGGGCCGAAGCAATTCGGTCGGGTTTCGTGCGCGTCCGCTCCTTGAGAACTCAACAGCGTGCCGAAAGTCAGTGCCATATAGTTAAACCCCCATTCGGCTTGGTCGCCTTCGGGTGACTGGGTTGGGGATTCCTTTGGTTGATTGACATCGAGAGTGCTAGCTCTCGGTTCTCAGCCGTGGGTTGAATTCATCTACGGAGAGTTTGATCCTGGCTCAGGACGAACGCTGGCGGCGTGCTTAACA